>CAMJMP010000200.1 GCA_946407055.1 uncultured Mycoplasmatota bacterium | reverse complement strand
GTAGGTAGAGCATTACACTTTTAATGTAAGGGTCATGGGTTCGAATCCCATTGAAGATACTACGGCAAACGCCGTTAACATTTTTTACACTTGTCATTAAACTATTAGTTGTTGTGAAACACCTAATAGTTTTTAATAAGATTTTAAACCCTTAAATAATAATATTATGACAAACAACAAAAAGAAACTTTATTGGATGTTTAATTGGATTCTTTGTGCTATTGTTTTCATAGTTCTTGCTATTGTTTTTGCTAATCGTTATTTTGCTGTTGGTTATCCAGTTGAAGAAACTTGGACTCAAGAAGTTTTCAAATATCTTTTTATGTGGCCTATTCTTACAGTTATTTGTTGGACTATTGCTTATGTTCCTTTTAGAGCTTTAAGTTCTTATATAGCTAAAAAGAATGGTGCTGATGATGAAACACTTGGTGGTGATAAGTAATTAATAAATAATTATAGGCCCCTTAGCTCAGTTGGTTAGAAGCAGCAGACTCATAATCTGAAGGTCAAAGGTTCAAGTCCTTTAGGGGCCACTAAATATAATATTATGAAAGTTAAACCTTCTAATAATATGTTATATACTGTTAAAGCAAATGTATTTCCTGTTAAATTAGGTTCTAAATTCGGTAGAACTGTTCATACAACAGTACTTGCTAATAATAAAGAAGATGCTTATAAAGAAGCAGAAAAATCTTTTAAAAATTATTGTGCCAATTTAGAAAAGAATCATAATATATCTAATTATATTGATTTTGATTATACTGATTTAACTATTGAATAATATAATAAAAGTTGCCCTGATGGTGGAATTGGTAGACACGCCAGATTTAAGCTCTTGTAATCAGAATTGATTGTGTGGGTTCGAGTCCCACTCGGGGCACTACTGATAAGTCTATTATAGTTGCCGATATAATAGATAAAACAGTAACTACGGCAATAGTGGGAACTGAAAAGAACCCGATGATTAAGGAAACGATAAAGCATATTAACAGTATGTGGAGATTATTTCCTTAATTCTTTGAAATTAACCAATAATTAAATAATATGGGATTAACAATTTTACTAATTACACTAATTGTATTAGCTTGTTTATTTGTTATATTTCTTGGAAAACAAGCTAAAAAGATTTCAGATGCTTATATAGATAATTTTAATTTTACACAAGCATCAAGACCTACATTTATTAGGATTAATGATGATAATGGAATGGATTTAATAATAAATGCTGATGAAATAGAACAAATACTTACTCTTAATAGAAACGATGGTAAATATATTATACGAATTTGTTTAAGAACTAATCAAGATTCAGTTATAGATTTTGTCTATAATGATAAAACAGATAGAGATTCTATTTATTCTAATTTGTATGATTATAATGCAGACGACAAAGTAAATGAGTAAAACCAATTTTGCTATTATTAATAAATATAGCAGACAAGTTGTATATCAAGGAAGTTATCCTGAATGTCAAGAATATTTTAATAATAAGGATAAAGTTTTTCGTAAAACTCATATGATTAAGCTTATTAAATAATATATTATGAAAATTACAGTTTTAGGTCAAAAAATTAAAAGATTTAAACATCAGACTGTTGCTTTTCTTGAAGTTGCTTTAACAGATGGTAATAATATACTTGATGAACTATCTGTTAAAGGTATAGCTAAATGTAATCCTGAAGATGATTACAATTTTAATATTGGTAGAAGAATTGCTTTAGCTCGTGCAGAAATTAAAGCATATAAATATTATAAAAAGTTCCTTATTGAAGTTAATGATTATTATCAAAGATTAGCTACAGATTCTGCTAATTTATATGATAAACTTCGTAAGCAAATTAGTCATAATAAAGAATATATAGGAGATATTATTTCTGGTAGCATAGAAATAGATGCTGGATGTACTAAATAATAGTTTCCGGTAGTAACTATTGAAACCGGTAAAGCAATACTAATTAAAGGTCGTTGTTGTAGCCATATTAATCATATCAATTATTAGTATTGCTTTATTTATATTGAAGTATGGTGTAATGGTAACACTACAGATTTTGGTTCTGTCATTCCAGGTTCGAATCCTGGTACTTCAACAAATAGTAGTATTGATAATAATTTTAATACTGTTGAGAAACAATATTAAAGTTATAAAACTAATTCAATCGCGGAGTTTAGTTTACCCATTACGCTTATCTTTCATATACATATCTGATTCGAGAATCCAAATATCAATACTACTATATCTTAAACAAATAATACTCCTTGTAGTGTAGTTATTTGTCAATGTATTAGTGTTTGTGTAAAGAAGGACTGCTAATGATTAAAGTTGGCAGTCCTTTATTGTTCTAAAATCAATTCCTTGCCACCTGGCTTTACCTACAATTAATTATAATATAGATATAGAGTAATCCTCTCACTATAAATTTAAATTGATTGTAGGTAAAATCTGAGATAAAATTTAAAAATTATTAACAATTTAAACAATTAAAATTATGATTATTAAATCTCATTCT
>CAMJMP010000199.1 GCA_946407055.1 uncultured Mycoplasmatota bacterium | reverse complement strand
ATATTCTAAAGCAAGGTGCTTCTTCTGTATTTGTAATTAATACAGATGCCAAAAGATTAGATGATTATTTTTCATTTAATAAAATATTATTAGACGCTCCATGCTCAGGTTCTGGAACATTATTCATAAATGAAAAGACTAAGCAATTAAAGATATCTAGAGAATTAGTTAATAATTCAGCTAAGCTTCAAACTGAATTATTAAAAAAGGCTTTAAAAATATTAAAGCCAAATTCATATATGATCTATTCTACTTGTTCTATTTTAAAGGAAGAAAATGAGAATGTATTAAATAAGGTATTACCTTTATATAATTGTGAAATAGTAAAACTAGATCCTATGGATTTAGAAACACTACCTTCTACTATTCCTGGTGTAATAACTGTTATGCCTAATGAATATTACGAAGGATTCTTTATAGCAAAAATATATAAAAAGAAATAAGAGCAACAAAATGCTCTTATTTTTTAATCTTATTATTGCATATAAATTCTAATGTTTTAGCATATGATACATTAATATTTCCATCATATTCAAATGGTTCACCATCACCATTATATAATCCAGAAACTGTTTTAATACTAAATTCATCTATAAAATATTTATGCTTAGCATATCCAAAGAAAAAATACATTGCTAGCTTAAATAACACAAAGAATCTAAATCCTTTAAATCCAATAATTGTTATTGTATCTGCTTTTTTAACCTTATATCCACCAATACTATTTGTATTTAATGCAAATATTAATTGATAATCATCTATCTTCTTATCATTAATAAATAATGAAATATTCTTCTTTTTATCCTTAAAGAATAATTTAATACCTTCAAGATAATAAGATAAAGCTCCTAATTTTTTCTTTTTAATAAAGGAATTCTCTGCACAATACCCTAAGGCAAACGCATAGCACATATAATTAGAATTTATTTTATATATTTTATGCTTTAAATAATGATTAGAATCTAATAAGACATTTAAAGACTTTTTTATATTCTTCTTCATTCCTAAATTAGATGCCATATCATTCATAGTGCCAAATGGAATAATAGCCACCTTAGGTGAGTAATCTAATTCACATATGCCACTTACTAATGCATTTACTGTTCCATCTCCACCAATACCTAAAAACACATCATATTTTTCGGTTAAGCCTAATATATAATCTTTAATTAATTCGTCTTCCTTAAGCTCATGAGCACTAACCTCATATTTTTGACTTAAAGTATTTTTTATATAATTGATATGCTTTAATATTTTACCCTTACCACTTTTAGGGTTATATATTATTAATAATTTCATATTAGCTATTTAAGAAATCATCAAACTTCTTAACGTCTGTCTTTTTACCAACACAGACTACAACGTCGCCCTTTTCAAGCTTGTCAGTACCTCTTGGAATATAGAACTTATCAGTTTTTCCACCCTTTTGGATACCAACGATATTGATACCAAATTGATTACGTAAATCAAGCTTCAT
Organism: uncultured Mycoplasmatota bacterium; assembly: GCA_946407055.1. Lineage (GTDB taxonomy): Bacteria > Bacillota_I > Bacilli_A > RF39 > UBA660 > Coprovivens. The sequence goes on along the minus strand of CAMJMP010000199.1, from coordinate 1,039 downwards.
CAATGTCTTATCAACATTAATACCAACATTAACGTTAACTAACGCATAGCCAGCACCTAATTCCTTATAGTCAAGCAGTGTATCACTCATTACGGCATTAGCTAGTGAAATCGCACTAGCAACCTCAGGAATGATAATATCTGTAGCTCCGATAAGCTCATAGATTTGCTTATATTCCTCCTTATCAGCACGAACTGTAATTTGAGGAACACCCAATTGCTTAAGGTTTGTAATAGTTAAAATTGAATCCTGTAGGCTATTACCAATAGCTATAATAGCGTGGTCAATTGATTTAACATCTAGTTTTTTTAATGCAAGCATATTAGCTGTGTCACAAGCAACACAGTTAGGAATCTCACTATACATTACTTGAACTGTATCTATATTTTTATCTACTGCTAAAACTTCTGCATTCATAGAAACTAATGTTCTAGCAATATATGATCCGAAACGACCAAGACCTATAACCATAAAAAACTTCTTTTTCATCCTATAATCACATTCTCCTCCGGATAACCAATTGGTTCCTTAAAATCAGCCATCCAATTTTTGTTTACTATACTAATAACTGTTAATGGTCCTAAACGACCAAATAACATTACAAAGCATAAGAATAATTTATTAAATATACATAAGCTACCAGTTATACCCATTGTTAAGCCTGTAGTTGAAAAGGCAGATACTACCTCAAAGAATATTTCTTGGAATCCCATTGGATTACCGGAAACGCTTTGAGCAACTGATACAACAAATGTAGAAACAACAACGAAAATTATTGATACATTAACTAATACGAAAGCTTTAAATATTTGGCTATCAGCGATACTTCTTTTAAATAGCTTAGTCTTTTTGCCTACAGCATAATAACCGATTGTAATACAAATAATCGCAAATGTTGATGTTTTAACACCACCACCTGTTGAGCATGATGAAGCACCTATCATCATTAATAAAATCATTATTAAATATGTAGCTGAATGATTTGCAAGAGTTGAACAATCAAATGTTGCAAATCCAGCCGTTCTACATGTTACAGATC
>CAMJMP010000198.1 GCA_946407055.1 uncultured Mycoplasmatota bacterium | reverse complement strand
AGAAAAATTAAGAGCAGATAATATGAAGATGAAAAATATTATTGATTCAGCTAGACAAACTTCTCAAGCAGGTCCAAATGCTAATTACAATAATATTGACCTTCTTAAGAGAATTTCAAATCTAGAAAAAACAGTATACGGAAAAGACGAATAATCTGGGTAAACGCTGCACTGAAATATGTGTTGAGGAAAGTCCATGCTCACACTTTCTGTGATGAAAGTAGTGTTTGTGCTAGGATAAAACCTAGGCAGTTGTAAGACTGACGGCGGCGAGATAACCTAACCATGGTTATAGTAGCCATAAAGCGCCAAAGAGACGAGCTTAACTGGAAACGGTTAAGGTGGAACGTGGTAAGCCCCGCAAGTGAGAAATCCAAATTTTGGTAGGAGAGTCTTATTGAACGAATGATAAGGGAGATAAGGAGCAGTAATGCTAGATAAATGTTTACCGCCTCGTAAGAGGTACAGAACATGGCTTATAAGATTATTCTTTTTTTATATTAATATTAAGGAGTGGTTTCTTTTGCATAAGACAGGAGAAATATTAATGGGGTTAAGAAAATCAGCAGGTATTTCACTAGAAGAAGTATCTAATGATATTAATATTCCAGTAATTGCCCTTGAGCAAATTGAAGCTGGTACATTAGGCTCATTTGAGGATATCTATGTGCTTAAAAGATATTTAGTTGATTATGCTAAGTATTTAGGATATGACACTGATAAAGTAATTAAAGAATTTAATGAATATATGTTTGATCATACAAGTAAAATTCCTTCACAAGAAATAGTAGCTGCTATTAAGGAAAATTCTAAATCTGAAGTTGATGATCCAGATAGAATTGCATCTCCTTATACACGCGCATTTCCTAAGGAAAAAACACTTCCATATATTATTATTACTTTAGTAGTATTTATACTAGTAGTACTTGCTATATGGTGGAGTGTATCACAAATTACAGTTGGTAATAACAGTACTGATGTATTGAGTTATTATACAGAATAGGAGGAATGGGATATGAATTTACCAAATAAGATTACAATGGCACGTATAGTTTTATCTATATTATTAATTGTATTTTTAATTTTTCCATTTGATTTATGTGGTATAGAATTACCTAAATATTTAATTGGAAAAGTTACATTAGAACTTAAATATATTATTGGAGGTGTAATTTTCTTAATAGCATCTCTAACAGATTCATTAGATGGACATATTGCAAGAAGTAGAAATCTAGTTACTGACTTCGGTAAAGTAATGGATGCAATTGCAGATAAAATGTTAGTTAATGGAATCTTAATTGTTCTTGCATGTAACGGAATGATTAGTGTAGTAGTTCCTGTAATTATTATTACAAGAGATATTGCAGTTGATTCAATTAAAATGGTTGCAGGTCAAAGTGGACATGCAGTTGGTGCTTCAATCTTAGGTAAACTTAAAACAATTTGTATGATGTCAGGATTAACTTTAGTATTCTTTGGAAATCTTCCATTTGAATTAATTGGTATTCAAGTTGCAAAAGGTTTAGTTTATGCAGCAACAATTCTTTCAATTGTAAGTGGAATTCAATACTATTCAGTTAATAAAGATGCATTTAAAGAAAAGTAGAATTTAAATAATTCTACTTTTTTTATGTTAAAAATTAATATTCGTACACTTGTTTGATTTTTTCTTGACTTTTAAGATTTTATTTTGATACAATTATTATGTAAGGAAGATCAAACAAAGGAGTACAATATGAAAAAAAGTGATATTAAAGAAGATAAAGCGCTTGAAGAAGTAATGGCCGAGATTGAAAAACAATTTGGTAAAGGTGCTATTATGAAACTCGGTGATGAGTCTCATATGGAAATAGAAACAATTTCTACTGGATCTTTAAGTTTAGATGTTGCTTTAGGAGTTGGTGGATTTCCAAAGGGAAGAATTATAGAAGTATATGGACCTGAATCAAGTGGTAAGACTACAATTGCTTTACAAGCTGTAGCTGAAGTACAAAAGACTGGAGGAAGAGCAGCATTTATTGATGCAGAACATGCACTTGATCCTGTTTATGCAAAAGCCTTAGGTGTAGATATTAATGAGCTTTTACTTTCTCAACCAGACACGGGTGAACAAGCTTTAGAAATTTGTGAAGCTTTAGTGCGTTCAAATGCCGTTCAAATTGTTGTAATTGATTCAGTAGCAGCACTTGTACCTCAAGCTGAAATCGAAGGTGAGATGGGTGATAATCATGTAGGTTTACAAGCTCGTCTTATGTCTCAAGCATTACGTAAGCTTGCAGGTATTATTAATAAAACAAATACTATAGCAATTTTTATTAATCAATTAAGAGAAAAAGTTGGAGTTATGTTTGGTAATCCAGAAACTACTACTGGTGGACGTGCATTAAAATTCTATGCATCAATTCGTTTAGATGTAAGAAGAGGAGAACAAATTAAAATGGGAGATTCTGTTATTGGTAACAGAACTACTGTTAAAGTTGTTAAAAACAAAATGGCTCCACCATTTAAATCAGCAACTGTTGA
>CAMJMP010000197.1 GCA_946407055.1 uncultured Mycoplasmatota bacterium | reverse complement strand
AAAGCTATCCAAGTTGCAGTTGATGCTGGATTTACTTTAGAGAATCCAAATACAGCTGCGGATACATTAAAGTTTAGATTAAAAAAGAGTGAATAAATCACTCTTTTATTTTGGCTCCTTGATAGGTATTTCTTCTTTTTAATTCTTTATCGATATCATTTAAAACACAGAATTTTTTTAATAACCAGGAAGGCTCAATTAAGTCTTCTTTTTTAGGATCACCAGTAATTCTATTAATAACTATTTCTGGACTCAAATATTCTAATTGATCACATACAATATCAATGTATTCTTCTTTAGTTAGAACATGGAAAGGATGTTCTTTATAATAATCTTCTAAATCGGTATCTTTAGTAATATGTAACATATGAATCTTGATACCATTAATATTTAATTTATTTAAATACTTTACTGTTTCAATCATATCTTCTTTAGTTTCACCAGGTAGACCATTAATAATATGAACTACGGTGTTAATATTTCTTTTTTGTAGTTCTTTAATACATTTTTCAAAGTTCTTTAAATCATGTCCACGATTAATTAACTTTAATGTTTTATCATGCATTGATTGAAGACCAATCTCAATAGTTAAATCTGTTCTTTTATTTAAGTCTTCTAAGTAATCATAACACTCTTTAGAGATGGCATCACTACGGGTAGCAATATTAAGGCCAACAACATTGGGTATACTTATGATTGATTCATATTTATCCCTCAACTCATCTATTGGAGCATAGGTGTTAGTATTTGCTTGGAAGTAACCAATATAGTAACTGTCTGGCCATTTTTCTTCCATGATAGTTTTAACTTTATTAAATTGAGTTAGTAAATCATCTTCTTTGTTACCGGCGAAATCACCAGAACCTAGTCTTGAACAGAAGATACAACCATGACCGGTTTTCTCTTTATTAGGGCAAGAAAAACCACCATTTAAAGAGACTTTAAATGTTTTTTTACCATATTTATTTTTATAGTAATAATTTAAGGTATGATATCTTTTATTATCTAATGAATACTTAAACATTTTCTCACCTGCGAATGTATTATATCATGATTGTTCTTGAAATATAAATATGTTATAATTTAAGTTGAATAGAATAGAGAAATAGGTGATTAGTGTGGGAGACTTAGGTAAACATTTTGAAGTGGATTATGCTAAAGCAAGAGCTAAAAAGCAAGCCATTTTTCAAGGACAATTTTATAGAATTACTATTTTAACTGATTTATTGGTTAGAATTGAATTTAGTGAAGAAGGTTATTTCGAAGATCGCCCAACTGAATTCGCTTCATTTAGAGATTTCCCTGTTCCTCAAATGAAAGTAGATCAAAATGAGAATTATTTAGATGTTACAACTAAGTATTTCAATTTAACATACTTAAAAGAAAAACCATTATATGGTACTAAGTATGCACCTGATGCAAACTTTAAAATTAAGTTATTAAATGCTGATAATAAAGAATGGTATTTTGGACATCCAGAAGCTAGAAACTATTCTGGTATTGCAGCAGATTTAGATAAAAGTACTGATGAATCTGAAGGAGAAACTAAAGTTACCGACTTTAAGCAATTAAAGAAGAAAGTAGAAGAAGTATTCTATAGTCAAAAAGGTTTATATTCTGCTGATGGATTTGTATCTATTGATGATTCTAAATCTAATATATTAGCTGAAGATGGTACTGTATTATTTAATGATAGAAAAAGAACTGATGTATATGTGTTCATGTACAACAGAGATTTTGGTAACTGTTTAAAAGATTATTTTACTTTAACAGGAATGCCACCATTAATACCTAGATATGCATTGGGTATCTGGTGGAATAAAACTAATTATTATTCTTTTGAAGATATACAAAACTTATTAAAAGATTTTAATAAATATAGAATTCCTTTAAGTGTTTTATTGCTTGGTGAAAACTGGCACATGAAAGATAAAAATAACTTAAAGAGATTTAGTTCTGGTTTTACATTTAATAGAGAATTATTTCCTAAACCCCAAGAGTTTACTAAATACTTACATGATAGAGGTGTAAAACTTGGTGTTAGTATAGATCCAAGTGATGGAATATATCCACATGAACCTAAGTTTGATGAAATTGCTAAAGAATTAGGTATTAGTCAAAAGCAAACTATTCCATTTAATGCTTTTGATAAGAATTTAATTACTGCTTATTTTGATTATTTAATAGATCCATTATATGAGGTGGGAGTAGATTGCTTCTGGGTAGATTATCGTAATTTTAAAGATAGAATGACTCAAGGTATTTTGGATTATTATCATTTTACTGATTTTAAAAAGAATGAAGCTACTAGACCACTTATCTTAGCTAAGATAAATGATCATGTGCCTCATAAATATCCAGTACATTATAGTGGTGAAACTAAAGTTAGTTGGAAGACTTTGGATCAATTGCCATTCTTTAATAGTACTTCTAGTAACTTGGGTATGTCTTGGTGGAGTCATGATATTGGCGGATATAAAGATGGTATAGAATCATCAGAGTTATATACAAGATATGTTCAATTTGGTACTTATA
>CAMJMP010000196.1 GCA_946407055.1 uncultured Mycoplasmatota bacterium | reverse complement strand
CTTTGCGTTGAAATAGCATGTAATGATACTAAATATGGTATTTTAAGAGTAGAGATGGTTGGTAATAGCCATACTTGGGAATCTAAGGATAAGGTTTTATATACATTTGCTGCTAAGCTACTTGGAACCATTATTTATAATAGAAGTAAGAATGAAGGACAACAATAAGACATAAGAAAAGAGCACTGCGGTGAGATTGCTGAAAAAGTCTCTATGGATTAGAGGTATGGAAACATATCTCTTTTTCTTTTTTTGCAGTTTTTGTCATTTCACAAGTTTTTATATTATATCTATGATATAATATAAACATAGAAATGAGTGATGAAAATGATTAAACAAGAGTCTTTAGTATTAAGCCCATACATAGCTTTATATGATATTATTATTCCAAAAGACCATGAACTAAGACAATTAGCTGACTTAGTGGACTTTTCTTTTGTTGATGATATGCTAAAGGATATGTATACATTGGATAATGGTAGACCAGGTTATAGACCTCAAGTCATGTTTAAGTATTTAATGTTGAAAAGAATGTATGAACTATCTGATAGAGATGTTGTTAAGCATGCTATGACAGATATGGCATATAAATACTTTTTAGGTCTTGCACCTGAAGATCCTGTTATTGAAGCTTCATCACTTACTAAATTTAGAAAATTAAGAATGAAAGATGAATCTATTATGGATAAGCTTATTTCTAAATCAGTTGAAATTGCTTTGAATAATGGAATTAAGTTGTCTAAAACTTTAATTGTAGATTCTACTCATAGTGAAGCTAGATATAATGCTAAAAGTGCTAGAGAGTATTTGCTTGAAGTTTGTAAGAATTTAAGAAAAAAAGTATATGATATTGATGAATCATATACAGAAAAGATGCCTAAGAAACCTGATAACCGTCAAATAGGTCTATATGAAGATGTAATAAAATACTGTCAAAATGTTATTAACACTATTAAAAATGATGAGAATCTTGTTGCCAGACCAAATATTGCAGAAAATATTAATTTATTACAGGAAACTATAGATGATACTAATGAAGAATTATTGATATCAAAGGATGAAGATGCTAAGGTAGGGCATAAAACTGCTGATTCTTCATATTTTGGATATAAAACGCATATTGCTATGACTCCAGAAAGAATAATAACTGCTGCTACTGTAACTTCAGGAGAAAAGCACGATGGTAAAGAATTACAGTCATTAGTTGATAAAATGGAAGCCAATGGCGTTGAAGTTGAAAATATAGTTGGTGACGGAGCTTATTCTGAAAGAGATAATATTAAATATGCTGATGAAAATGACATTAAGTTGGTATCCAAATTAAGTAATACAGTTTCTTCAGGAAATAGAAAAAATAAATTAGATGCTCAATTCTACTTTAATAAAGATGCTAAAATGTATGTTTGTCCTAATGGTGAAATGGCTATAAAAAAATCCGAACGTGGTAAAAAGAAAAAACATGGAGAGGATGAACATTATTTTACAACCTATTATTTTGATATTAATAAATGTAAAAATTGTCATCTTAAGGATAAATGTGGATTTAAAGATGGTCAAAAAGCTAAAACATATAGTGTTACCAATAAAATGTCCGACATACATGAAAGACATAAAAACAAACAGGAAACACAAGAGTATATAGAACTTGCTAAAGAAAGATATAAAATTGAAGCTAAAAATGCCGAACTTAAAAATGAGTATGGCTATGCTCATGCTTCTTATGCAGGTATCCATGGTATGACTCTTCAAGCAGGTGTTTCGATTTTTGTCGTGAACTTAAAGAGGGTACTACGCCTTAAAAACGGAAAAGAAGGCAAATAATTGAAAGGTATCCCTTCGTTTTTAACTTAATATAATAAAAAAATGAAGAAATTATGACTTTTAAATCATAAAATCTTCATTTTTATTTTGACACCTATTTTAACTGCGAAAAACGCCTACCATTTTCAGCAGTCTCACCGAAGTGCTCTTTTTACATGTTATCAATTTCTTTCTTTAATTCTGATATAATATCTTCCTCTTTAACCTTTCTTAAAGGCACACCCTTTTTAAAGATTAAAGCCTCACCAACTCCACCAGCTATACCTAGGTCGGCCTCTCTTGCCTCACCTGGACCATTTACTACACAGCCCATAACAGCAACATGGATATCCTTTTTAACCGTATATAGGAATTCCTCAACCTGATGTGCAAGTGGTATTAAATCTATTTGTGTTCTACCACATGTTGGGCAAGATGTTATTACTGGAACATTATTAATTAGCTTTAATTCCTTTAAAATGTCTCTAGCAGCCTTAACCTCTAATTTAGGATCTGCAGTTAAGGATACTCTAATTGTATTACCTATTCCCTTAGATAATATTCTATATAATCCAATAGAAGATGTAATTAAGCCCTTAAAGTCAGTACCAGCCTCTGTGATACCTACATGAAGTGGATAAGGGAAGGTTTCTGCAGCAAGCTTATATGCCTCAAGACATAATTTAATATTAGATGCCTTAATGGATAATACAATATCATAGAATCCTAAATTCTCTAATA
>CAMJMP010000195.1 GCA_946407055.1 uncultured Mycoplasmatota bacterium | reverse complement strand
AGGTAAAACTTCAAGAACAAAGCTAGCAATCTTAGGGGATGTTGCAAAGTTCTTTACTAAAGAAAAAATACCATACCAAATCCATTGTTACTACTGTGATTCATACATTGAAAACTGTGACGATGCAATAAATAAAAATTGGTTAAAAGAATTAAACGTAAATAAAGAACTCTTCATAAAAGAAGGAACTAAATACTTTGATCCTAAATATATTCATTGTACTTCAGAGATGGAAACATTTAAAAATGAAAAAAGCTATGGAGGACATATTGATAACGAAATAATAAACAGAATACCAAAGAAAATATATAACTCATTTTATATAGCAAATAAAGTATTCTATGAAAAATTAAATTTTACAGAAGAAAAAACTAAAGAAAGAAACGATATATTAGCTACCATGTATATTAAAGTATCTGATTACATAAATTCGCTTCCAAATGGTGTATATCTACCAATGGAAAATATGTATGATAGAGAAAAAATAATAGCAAATAATAATACATGTACTATGTATCTCGACCAAGGATTGGTGAATAAATATGAATGATAAGTACTCGTTTTACTATCAAGAAAACAATACCTTATTTAAAGATAACATCTTAGTTGTATGTTATACTGCATCAGCTCAAGATATAAAAAAATACAGCTTAACTAGTAATAATATCGTATTGTTCTTAAAATCTAGTAAAATGAAAGAAATGGTAAAAGATGGAACAGTAAACTATCCTAAAATAATACCCAAATTATTTAATAAAGAAATACTATTTAGAATACAATCTGAATGCCTTTTAGGAATGTATGGAGATTCTCACTGTGATTGTGAAACCCAAAAACAAGAATTCATAAAATTACTTGAAAGCAATGAAGGAATCTTCGTACATATTCCACAAGAAGCTCAAGGATGGGGTTTGTTCTATAAATGCAAAGAACTAGAACTTCAAGTAAACGGAAGAACTCCAGAAGGAAAGTTTATTGGCAAACTAAATAGAGATGAAGCTCAAAAATATTTAATCAAAAATAACAAGTTTGAAGACAAAAGAGGTTATGAGCTTATATTAAATATCCTTAGAGATTTAAAACTAGATAAAAAGAAATATATTGTCTATACAGAAAGCGCAAATAAAATAAACAACATGACCAAAAACGGCTTTCACGCCGTTAAATACTCTGAGTTTATTAAAGATAATATAACTTCAGAAAACGCTTCTGAATACCTAGTAAAAATCTTAAATTCTACTCATACATATCCAGAATTTGTCATAAATAATCTTTGCGATATTATCAAAGAAAGAAAATATAATGAAAGAACACTTAATACATTAATAGATATAATTAACAGAATAAATAACGATCCAAAATATCAAATAGATGAATATACAAAAGAATCTATTCTAGATGCTTATAACGAAATAATTTGTGGTGAAGAAAGAAACTATGTATTGAAATATTCTTCAATTAAGAAAAAACAAAACAAATTCACTTGCGAAGTAAACCCATTAATATTTAAACAATTAAAACTTATCGCCAACAAAAATGTCTTTGATCGAATTTGTTATGAAAAAATGTTCTATTTCTTAAATACAAGTAACATGGATATTAAGAAAATAAGAAAAAGTAAAGTATTAGATATAAACGATGAAAATAGTGCCTTCTTCGTAGGTCAAGAATACAATGTTGAAAGATTAATATCAAGCGAAAAGAAAACTATTATAGAAGACACTACATCAGGTTCAAAAGTAAAAACAATGTTTGAAAACTCTGATTACGAATATATCAAATATCAAGAAATGATAACATTCATTAGCGAAGATGAAATGCCTGGCGTAAATATTTACATTAAAAGAATCCCAAATAGACAAAATTATGTAATGGATGTATATGGTCCAAAAGAACAAATACATAAATTTATTGAAAAATTAACAAAACAAAAAACATTAGCATTATTAAGTTTCGTAAATAATATTAAATTAGAAGATGATAATTACTCAGAATATAACTTATGTTTCAGTGATTTAGATTTAGTTATTCAAGAAGAACTTAATAATTTTAAAGAAATGAAAGGAAATTAAGATGGAAACAGAAATAAGATTCTATTATTCAATAGATAGTAAAGACAAAGTTTTAAAACACATGAAAAAATTCAAAGAATTAGAAGATAAAGGAAGATTCTATGAATGTACAGATCAATACAATCATCCAATGAAAGAATATGACTTTTATAGCAAAGAAATAGATGGAAGATTCAGAGTTAGAAAAACAATCGGCGATAAAGTATCCAAATGTATGATTACCTGGAAAAGAAGATTAAAAGATAACGTAAAAGAACTTATCCATCAAGAAGAAGAAATAGAACTAGCAATTAAACCAGAAGAATATGATAATCTTTGTCTTTTACTAGAAAACGTACTTCATCTTACACTTGTTGAAAGCTACGAAAGATATCGTTCAGTTTTTTCTAACGAAGACGTTGAAATAGTAGTAGATGAATATCCATTTGGATTATGCATCGAAATCGAAAACAAGAGTAAAGATAAAGACC
>CAMJMP010000194.1 GCA_946407055.1 uncultured Mycoplasmatota bacterium | reverse complement strand
ACCAACTGATTCAGTTACTTTAATGACACTACATAGTGCTAAAGGATTAGAGTTCCCAGTAATCTTCATAGTAGGTATGGAAGAAGGTATCATACCTCATAAAAACAGCTTCTTAGAACCAAATGGTATCGAAGAAGAAAGAAGATTAATGTACGTAGGTATAACTCGTGCTAAAGAAAGACTATACTTATTTAATGCTAAAAGAAGAACTCTATATGGAGATGAAGCCCTTACTCAACCAAGTCGCTTCATTAAAGAAATTAAATCAGAACTATTAGAACAAGAAGGAGTGTACTTCGAAGAAGAAGAGAAGGTATCTCTTGAAGAATACTACTATAATGATGAAGATGAAATCAATTTCAAAGAAGGAGATATCATCATGCATGATAGTTATGGTAAAGGTGTAGTAACCGAGATTCAAGGAGACTTTATTAAAGTAGCATTTAATAAAAATCTTGGTATTAAAAAATTATTAAAGAACCATAAAAGTATACATAAAATATAGAAAGAAGGAATATTATGGAATTATTAATTATGGCTGCCGGTATGGGTAGTAGATTCGGAGGATTAAAACAAATCGCTCCAATGGGACCAAATGATGAGTTCATTATTGATTACTCAGTATTTGATGCAATCAGAGAAGGTTTCTCTAAAATAGTATTTATTATTAAAGAAGAAAACTATGACATCTTTAAAGAAACAATTGGTGCACGTGTTGAGCCACACATCCCAGTTGAATATGTTTTCCAAAAATTAGAAAACGTACCTGACTTTGTAGAAATACCAAAGGACAGAGTAAAACCTTGGGGAACAGCACATGCTATTTATTGTGCTAAAGATGCTATAACTGAACCATTTGTAGTTATTAATGCAGATGATTTCTATGGAAGAGATGCTTTCAAAGTAGCAGCTGACTTCATTAAGAATAGAGAAGGAAGAGAATTCGCTACAGTAGGTTACGAAGCAATTAAAACAATGACTGAAAACGGCGCAGTTAAACGTGGTGTTCTAGAAGCAGATGCTGAAGGAAATCTACAAACTATCGTTGAAAGTTCCATCATCGAAGATGGTGACATGATTAATTGTGAACCATTAAGTGGAGATCCATCATTCAAAATAGAAAAAGAAGCATTAGTATCTATGAACATGCTTATCTTTGATCCATCACTATTTGATTACATTGAAGAAAAGATGGATATCTTCTTCAAAGAAAACAAAGATAACTTAGAAAAATGTGAATTCTTAATCCCAGATATCTTGGGCGAAGCTAAAGACGAAGGATTTGCTAAGGTAAAAGTATTACATACTAAAGCAGTATGGTATGGTGTAACATATAAAGAAGACACACCATTTGTAAGAGAATCAATTAAGAAACTAGTAGATAAAGGTGATTATCCAAATAATCTATGGGGGTAATTTATGAATCCAAAAGACAGAATAAAAGAATTAGTAGAAATATTAAATAAAGCTAATGTAGAATATTATCTTAATGACAATCCTACATTAACAGACAATGAATATGATAGTTTATTAATGGAATTATTCCGTCTTGAAGCGGAATATCCAGAATATAAATTACCAGAATCACCAACCACATCTGTTGGTACTAAAGTATTAGATCAATTTGAAAAGATAACTCATCAAACACCTATGTTTAGTTTAGCAGATGTCTTTAACTTAGATGAAGTAGAATCATTTGTTAAAAGAGTAGAAAAAGAAATATCTAATCCAGAATTTGTCTGTGAATTAAAGATGGATGGTTTAGGAGTTAATCTAGTATATAAAGATGGTTTAATGGTATCAGCGGCAACTCGTGGTGATGGTGTAGTAGGTGAAGATATCACTAACAACTTTAAGACAATAAAATATGTTCCTATACGTCTAAATGAACCAATTGATTTAGAAGTACGTGGCGAAATATATATGACTAAAAAGTCATTTGAAGAAGCAAACCAAAAGAGATTAGCTAATGGTGAAGAACCATTCCAAAACCCACGTAATGCTGCAGCTGGTTCAGCAAGACAACTAGATTCAAAAATAGCTAAAGAAAGAAAACTAGATACAGTTTTATATCATGTTCCTAATACTAACCAAAGTACTCACTATGATACTTTATTAGAATTAAAGAAATTAGGTTTACCAATCAATCCTAACTTCAAAAAATGTCATAATTTCCAAGAAATAAAAGATTATATTGAAGAATGGACTGAAAAAAGACCAGATTTACCATATGAAATAGATGGTATTGTTATTAAACTTAACGATATAGCTGGTCAAAGAAGAATGGGTAATACAGCTAAATACCCAAGATGGGCAGTTGCTTACAAGTTTCCTGCTGAAAAAGTAGTAACTAAACTTGAAGATATCATCTTCACAGTTGGTCGTACTGGTCAAATAACACCAAATGCTGTTCTTTCACCAGTTAAAGTAGCAGGAAGTACTATTAGAAGAGCAACCCTACATAATGAACAATATATTAAAGATAAAGATCTACGTATTGGTGATTATGTTGTAATTCATAAAGCAGGTGATGTAATCCCTGAAGTAGTTGAACCAGTT
>CAMJMP010000193.1 GCA_946407055.1 uncultured Mycoplasmatota bacterium | reverse complement strand
GAAGATTATTTGAAATATTCTCTAAAATAGATACTAAACCATTAGGTAGTGCTTCTATTGCTCAAGTACATAGAGCGACTTTAAAAAATGGTGATGAAGTAGTTATTAAAGTTCAAAGAAGAAACATCAAAGAGAAAATGGCTACGGATATAAGAATCATGAAGAAAGCATGTAAGATATTAAGAGTAGAATCTATTATCAATCATATAGTTTCTATAGATGATACTTTAGACGAATTATTTGAAACATGTCTTGAAGAAATGGATTTCAAACATGAAGCAGAAAATATTGAAGAATTTGCATTACATAATAGTGAATATGCCTATATGAAAGTACCTAAAGTATATAAAGATATTACTAGTGAAAAAATGCTAATAATGGAATATATTGATGGTATTAGAATTAATAATATAGATGATTTATTAAAATCAGGTTATGACTTAGAAGAAATATCTTCTAAATTAGCTGACAATTATATATATCAAGCGTTAGATACGGGATTTTTCCATGCAGATCCACATCCAGATAATGTATTTATAATGGATGGTAAGATAGTATATTTAGATTTTGGGATGATGGGAAGATTAAGTAATCAAAATAAAGGTATACTTAAGAAGTGTTTAATTAATATTAATGATAATGATATGTTTGAATTAGAAAAGAATTTATTGTTATTAGTAGATGCTAGAGGCAATATTGATCATAATAGATTAAGAAATGATTTAGAACATATCTTAGATAGAAATAAGAGTCAAGATATAGGAAGCATAGATATTGCTAATTTTGCAAATGATTTAATGAATATGTTTGCTTCTAATGGTTTAAGTGTTCCACATGATATTACAATGTTAATTAGAGGTATTGTGGTATTAGAAGGTACATTAGAAACAGTTAATCCAAATATTAATTTATTACAAGTAATAAAGAATAGAATGGCGAGAAGAACTCTTAAAGATTTTATTAATAAAGATAAAATAGAAAAAGAAGTAACTGATACAGTATTAGGTTTTAGTAAGTTAACTAAGTTACCAAATGATATGCATATATTCTTTAAGGAAGCATCTAATGGTAACATGAGACTTAATATGCAGTTACCTGAAGCTAACAAGTATTTTGATCGATTAGAGAAAATGGTACATCGTATTGTAGTTTGTATATTAGATGTAGCATTTATACTTGGAGCTGCTTTAATTGCATCTAATAGAGTAGAAACAACGGAGCAATCTTTCTTGTTCTACTTGTTTGTATTCTTAGGAGTTATATTTACAATATGGTTATTTGTAAAAATGTATTTAGATAAATTAAGTAGAAAAAAATAAGAAATGGAGATGATAATAGTGAATAGATTTTTAAGAAAAAATGGCTTAACAATAACTATTATCATCTCTTTAATTTTTATAGTTGTAGTTAGTATTTCTTCTTATATTATTTATGTTTTTGGATTCTATAATAAGTTGCAAGATAATAAAGTATTAGAATATTATAATACTTATAATTTTGATGAATTATATTATTATATGGATATTGAAAAAAATGAATATATGAGTAAGAAAGTATTTCAAAGTGTAGTTAATACTATGTATAACAAATTAGAATTACAACAAATCTATAAAGATTATTATATAGATAGTGATATTTATAAAGATATGGATAGTTTTGTTAGTGAATTTTATTATGGTTATGGTGAAAAGAGTAAAGATAATTTTGAATTGAAATATAGTGGTAAAACAACATTATTTACTAGAAGAAAACTACTTATTAAGGGAATAAAAGTAAAGAGTGCTTTAGAAAAAAACAGTTATTTAGGAAGAGTAAATAATGTAACTTTTAATGTAGAAAACAATGCTAGTATTAAGATTGATGGCGTAGCAGTTAATTGTGAAAATAATGTATGTGTTATTGATAGTTTATTTGGTGGAGTACACAAAATAGAGTATACTTCTGGAGAATTTATATATTTTAGTATTTATAATATTTATAAAGATAATACAATTATTAATATTAATAATTTAAGTAATTTGATATCAGTTAATAAAAAGGTAAGTATTGCAACTGATGATTTTGATAATGCTATTGATAATTCAAATAATAAAACATTAGATGCTGGTTTATATGCACTAGTAGATTGTAAAAGTAAAGAAATATGTCCAAGTAATAATAGTTATATGTCTATTAATGTAGATGGTACATTAACATATACTAGATATTATGGATCTACTGTAAATAATTATACTGGTACTTATACATTTAATAATGGGTTTATTAATATAATATTTAATAAAGTTGATAATCAAAGTTCGGTAGAGAAGGTTACATTTAAGATAAATGATGATGGATCTTTTAGTAATGATTATTATCGTTTTGTTAGAAAAGCTTAAGAAATGTTTGACATTTCTTTTTCTTTTTCTTTAAGCAAGTACATATGTATGATATAATTAATGGTGTTTAAGGATGTGTTAATATGTTTAATTATATAAAAGGTACAATTACTGGTTATGGTCCCAATTATATTAGTTTAGAGAATAATGGTATCGGTTATTTAATATATGTTTCTAATCCTTATTCTTTTCATGAAAATGAAGA
>CAMJMP010000192.1 GCA_946407055.1 uncultured Mycoplasmatota bacterium | reverse complement strand
TTCAATCATGATAACAATTAAATTCTTGTTTTTTAACATACCTGTATAATCATTCTTATCAGTTATTTTTTGACTAATAAAATAATTACTTAATGTTCTATAATTTTGATTTGTTTCTTTTTCAATTAATGCTTCCCAAGCACCATCATCAATATATCTTGTATAATTGCTTTCTACTTGTTCAGCTTTTTTATATGTTTTATAATCATTATTTTTTTCTTTTACAGGAATTATAGTTGTTTTTAAATCGATAACACTATAACTTGTTATACCAAATTGACTAACGGCAATGTTAGGCATGTCTGGGTTTCTTAGTAATGCTTTATTACTCTTCATTTGAATAGGATTTTGCATAAATGGTACTATTGTTGAAGCATAAAATAAGCCCATTAGGAAAACTGCTATTACAGTAGCATTTATTTTAGAATTATTATTCATTTTCTTTTTTGTATTGAAACGATCAATTGCGTTTTGTTTTTTACGATCTTCTGAGTCATATTTATCTGAGAAATCGATAATGTCATTTCTTTCAATAACATATACACGATGTTCTAAGAAAATAAAATATAATATTAAAATACAGAATGGTATTAACATATACCAGAAACGATGATCAAATGAATCTAAATAATCATGGAAATAATCTGCAACAGCAGGTATTTGATCAGATGTTCCAAATGACATATAAACACCTAAATAGTTTTTAAATCCTGCTTGAGCTACTGCATATATGCCAAAGAATAAATTAGTTAGTATAGTTAATATATTACCTGCTACTCTTCCACAGAATGAATATAATGTTCCTAAGATTAAAGCAATAATATTAACACCAATTATGATTCTTACAAAAGCCCAATCAATTAGATCTAATTTCATTATTACTCTAAAGATTATCTCTATAGTTAGTAATGGTAACATTATTAATAAATAGTTTTTTAATACTTTATTTGTTAATAGTCGCATCTAATCACTCCTTATTCCTTTATTAATTAAATCACTAACTGGTTTATAAGTAAACCTATAATTAGGTAATAAACCATATTTTTGTATATTTTCTAAATGTAACTTAGTTGGATATCCTTTATGTTTAGCAAAACCATATTCAGGATATTTCTTATCTAATTCATACATCATACGATCTCTTGTTACTTTAGCAATTACTGATGCTGCTGCAATAGATAATGATAAAGCATCACCTTTAATAATATCTGTATAAGGGATATCTTGATTATCTAATTTCATAGCATCACTTAAGATATGTTCTGGTTTAACATTTAAGTTTTCAATAGCTTTTTTCATTGCTAAACGAGATGCTTCTAAGATGTTTATTTCATCGATAGTTTTAGGATCTACTTCTCCTACTCCTACAGAAATGGCATCTTTATATATTATATCATAATACTTTTCTCTTTTTTTCTCTGATAATTTTTTTGAATCTGTTAAACCTTCTAGTTTATAATTTTTAGGTAGAATTACAGCAGCAGCTACTACTGGACCTACTAAAGGACCACGACCTACTTCGTCAGTACCAGCTATTAAGGTGATACCTTTCTTATATAATTCTTTTTCATATTTTAATAAATCTACTGATTCAACATTTTTCATATTATCAGACCTTTTTATAATCTATCGAAAGTTATTCCTTTTATTCTTTCACTCTTAATATCTTCAAGAATTGTATTACTTACACGATCGTAATCAATTTCTCCGCCACTTATTATAGCACCAATTCTTTTACCTATTAAGTCATAAGTTTCAGATAAATCATCATTATTAACATTATCTATGTTATATCTTTCTTTTAATTTATCTGGATAATAATTATTTAATTTATTTAAGATATGAATTGCTACACTATCAATAGGAAGTATATCTCTTGGTATAGCACTCATAGAAGCTAGATTTAATGATTGTTCTTCATTATCTAGTTTTGGCCATAGGATACCTGGTGAATCAAGTAAAAGAATATTGCTTGATGTCTTTAACCATGATAATTGTTTAGTTACGCCAGGATTGTTTCCTGTTACAGCTGCTTTATGACCTGCTAAACGATTGATTAGAGTTGATTTACCAACATTAGGTATACCAACAACTAACGCTCTTATTTCACGTTTATTTAAACCTTTATCTTCTCTTTTAGTTTGTACTTCACTCATTATTTCATGAGTTAAGTTAATTAACTTTTCTGGAAGAGCATTATTTGTTAAATCTAAAGTTAATACATGATATCCTTGTTCTTCATAATGGCTAACCCATTTTTTAGTTTCTTGAGGATCAGCTAAATCTGATTTAGTCATAATAAGAATTCTTGGTTTATTCATGATTAATTCATCGATATCTTTTATTTTAGATGATGCAGGTATTCTAGCATCAATAACTTCATAAATAATATCTATTAAGTCATATTTCTCACTAATAAGTCTTTTAGTCTTAGCCATATGACCTGGATACCAATTTATATTAGTTTTATTTTCATTCATTTGGATCAACTCCTATCCAATTTAGAATATCATTTATCATATTATCATTCAAATACTCACATTCTAAACTATATCTATTATTACCGTGATAATCAGAACCACAAGATACTAATA
>CAMJMP010000191.1 GCA_946407055.1 uncultured Mycoplasmatota bacterium | reverse complement strand
TCTTATTTTTCCGACATTAATTTTGTTGTATTCCATGTTCTACCTCTTTTCCAATTTCTTCTCTTTCTACAATTTGTTCCATTATTTGTAGATGAGATACTACTTCCTCTTTTGCACGAGGATCAATATCTATGTAATCATATATTATTTCTTTATCATCTGTTACATATATGTACCAGTCATCTGCTACAATACCACATACTATACCATTTGAGAAGTCTAATGCTTCTAATTCTTCATAGTTGGCACCAGCAAGTATTGCTTTTACGGATGCTGTACGACTTATTTTGGCTTTTAAGAAATCCGGGTCAGAAGAAAGTTTGATCTTTCCTCTACACATTGGATATGTTGGTACATTAGTTTTATCTAAGTTAATTGGTTCTAATGGTGCATCTTTAGCAGTTGTAGCTAAGACAATACCTTTTCTACCAATATCAGAATAGAATCTAGAGAAACCTTCTTTATTGTCAGTAATACCAAATCTTACTACTTCTTCTATATGGCTTTCCATACCATATTTGCTATTAATTACAACGTTTTGTATTGGACATGAAGAACCTTTGGTTAGTTCTATTAATAGTTTAGATACTTTTTTTAGAACTACTATTAGATCTTCTGTTGTATAAGTTTCTGGATTACAACTATATCTTAATTGATTTAAGAAGATTGTATTACCATTACGGAAACCACTTACTCTTGAAATATACTCACGAGTTTCTGGATCTTCAAATCTAATAAAGAAACCATTTGGATTTTGAATACAGAATCTCATTAAAGAATCTGCTACACCACCAATACGCATACAAGCAGAAGTTCTTTCACCATGTGTTAAGTTACATGGATCAGTCAAGTTACCAAGTACGACATTTAACTTTCTGCCATCATCTAATGTAAAGTCTTGATCAATTGGTGGAACTGTTGATTCTTTTCTTGTGAAGCAATCTTTAGTTAATAATATAGCTTGTTTTAAACGTTCATCGCCTTCGATCTCAGTAGCACTATATGGTTCTGGATTAGCTTTTATTAAACGAGCGTCTTCAACACTAAGTATTTGTGAATAAATACCAGAAACACTACCATAAGTAGTTGCTTGAACAAGAATAGCTGCTAAACCAGTTAATGCTTCATTTGGATTCTTGCCAAGATTTTTTAATCTCTTTCTTTCACCAGTAATAATAGGACCAAAGTAATTAATTAAAGAAGCTATAGTGAAATGATCTGGTTCAATTCCACACGAAGTGAATGCTTCTGTTAAACATGATGGAATTAAATGAACTTTTTTCTTGGTCATTAATTCTACTAACTCTTTATATCTTTCTGGTTTCTTTAGTAAGTTTTTACGTATTAAAGAAATATTTAACATAGTTAATATCTTATAAGGATCTATTATTGGTTTATCAACATAATAGATTCTTGTTAATTCAAATCTACTATTTAAATTATCAATTAATAATTGTTCATTTGGTATTTCACCATGAGTATTATATATTGTATGTTCTCTTACTATTTTATTAGCTGTTTTTATAACAATAGCAACATTCTTTATTACTTCTTCTTCAGGATTAACTAAAGCTACATCTTTACCATAGTAATGGATACAATCTAATACCATTTGTTTATCGATACCTTGTTCAGCTAATGTATCAATAATTACATCTTGAAGAAGTTCTCCTGTTTCTATTTCAAATAGATGAGATTTAATAATATAGAATTTATTAATGTTACTACGAACATTTCTTTCTTCATTAGTATATGGAAGATGTAGTTCTTCTCCTAATGTTAATTCTTTAGCAAATTGTATTTTTATTTTTTCTAAGTAATAATCTAATGCTTCTTTTAAGAATGGTAAGTATTTATTACGTTTATTAGGATCTTTTATTTTTTCTACCAAGAATGTTAATAAATATTCTGGATCTTTACATTCTTCTGGTAATTGTTTGTTCCTCATAAATGATTTATAGAACTTATCATCTAAATAAGAAGATACCGTTTTAATTAAATAACCTAATTGAACATCATTATTTTTTTTAATATATTCCATAAAATCGAAAAAGATGTTAGCAAATGCTGGATGTATTTCTTCGAAATAATGATTATTATGGTAATGATCACGAGCTTTAGTAATATATTCTTCAGTTAGAGTATGAAGTATATCAATATATTCTTCTTCATCATCTGAACCTATTTTAGAGATGATTAGATTTAATAAATCATCTGTATCATAAATACCATCTAGGTTATATAGATTTATTACTGATAAGACAAAGTCTAAGTCTAAACCCAGTATTAATTTTTCTTTTATACGAAGTATTTCTTCTTTATCGTTAACATCTATAGCATTGATAAAATTACCAAAGATATTAACATCATCGGCTTTTTCTTTTGTAAATAGGTGTTGAATTAATGATTCATAACCTGCTTGTACATCTTTCATTGTATATTCGCCTTGTGGTAATAAAGCAATTATTAAATCAAATTCTTCTTCTGGAAGATTAATAAAATCAACGAATTCATCATTATATAAGAATCCAACAAAGCCAGGACCAAATTGGTTAGCTATCTTTTTCAAGTTATTTTCATTCATATTATTTTTATTAGAATAATATGTAATTAT
>CAMJMP010000190.1 GCA_946407055.1 uncultured Mycoplasmatota bacterium | reverse complement strand
TTTCAAAGTCGCCATGATTATTTAAAGTAGATAAATCAGTAAATGTTCCATCAATTAGAATAACTGGATTTGCAGAATCAGATACTCTTTCTAATTGTTCTGGATTAGTTACTTTATAGAAACTTTGAACGATTGCTGGAGGTAGTATTGAAACAGTACTAGCTATTTGACCAATGATAGGATTATTGTAAACTGGTTCAGCAAAAGTATATGATGTTGTTAGAATAACATTATCATCATCTCTAATGACTCTATGAACACGAGTACCTCTTTCAGTTTTCATTGCTTTATATGATTCACTAGAGTTTAATTCATCATCAGTATAAAAACCTCTTTTATATTTAACTTTATTTACTTTACGATCTGATAAAGTTAGAACTCTAAACATTTCTACTGGATCATTAGTGTATGTTTGGGCAAAAGATAATCTTTCATCACCAAGATAAAATTCAGTAATCTTCTTTAATGGTTCATCAAATTCATCACGATATTCATAACTAGTATAATCAGAATATTTTCTGATTATTTCATATCTATCAGCATAGAAAACAATATTACAATCAAAGCTAGTTCCTTTTAATGTAATAGTATTTTTATTAGTTGTAACAATTAAGTCTTCATCGTATGGAGGCATACATAATAGTTCCAATATTTCCTTACTATTTAGTTTATTCATTTTTATATATTCTAATGTTGATAAATTAGCCATAAATTTCGCCTTCTTTGGTTGTATATATTAACACAAAACTATTCGTAAATATAGTATTTTTTGTTATAATGTTGATGGTGATATTATGGAAGAATTAAAAATCAAAGGTATATATAAACATTTTAAAGGAGATAGCTATTTAGTTGAAGATATTGCGTTATCTTCTGAGGATGCCAAAACTGTATTTGTTATATATCGTAAGTTATATGGTGATGGTGGTTTGTTTATAAGAGAATTGGGTGATTTTATGGGAGATGTAGATCATAAGAAATATCCAGATGTTAAACAAAAGAAAAGATTTGAATTACAAGAAATTAAAAGTGTTAGAAGCAAATAAAAAATGTTCATTAAGAACATTTTTTTAATTGATTGAACATTTAACTTCTGATTCAAAGTTTTCTTCGATGGCTGCTTTTAAGTCATCTAATGTTTCTTTACCAGAATCAATATCTTCGTTATTTTTAATTAATCTTTCAGTATCTATTTCAATAACCACAGATGCTGATTTTGTTTGTGATGTTACTTTACAAGATTTGTTAGTACCTTCACCAAAGAAACCTTCATCACAGAATTGTTCATTTAATGATTTTTTTAATTCTGTCATTTCTTCATTACTTAAACCTTGTTCAAAAGATACATCAAAATTAATTGTACCTTTAACTATTTCAAATGTTTTACGATCTTGGTTAAAAGTAATCTTTAATGATGTTTTGGCTGTACCACTTACATTTTCATTAAAATCATAATCACAAGTTAGTGTTCGATAAGCTGCCTTACCTTTTGCACAACCTGTAATTGTAATTAATAATAGTAATAATAATATTAATCTTTTCATAAACCCACCTATTTAATTGAACATTTATAATCTGTTGCTTCTGAATCTTCTAAAGACTTACGTAAGCTATTTAATGTTTCAGAATTTAACTGTGTTTTTTTATCGACACCTGCTCCTAATAAGAAAGCATCAGTATCTATTTCTAGAGTTACACTAATCTTTTTTCCATCCAATGTCATATCACAATTCTTAGTTGTTTTATCACCGAAATAATCACGTGAACAGAATGTTTCCTTCATCTTTGGTAATGCTTGTTTTAGATCTGCTTCTGAATAAGTTTTATCATCTGTGTAATCAATAATAATCGATGCTTCACCAGATACTAAATCATATGTTGATTGATCTTGAACAAAAGTAACACCAAATTTAGTTGGAACTGAATTGTTAGTTGTTAGTTCTGTTATACAATGTAACTCTTTATATTTTATTTCGTCTTTATCAACTTCTTCTTTTTTAATAACTTCTACTTCATCATCTTTATCTTTTTTGCCGCAAGCAGTAACTAAACAGAAAGATAACAAAATTAATAATATGGATAAAAATTTCTTTTTCATTTTATCACTCTCCTCTTATGATTTTAACACATAATTAACTGCTTTTTCTAGCAATTATTAATTTATAGTTTTCAGCATCGACATCTTTTATTTCAATATCAGTAAAACCAACATTTTTTAATAGTGATATTTCACTTTCGATACATAGTGGTGTGTCGATGTGAGGACGTTCATTTTTAGATTTATAATAATCTTTTATTTGTTCTTGTTCTTCTTTTCTAGATGCTGCTATTTTATCTGAATTAATAAATACACCATCTAGTTTTAAAGCGTCATAGATTTTTTGATATAGACGTTCTTTATCAACTTCTAAGAAATGATGAAGAGACGATGTAGATATTACTGCATCATATCTTTTACCAAAATCAACAGTAAAGAAATCACCACAAATAGTTGTTACATTTTCAGCGAAATCTCTTTTAGATAATTCTTCTAACATATTTTCAGTTATATCTATTGCTGTTACTTTAACATTAGGGAACTTTTCAAAAAGATAGATTAATTCAAGACCAGTACCTGCTCCTAA
>CAMJMP010000189.1 GCA_946407055.1 uncultured Mycoplasmatota bacterium | reverse complement strand
TTGTTTTTCAATATCACAAATAAATATAGGATAACCAATAGGAAACCAATGAGTATAATCTATATTATTTATTTTGTAACGAATAAAGAAATAATACCAACCTTTATATGTTTTTCCAGGAACATATGTAAAATCAGTAAATTTGGGAAGAATAAGTTCAGGAGAAACTGCGTGCAAGCCAGCATTTAATTCTCTATCTGTACCTTTTGTTTCTTCATCAAATTTTCCAAGATTTATGCTTCTTAAAGGAACTTTATCTCCTGTAATAGAATCAGACTCAGCAACAGCAATTATAAGATTGTTTTGAACATTATAGGTAAAAGTTCCAACTATTTTTCCACCGTGATATTTAAAATTACTTAAACATTCTATAAGTTCATCACTTTCTTCATCATATCTTGTTATAGTAGAATTAATAGGTGTTTTATTAGATTTTAAACTATCATAATCATCATCAGAAA
Source organism: uncultured Mycoplasmatota bacterium (assembly GCA_946407055.1). Lineage (GTDB taxonomy): Bacteria > Bacillota_I > Bacilli_A > RF39 > UBA660 > Coprovivens. The sequence continues at coordinate 2,167 of CAMJMP010000189.1, read as the reverse complement.
CTGTAAATAGAACAACTTCTGTATTACAAGGAATATATCCAACAAGAATTTTATCTTCTAAATAATCTTGTAATGTAGGATGTTCAGTAATGTTTAATTCATTTTGTAAACAACTAAAATCATTACTAACCATTATATTCCTCGCGTTAATAAGACTTAAATCTTTACAATCTTTTGGATGTTTATTAAGACTTAATTCTTTAACTATATTAGGCATAATTGAAAATTATTATCAAAAATTATTGAAATAAAGCCCTACAATCGACTTTATATTACTGATGAACTATTTATCATCTTGTAATCTAAAATCAATCGTAGGGCATAGCAGGACTATCCACGAGGATAATAGGTTTGTATAAATAAGGAAGAACGGAATAACTTGCTTACATCTTGATTTATTCCATCGTTAAGAATACTTCTTTCAGCTTCATCTTTAAGCTTAGTATAAATGTAATATGGATTAGTACCATATTGAGAAGCTTGAAGATTAAATACAGGATGTTTATAACCACGACATAACATTTTATACATACAATAGTATACTATACATTCTATAAGTATACCATTATTAGGAATTGCAGGATAATTGCAACCATCAGCACCAGGTATAGTTTTTACAGTATCATATTCAATAAATATTTTATCAGTATCAAAATTAAGGTCTATATTACGACAATTAGATAAAACCCAATTATGATTTTGATTGTCCCCACAATGGTCATACCTTTCAACAACATTATATCTTGCTGGATAACTGCAAGTATTGATTTGAACAGCATGACTACCAATCATTTTGGGTTTACCCGTACAACCTTCGTACTCAACAGTTTGTGGAGTACGCATTATATGACAACCAGGAGTTTCTTCTTGAACCCCCGTAGAGGAAGCATTGCCACAACACGACCTTTTGTCATTAGCATTTGGTATTAAACAACCATTTTTATCATAAACCTTAATATCAAGGTTATCTAAATCACAGTTACTTCGAGCAACCCTATCTTTTACTGTAAGTTCTTTTCTAACTTTATCTGTTAAAAGAACATCGAGTTGCTGAAGAACATCTATACACCAAGGAGCGATACGAGGAATCCAATCACTATTATTAGGATTGAAATCGTTGTCAATCTTTGCGATTATTCTTTCAACAGTTGTAGTTTGCATATTATTGTAAATTAGTAGCTATTAATTGAATTGAATTAGCAGGAATTACATTAAGTATTTGTCGAAGCGGATATTCAGTTGAATTATAATAAAGAAGAATTTCAGAAGTCATTGTAGAACCATCTCCTGTAACTTTTCCAGCTTGATTTACATTTCCATTAGGAAAATAAGTTGCACCAGGATAAATATATTTACAACTAAATCCGCTCACACTTGCTTGTGTAGCATTTAATATTTTAACAGCATCTATTGTTTGTTCAGTTACAACAGGATATTTAAGTAACAAATAATAACAACCACTTTCTTCTATAATAAATTTTTTAAGAAGAGGATATAATTGATTACCATTAGTATAAGGAAAAGTTGTAAAGAAATCTTTTAAATCAATTCCAGTTTCATCTTGTCCACTATTGTCATTACTATCACTTATTATATCACTAATTAATTTTCTATTATAACGCATTTTTTCATCACTCCAACCAAGTAAGCGTTGAATAGTGCGTAATTTAGTTGCTGTATTCATTATTTATTCTTCTATTTCTTTTATAATATTAATTTATTTCTCCATCTTCATAGTAAAGTCCAAAATAAATATAATATACAGACCCAGAGGCAACATCAATAGCGTGTAAAATATTTATATTTCTTAGTCCATCGGCAAGTCTCTTATTTATTTTCCAAATTCCCATTTTACCAACATATTCATCATTATGAATACTTACATCTTGAACATCACTAAGATGTTCTGGAATTATAGCACCAAGTAATAATGGTTCAGGAGCACTTTCAGTAATTTCTTTTTTGTAGAATTGATAAATAGCTTCATAATCTATTTCACCAGAATCTCCACCACCATCATTAGAATCATCAGTATCTCCGTTTATTTTAACCCAACGAAGAAATCTTGTGGGAAAGTTTATTAAACCCCCCCCCCATAAACTTAATTATAAGTTGTTTTACATTTGTGAATTTCATAATTATCTATTTATTATTAATTTGTTAGTTT
>CAMJMP010000188.1 GCA_946407055.1 uncultured Mycoplasmatota bacterium | reverse complement strand
AAAAGACTAGATTTCTCTAGTCTTTATTAGTTTAATTACTTATTGTTTTTTGCTTTGATTGCAGCTTGAATTGCAGTATAACTCGCAACACATATATGAATTAATTCTTATTTGTGAAAATATATAACTATATTTATATAATTATTATAACCACTCACCAAATTTTTTAATATATATACTTTTTACTATTTGTGCAATTACTCCATATATTACTACAAAACCAATTAAATATAAATAATATATAGCTGGTAATATTACGAAGTTAAATCCTGTTGTAAAGCTTAATACTATAGGTACAGTTATAGTTGCAACTATTGTTAAGAATGTTAATAGTAATAAAGTATTACTTGGTCTAGATTTTGTAATATGATTTGTTCTTATATAGAATATCATAAATGTTTCTGTAACAATACACTCAACAAACCATGCTGTTTGGAAATAAGCTTGTAAATTCATTGAATTATATTTTAATACAAACCAGAATACTAGGAATGCTACTATATCTGTAATTGATGAGATAACTCCAAATATAACCATAAATCTTCCTATTGATTTTATGTCCCACTTTTTTACTTTCCTTAAGAAACCTTCATCAACATTATCATATGGTATACCAATTTGTGATAATTCTACAATAAAATCTTGTATTAACATTTGAATTGGTAATAACGGTAAGAATGGTAAAAATATAGATGCAATTAAGATACTAAATACATCCCCAAAGTCTTGACTTAAAGCTAGTTTCATATATTTTAATATATTTCCATAAACAGTTCTACCTTCTATAACACCATTATGTATTACTTCTAAGTTTTGTTCTAAAAGAATTATATCACTTGATTCTTTGGCAATATCTGTTCCTCCATCTACACTTATTCCGACATCAGAACTTCTTAGTGCTGGAGCATCATTTACTCCATCACCCATATATCCTACTGAATGTCCATTTTTTCTTAGAATTGATACTACTCTTTCTTTTTGCATTGGATTCATTCTTGCAAATATATCTATTTCTTCTACTTTTTTACTTAGTTCATAATCATTTAATTCATCTATTTCTTTTCCAGTTAAAATTTTAGTTTCTATTCCAACAGCATTACATATATTTTTAGTTGCAAAAGCATTATCTCCAGTTAATATTTTTATATCTACACCATATTCTTTTAATTTTTTAATAGTTTGTTCTGCTGATGGTTTTGGTGGATCCAAGAATGCAATTAAGCCAATTAATGTAAAATCCACTTCATCTTCTGCATCATACTCATCTACACCAGTATATTCTGGTTTAACTGCTAGAGCAATTACTTGCATTCCATCTTTTGCCATTTCTTCGGCTTTTTTATTTACTTTTTCTATTATTTCTTTTGTAATTGGAACCTCTTCTCCATTTACTCGTGCCATATCACATACTTTTACTACTTCTTCTAATGCTCCTTTGACAATTACTCTAATTTTATCATGATGAGTTACAACTATTGATGATCTTTTTCTCATATAATCAAATGGAATTTCATCTATTTTTTTATAGTTAGATATATCTACATTATGACTTTTGGCATATTGAATTATAGCTTTATCTACTATGTTTTTATACCCCGTACCAAGAGAACTATTAACATATGCACATTTTAGTACATAATCATCATCTTCTCCATCAACATTAATATACTTTTGTAGTTCAATGTTGTTCTTTGTAAGAGTTCCTGTTTTATCAGTACATAACACATCCATAGAACCTAAATTTTGAATTGATTTAATACTTTTAACTAGAGTATTCTTTTTAGCTAATGCTTTACTTCCTTTAGTTAAGTTAACATTAACTATCATTGGTAACATACTAGGTGTAATACCTACAGCGACTGATAAAGCAAACAATATTGCTTGATTGATATTTCCTCTTATCATTCCATAAATTACAAATACTAATATACAAATTATCACCATACATTTAATAAGAAGCCCTGTAATATGATTCATACCTTTATCAAAAGTTGTTTCTTCTTTAACTACTTCTTTTTGTTTGTTCATATTACCTATAAATGTATCAAGTCCAGTTTTAATAACTACACCTTTTCCTTGACCACTTATAACATTACAACCCATTAAACATATATTATTTATATCTATAGGATCATTAGATTTACTTTCTATATTGATATTCTTTTCTACTGCTGCACTTTCACCAGTAAATGCTGATTGATTAATAAATAAGTCTTTACTTTCGAACAAATATAAATCTGCTGGTATAACACTTCCTGCACTTAATGTAATAATATCTCCATAGACTACTTTTTCTTGTCTTATTTCTTTTTGTTTACCTTCTCTTATAACATCAGTAAATATCCTTATTTGTTCTTTTAATTTTTCATTAAATTTATATGTGGACCAATCTTGACTAAACCTTATAATAACACTTATTAATGTAATACCAAGTATTATAAAAGCACCTATTTTATCATCTGTAATAAAATCAATTGCTGCAAGTAAAAATAATATTAAGACAAACTTATCCTTTAATGCTTCAAACATAAAATATAATGGGGTTTTCTTTTTTCTATTAGTTGCGATGTTTTCTCCATATTCTTCTAATCTATAACGAAAAGCATTTATATTTAGTCCATCTTCATTTGTTTTAAATAGTTCCATTATTTCTTCTTT
>CAMJMP010000187.1 GCA_946407055.1 uncultured Mycoplasmatota bacterium | reverse complement strand
CGTTGGTGACTCACCAGGAAGCAAATATGATAAAGCCTTAAAATTAGGTATTGAAATCTGGAACGAAGATAAATTAAAAGAAGTTATAGACGCGCTATAACTTCTTTTTTATTTTCTTTAGTAAATAATTTTAAATATTGTTTTAAGAATAATAACCTATCTAACTCTGTATCAAAGATCATATCAGCAAGCTTAAGTGCCTTATCCCAATCAACATCATTAAAACTTCTTAAAACATCATTATATTCTTTAATTTCATCTCTATTATATAAAACAGCAGTAGGATGATCAAAACTATATTTATGTTGAATATATTTCTTATATTCTCCTTCAACATAAGCTTCATCTATCTTACCTTCATGTACACATCTAAATATATTAGCTATTAAATTAACATTATTTTGTACTATTTTAGGATCCAATGTTCCATTAAAGCATCTAATCTCAATATGATCATATTGAGATGGCTTTTCAACGATTTCTTTATCAAAGAACTTTTTAAAATCAAAAGTATTAAAATTAAATACAGCTCTATATCTATCTTTACCTGTACCAAAATTATAGAATTCTTTCATCATCCCATTAGGATTATCCATATCAAAGTTCTCTAAAACTCTAACAAATCTCTTAACTTTTCTAGGAGACATCATTTTAGAATAATTTATTTGACCTTCTAATGCTTCTATAAAACTACGTGGATGATTATCATATCCATAACCAAACTTAAATATAATTGGTTCAAATACTACTAACGTCTTTAGTAATAAAGCTAACTCTTTAGGTGTATTAATCATATGTGTACCAAAATGTAGATGACTAGAAGTATTCTCACCAATAGTAGCTCCCGTAAACAATAACTCTTTATACATATCTTCTAATAGATACCAATTATAATATTTGTCAGTTAATACTGGTGTAACAACCTCTCCACCAGCAGTTTCTTCATTTCTTGTTTCGTATCTTTCATCTTCATACAAAGCATGCTTAGTATTAAATCTTCTAACTAAATAAGGTAGTTTATTTTCAAATATACAATTAAATTCTATTTCATTACCAAAAGTATATAATTCTGGTAGATTTAAAGTTTTTCTATAAAGGAATTCTTGTTCATCAACTTTTTCAATTATTTCTCTAATAGTATCTTTAGAAACATTAGGTACAATAGTACTAACAGATCTATTTATTGCCATAAAAATTCCCCCTTACTAACAGCACATATAATATATTTATTATTAAAAATAGTCAAATTCTGATACCTAAAAAAAAGCCCTTAAATCATTGCTTAAACTGCGATAATGTAGTATAATTTAAATACCTATGAAGAGGTGACAAAGAATGAAAAAATTAGGGAAATTTTTTAAAGAACATCGTGTATTTACAATCTTAATGGCTGTAGTGTTAGTATGTGTAATCTTAATAGCAACAGTTCTATTTAGATTATTTTATGATAGTAAAAAAGGAAAATATGGTGATCGTCTAGAAGGAATTGAAAAAGTTCAATTAAGTGAAAAGAAACTAGATGATATTGAAACTAAAATCATAGCTGAAAAGAATGTTTTAGTAGCTGAATGCCATGTTCAAGGAAAAATAGTTTATATTCATATAACTTTTGACACACCTGAGTCTTTAGTAGAAGCTCAAGGTACTGCTCAAAAGTCATTAGAATTCTTTAGTGAAGAAGAAAGAAATTTCTATGATTTCCATTTCACACTAAAAAAATCTTCAACAGAAAACTCAGAGGGCTTCTTAATTGAAGGAGCTAGAAACAAAAATGGTCTAAGTTTAAATTGGAATAACAACAGACCAGTAACAACACCTATTGAAACTGAAGGAAAATAATATGAAAAAGTTTAACAAGAAAGTCATCTTTATAATATTAATAGTTGTAGCTATTGCAGCTATCTTAGGAACTATTACATATTTTATCTTACATGATGACGATAAATTGAGTGTTGAAGAAAAAGAATGGCTAGCTGCTAATATTAACAATGTTCAAAACGTTCACGTTTTAAACAATGTTGATGTTTATGGTAAGAATGGTAGTGGTGTCTTCTATGACTTTATCGATTCATTCGAAAAAGAATATGGTATCGATATAAATATCATTACTTACAATAGTGGTGAATCCGTAGATGCAAGAGCGTTTAAAATAGTAAATAATGTTAAAGATAATCAAGTAGTCTTTAAAAAAGAACATTATGTTTTAATTAGTAAAGATAAAACTAGTTTTAGTTCATTAACACAACTATCTGGTAAACAAGTTGGTGTTATTGCAACAGATGAAAAGAATGTATCTAATTATTTAAATACAGTTAAAGATATTAATCTTACACCATATGAATCATCTACTAAGTTATTTGAATCATTAGAAACTGGAGAAACAGTTCAATATGCAATCGTTCCTCTAGAAGAAAATTTATCATCAATTCTAACATCTAGTTATCATATTGATTATCATATTAGTGATTTAAATAAATACTTTGTATATGAACTACAAGATAACGATATCTTCAGTTCAATTATTAAAAAATATTACATTAAATGGAGTAAGACAAACTTAACTACTTCAATTAATGAAAACGAATTAAAAACATTTGTTAATGCTTTATCTATTTCTGATAAAGATTTAAAAAACTTACAAGCAAATAACTATAATTATGGATTT
>CAMJMP010000186.1 GCA_946407055.1 uncultured Mycoplasmatota bacterium | reverse complement strand
ACCTACAGAAGATATTAACTATTTAGATTATACTGATGGTAAAGATATAGTTAATAATAAGATAGATACTATATTGGATAAATGTGATGGTTTTATAGTGCCAGGTGGTACATATAGCTTTAATTTAGATGAATATGTTATTAATTATGCTATAAGACATGATAAACCATTATTAGGTATCTGTTTAGGTTTCCAAGCGATGTGTTCTTTATTTGCTAAATCTAGAAATAGATTTGATATGACAAATAGATTAGATAATGATAGACATCATGGTAAACCAGATGAATATTTACATAGTGTAAGTATTAAAGATAATACATTATTGAGAAGTATTATTGGTAGTGAAATGATTCAAGTTAATAGTTTACATCATGATATAGTAGACTTTGAATTAAATGATTTAGTTATAAATGCTACTAGTGATGATGGAATAATTGAAGGAGTAGAATTACCTAATAAGAAATTTATTTTAGGATTACAATGGCATCCAGAATATTTAAGAGATGATAATACTAAAAAGATAATGGATAGATTTATAAGTGAACTGGGGGATTAGGTATGGAAGTAAGAAATAATTACAATGAATGCTTAACTAACTTAGCTTGTTCTATTAGGAAGTATTTTGGTTTAGATTATAAACATAATACTTTAAAAGATATAGATGATATCTTAGAAAAAGAACAACCTAAGAATGTAGTATTAATGTTGTTTGATGGTATGGGTTCTAGAATACTAAATAGAACTTTAGAAGAAGATGCATTCTTTGCAAGAAATATGGATAGAGAAATAACTACAGTATTTCCTGCAACAACAACGGCTGCAACGACATCTATTAGAACAGGATTAAATCCGGTTGAGCATGGTTGGTTAGGTTGGAACGTATATATTAAGCCAATAGATAAAATAATTACTTTGTTCTTTAATGTACAAAAAGGAACTGAAGAAATAGATGAAGATTTTTTGAAAGTTAAGAATAAATTAGTTACTACTAGTATTAGCCAAGAAATAAATGCAAAAGGTGAATATAGTGCAGTAGAATTATATCCATTTCCTGTAGATAAGACAGTAACATATAATGGTCTAGACGATATGTTACGTATGGTTAAAGAAGAAACAGAAAAGACAGGTAAGAGATTTATTTATGCTTATGATGATGAGCCAGATCATTCAATGCATGAAATTGGACCTGATCATTGGAAGATAAAAGAGTTAATTGAAGAAAGAAGTCAAAAAGTAGAAAAACTATGTGAAGAACTAAAAGATACTTTAGTTATTATTGTAGCTGATCATGGGCATAAAAAAGTAGATCATGTTTATTTGCGTGATTACCCAGAACTAACTAGTATGCTAGAAAGAAATACATCAATAGAACAAAGAGCAGTATCTTTTAAAGTAAAAGAAGAATATAAAGAAAAGTTTGTTAAAGTATTTAATGAACTATTTGGTAAAGATTATGATTTGTATACTAAGGAAGAAGTTATAGCTAGTAAGTTATTTGGTGATGGTGAACCAAATGAATTATTTGAACCAGCATTAGGTGATTTCATTGCTATATCACATACAGCAATGGATTTAGTTAATGATGGAGATGATGTGTTATATTCACATCATGCTGGATATACAGATGATGAAATATATGTACCTTTAATAAAGGTATTGAAGAGTAAATAAAAACTACGATTAATTCGTAGTTTTCTTTATGCTTTTTTTATTAATAGGGAAGGTGAAATAAGTATTTGGATATGGTTCATCTATAAAAGTGAAATGCCACCATTCTCTTATACTTTGTTTAAAGCCATGAGCGATCATGGTGTCTTTTAATAAGTTACGATTATCTAATTGTTCTTTGGTAATATCTTTATAATCAGGGTGAGAGATATCACCAAAGAAATCAAAAGTTCCACCCATATCAACATCTTTACCTAACTTCATATCAAATAAAGTTAAATCAACTGTACTTCCTCTAGTATGAGAAGAGTTTTTTGCAAGATATCCTTCTTCAAAGATAAGAGATTTATCAAATGTTGGATAGAAGTATTCTTTCATACGTTGATCATTAACATCTTCTGCCCATTTAATGAAGTGAGTGACAGATTTTTTTGGACGATAGGCATCATATATTTTTAATCTATATCCTTTTTTTAGTAATTCATCGCTGACTTCTTTTAAAGCCATTGCTGCTTCTTTAGTTAGAAGAGCAATTGGTTCTTCATAACCATCAATTTTGTCACCAACGAAATTATAAGTTGTGAAGTAACGCATTTCTAATATTATTTCTGGTATATAGTCAGTTAATAGGATAAAATCTGATGAATCATTTGATTCAATAATATTTTGTTTCATAGTTTCATCTCCGTAAATTATTATACTATTATTTTTATAATCTTGTTTTATTTTTAAAATGCATTATAATAAACAGTACCTATTCAGGGAGGTTTATTTATGAGAATTCAAGATAGTGACAATAAAAAATATGTCATATTAGAAGAAAATGAAAGTATTGGTTTAGTAGCAAGAGGAAAGAAGCAAACAACTGGTATGAATGTTACTAATAACGAAGGAAGAATGGATGTTGTTCCTGATCCAAAAGCAGTAGATGTTATTAAAAACGAAAGTGTTATCGAAAAGTGTGATAGATGGTTTGAAGCATTTACTAAAGTACATGATATG
>CAMJMP010000185.1 GCA_946407055.1 uncultured Mycoplasmatota bacterium | reverse complement strand
GTGATACAACGACTAAGTTAGCACCAGATGTAACAAGAGAGTGGAATTACACAGACACTTATACAACAAGTGTGTCTGATCAAGTTCCACAAAATTATGAATTCTATAAGAAGAGTAATAATTATACAAATATAATGAATTCATCAAGCGTTGAAGTAAATTATTACTATCGTTTGAAAGATAGTTCTTTAACTACATCAATTAATATAGTAGGTACTGAGGAGATAACATCTAAAGATAGTAAGGTAGAGTATGAAATAACTTATAATGCTAAGGTTGTTGATTATATTGGTAACGGAACAATAACAATCAATGATACATTACCATATGAAATAGATGTAGATAATTCCAACCTAGATGGTGGAGTTTATGATGCTACTGATAGAACTATTACATGGACAGTTGATTGGTCAGATATTGATACATATAGTGGTCGTGATGAAAACGTTATAAAAAAGAATATTTCTGTAAAATATATTGGTATAGTTGGAAGAGATAGAATCATGACTAATAATGTTCACAGCAATATCTTGTTATCTAATAGTACAAGAGATGCTGAAGCTCAAACTTCTACTAATATTAGAATCAATGGTAATATAAAGGTTGTTTATGTTGATAAAGATACTGACGAAGAAATAGCTGATGCCATAGAAGAAACTAATTTAGTTGGTGAAGAGTTCATTAGTTCTGCTATTGAAAAAGATGGTTTCAAATTAGTAACTAAACCTGATAGCGAAACATTTGAATTTGAAGAAGAAGATCAACTTATCACTTATGAATATGAACATATTAAATTTGAAATAAAAGGTAAAGTACTTGGAGTAGGTGGAAAAATCCGTGGTGACGAAGATGTTTACTGGGGAGATGACTCAACTGAAGGAAATATTATTGTTGAGGCGGATGATGGATATATCATTGAAGCAATATTAGTTAATGGTGAAAGAATGGATATTGAACCAGGTCAAGTAACATTAGTTCTAGAAAACTTCAAAGAAGTTCTTGAAAACAAGAATATCGAAGTAGTCTTCGCTAAGAAACCACAAGAGAATCCAAATACTAAAGCATTCATTGGTTTAATAATATTAATATCTTGGTTAATCTTATTTACTAATGCAATACTTCTTAAGAAATCTCAAGAATTAGAGTAATAAAAAAGATAGTTTTAAACTATCTTTTTTATTTACTATAAACCCAATAACATTGTAGCTATATTAAAGTAAATTAATAAACTACAAGCATCAACTATTGTTGTAATAAATGGACTTGCCATTACTGCTGGGTCAAAACCGATTTTTTTCGCTACCATTGGCAATGTACAACCAATTAACTTTGCAATAATAATTGTTAAGCATAAAGTTAAACAAACAGTACTAGCAACCATAACAGTAACTTTATCAATTACTAATAATTTAACAAAGTTACATATTGCTAATACTATTGAACATAATATAGCAATTCTAAATTCTTTAAATACTACTTTAAATATATCTTTAAATTCAATATCGTTTAATGATAATGCACGAATGATACTAACACTAGATTGTCCACCAGCATTACCACCAGTATCCATTAACATAGGTATAAATGCTGTTAATATAGTTAAACTAGATAATTGATTTTCAAATCCTTGTATTATCTTACCAGTAAATGTTGCACTTACCATCAAAAGTAACAACCATGGAATTCTAGCTTTAAATGTCTCCCATACAGTGGTCTTATCATAAGACTTTTCTGTTGGAACGATGGCAGCCATCTTTTCCATATCCTCTGTTGCTTCTTCCTCGATGATATCGACAACGTCATCGATTGTAATAACACCAACTAATCTATCTTCCATATCAACTACAGGTAATGAACTATAATCGTAATCTTGGAAGATAGTAGCAACTTCTTCTTGGTCCATTAACGTATGAATAGGGTGCTCACATTCTTCCATAATGTCATCTATTAATGTATCAGGATCATTTATTAATATATCTTTAATTGATACAGAACCTACTAGTTTTCTTTCGTTATCAGTTACATAGAAATTTTCATAAGAAACAAATTCATCTTTTTGCTTTCTTATTCTTTCTATAGATTCTCTAATAGTTAAACCTTTTTTCAAGCGAATATATTCAACAGCCATTAAACTACCAGCACTATTGTCTGGATATCTTAATAATCTGTTGATATCATTTCTTGTTTCTTTAGATACGTTTGATAATAGGGAAGATATCATAACAGCAGGCATTTCTTCAAATAAGTCAGCAGCATCATCTGTAAACATATCTTCGATAATATTCTTTGCTTCTGCTTTTGTTAATGATGTGATCAAATTTCTTTGAACTTCATCTTCCATATTAACAAAAACGTCAGTAGCAATAGATTTAGGTAATAATCTAAATGCTTGAATAACTAAATCATCAGGCAATTCACTTATCAAGGAGGCAATATCATACTCGTTCATTTCAACTAATGTTTTCTTAATAACATCATACTTTTTATTCGCTAATAAATCTTTTAAAACTTCGATATCCATAATATCACTCCTTATCTAAATTAATTATTACATAATTAATAATTACTTGCGATTTTATTTTATACCACAAAGCCTTTAATATGTAAAGTTTTTGTAGAAATTTACTTAACACTCATAAGGCCTGCTTCATTGACAAAAAGGACCCTAAAGCGTAAAATTATTATGG
>CAMJMP010000184.1 GCA_946407055.1 uncultured Mycoplasmatota bacterium | reverse complement strand
ACTATTCCCATAACACCACTCTCCTATTATAATTATAAAATAAATAATACCTAATTTACAATAATTATTAATTTCATTAGACATTAAAAAAATTAGCATTTTATGCTAATTCTTTAATTATGCTTTCTTTACAACTGCTTCGTTATCGCCAACAACATTAACTTCCATCTCATATAATCTAGTTGGATCTTGTGCTGCTTGCAATGCTGCATCTCTAAGCATTACAGTTACTACACCGTTTCCTTCGTTCTTAATATTTTCTCTAGTATTCTTTAAAATATCTTGTAAGAATGGTAAACAAACTCTTAAAGTATCTCTTAATGAGTTCTCTGAACCACCCTTCTTAAAGAAACTATTTGCATTGCTTAATAAAGCTGGAGAATAATATAGAAGAATTGCTGGACATTCATTATAACCAGTTTGATTAAATTCATTAATTAATAATTCGTATTCTAAAGAATGATTAATTATTTCATTTTCTACTACTTCAATATCTTCTTTCTTCCATAATCTCATCATTAAACAAATTCTAGTAATAGTTTTTCTTAATTCAGGATCTACATTCTTAATTTGCATTTTATCTGCTTTAGAAGCTAAGAATTTATCAAATACTACAGTAGCATCATCACAAGTAGTTAAAATGTTCTCTGCAGTCATAATATTATCAGCTGTAGATTGATTTAATATAGCACTACCATTTTGATTATTTACATGTCCTAAAACACCAGCAATATCTAACATTGCTTCAGCCATCATTAATGATTTTTCAAATTTAGATAAATTCAATACTTTATTAAATGAATAATCAACGCATTCACCTTGAATATATTGACCAACATTAATACCATTTTCTAATACATTCTTTAAATTTGTTTGATGTTCCTTACTAAATGTATTTAATGTTGGAAGCATTCCAAACCTAAATAAATAATGTAATAACAAGTCATGATCTACAGATTCAATTCCCCTTGCTTTTAATTCGCTTATAACAGATTGACTCTTACCTAAATCATTAATTACCATATAATATAATAATAGTCTTTCTTTTTCTGGAGTATCAAAGTTTGTTTTCATAAATTGTCTTATTTCATCAAACTTTTCTCTAGATAACTTATTAGCTCCACTTTGTTGTTGTACAAACTTATCATATCTATTTTCTTTAATATCAATAAATAATAAAATACTTAAAACAGTTCTATCAAATTCTTTTAATTGCTCTGGTTTTACATCTGGAAATAAGATTTGACCATAAGTTTGTTTATCACCTACTTCTCCAAAACTTTCTGGAGTAAATTGAACATCCCCTACTAATGTCATTAATTCAGGATATTCATTTAAAAATTTTCCAATTAGATTCAATTGATATGAATCAACATCTTTTTGTTTAGCATTTTCTGCCATCTTCATCGCACCTTTCAAAACATCATATAAACTATTCTTTGGATAATTACCAGTTTCAGTTTTATATAGCCAATCAAGATATCTGTTCTTCTCAGAATCATCAGGTCTTCCATATATAACTTTTCCTGAATGTTTTGCCAACCAATAACCGAATTCAACGTTTGTTGTTAGTGCAGGCATCGTTTTCATGTTTCTTGGTACCCAAAAAACAATTGCATCTGCATTATAAAGTGCTTCTCTTTCCCACCATACCTGGTTTTCATAATTAAATGTTCTGTTATCATGCTCCAACTCTGGTACATAAACAATGCCATCAAATCCCATTGATTCTAACATTTTAACTGCTTCTGTACGCCATGTTTGAACATTTGCATCTCTAGGAGTTGGCCCAGCCAAGAATATAGAGACTTTGTCTTTTCTTACAGATTGATCTGAATAATTAACTTCCATAAACCCAAAACCGTCCTTTGTGCCACTTATTATAACACAAAAGTAAAAAAAGCAAGAAATTTGCACAAAAAAACGAACTTTATAGTTCGTTAATTTTAAATGGTGCGAGTGAAGGGACTTGAACCCCCACCCCTTGCGGGACTAGATCCTAAGTCTAGCGCGTCTACCAATTTCGCCACACTCGCATAACAGTGGTGGACCTCATAGGACTCGAACCTATGACCGCCCGGTTATGAGCCGGATGCTCTAACCAACTGAGCTAGAGGTCCATCGACCATTTAATAATAACACAAAGTATTTATACTTGCAAGAAAAAATACTATTTTTAGACTATTTTACGGTCAAAACCACGAAAAATACGATCAGTGCTATAAACACTACTTCTACGAACAAAATATGTCCCTTTTTGTCTATATCACGACCACTTATATTGCTTACAAACTTAAGTAACATATAGAAAAAATTAAACAATACAAAACCTACAACACTAGCTAATAAACAAACATTTTTAACATTAGTAGCATTAATAGTATCAAATGCTTTTAAAGTAAATCCTACACCACTAACCATACCTATAACTACTGCTATAAATAAACTTATAATAGTAACTATATCTATCATATTACGATCATATCTATCTTTTAAAGCAACTACTTTATCATTTAACTTAACATATTCATCATTAGAAGAACTAAATAACTCTTTTAATAATCTTATCTTAAATCCATCACTAACTAACTTTTTAGCACTATTATTAGCTTTCTCAATATCATCCATAGTTTCATAGTAATTATACATACTAACTAAATCTTCTCTATGTACTTCCATTTCAATATTCTTAAGCATATTGTCA
>CAMJMP010000183.1 GCA_946407055.1 uncultured Mycoplasmatota bacterium | reverse complement strand
TCAAATTTCACAATACTAAATAACGAAGTTAAATTATTATATTACAACGGTAATACACCTATTGTAATAGCTGGTTTTAATACTAAACCAGATTATAGTATTTTAAATAATCCTATAGAAGAAATAGATATTTCAAATCTATATAAAATAGTATTAGTACATGAACCAGATGAATATGAAAAATTAAAGCCATATTCACCTAATTTAACCCTTTCTGGGCACTCTTTAGGTGGTTTAGTACAAATACCTGGTATAAGACCTCTATTCCTTCAAGAAGGCTCTAAAAAGTACTATAAAGCATCTAACAAAGATGACAACAAATACTTCTTTATATCAAATGGTCTGGGTACTTCAAAACTACCTGTAAGAATAAACAATCGACCATCAATAAATCTATATAGAATTTATAAAGTCAGTTAATACTGACTTTTTAAATTACTTTAAATTTTAACAATAATATAGTATAATTAACTAACAGGTGATATATATGGAATGGATACAATATGTAATTATAATAGCTGTATTACTAATAATTGCTTTAATCGTTATTAAAGTAAATAAAAAAGACTTTAATGAAGAAATAAATAAACTATTAAAATACTTAGGTGGTAAAGAAAATATCATCAATGCCGAATGTAACCTATCAAGATTTAAAGTTATCTTAAAAGATATAAGCATCGTTGATAAAGAAGGAATTCAAAAACTTGGTGCTAAAGGTATTGTTGAAATAGACAACCAACTAAAAATAATCTTTGATAAAGATTCTAAACAATTAAAAGAATACATAAAAGAAATAATAAAATAGAGATTCAATCGAATCTCTATTTTTTTATTCATAAATACCAATAAATTGTTTTTTCTTACCTTTTCTGATAATCATTACTTTTCCATCTATAGCTAGATCTTTAGTAATAACTTCATTTTCATCAGTATGCTTTTCGTTATTCAAACTAATTGCATTACTTTCTAACATTTCTCTAGCTTCTCTCTTACTAGAACAAATTTGATTATCTACTAATAAATCAATTAACTTAGCTTCTCCACTTAACTTAATAGAAGGAACTTGTTTAGCAGCCATAATAATATCTTCAGCAGATAAACCAGTTAAATCTCCACCAAATAACGCTTCACTTATCTTAACTGCTTTTTCATACTCTTCTTTACCTCTAATATCAGTAATAATACATTCAGCTAATTTCTTTTGTGCCATTCTTAAATGTGGTGCTTCATTATGTTGTTTAACTAATTCAGTTATTTCATCTGGTTCTAAGAAAGTAAATACTTTCAAGTAATGTTCAACCATACTATCTTCAGTATTAATTAAATATTGATATAACTCATAACTAGATGTTTTATCTTTATCTAACCATAAAGCATTACCTTCACTCTTACCAAATTTCTTTCCTGTAGAATCAAGAATTAATGGCATTGTAAAACCATAAGCTTCCTTACCTAGTATTTTCTTAATTAATTCAATACCAGTAGTTATATTTCCCCATTGGTCGCTACCTTCAACTTGCATAATACAATTCATATCTTGATACATATGTAAAAAGTCATAACCTTGCATTAATGTATAACTAAACTCAGCATAAGTAATACCTGTTTCTAATCTTCTAGAAATAATATCTTTAGCTAACATATAATTAACATTTATATATTTACCAATATCTCTTAAGAAATCTAGAAAATTAAAATCTTTAAACCAATCATAATTATCTACTAATTGTGCTTTTCCTTCAAATAAATCATCTATTTGTTTTCTAATAGCTTTAATATTATTGTTAACTTCATCAATGCTAATTATTTCTCTTTCTGATGTAGGTCTAGGATCTCCAATACGACCAGTAGCTCCACCACATAATAAAATTGGTTTATGGCCCATTTTCATTAATCTCTTAGCTGTTACTAAAGAACTATAATGTCCTAAATGTAAGCTGTCTGCAGTTGGATCAGTTCCCCAATAGAAAGTAACACTTTCGTTATTGATCTTATCTTCAATACCTTCTCCAGCAACATCCTTTACTAAACCACGCCATAGTAGTTCTTCCCAATTTGTCATTTTACCCATATCTAATTCCTCCTAAAAATAAAAAGATTCATAAATCTAAGGACGAATTACTCCGCGGTACCACCTTAGTTTATGAATCTTATCATACTCTTTAACTCTTAACGCGAGTCACGATTTAGCTCCAGAGTCGTAAATTCCTTCATCGCTAATTGCATGTATTATAACACACTATTTTTATTTATCAAATATATTTCTTATTTTTTCTCCAATGCCTCTGAAGAAAGCACCGATCATTGCGAAATTGAAGTAAATCTTATAACCCAACACTCTTAGTACTAGATATACTAATACAGCGATTACTAAGATTACTACTAAGAAGATTAAGAATACATTAGCGCCCTTCTTAACTTTAGTAACCTTGAACTTATAAACATTTTCTTCTCCATTTTCAGCAACACATCTGAATATTACAGTAGAACGGATTTTTAATTCCTTATTATCTTCTGCTTCACAAGTAGTAGTTTGATCTTCAGGAACCCAATCGAATTCTAATGATTTTTCATTCTTATTTAATGTAATATTATATTCAGTTTGATTTTGTGAGAATTGAACTTCTTTATGTCCTTTAACAATTAAAGACTTCAATTCATTATTACTACTAGCAATATATTCTTCTTGTCTTACAACATTTAAAGTATATACTTTAGTA
>CAMJMP010000182.1 GCA_946407055.1 uncultured Mycoplasmatota bacterium | reverse complement strand
ACCTTTAACACGAGCTGTTATTAATTCTCCATATTTTGTACGACGAGGCATCAAGAAACCAAAGAAGAATACTATGAAACTTGCTACGAATGATACGTAATACAAGAAGCCATAACTTGGATTTAAATCTTCAATACCTATATAAGATATAAAACTTAAGAAAGTTAAGAAAACACCTAGGATAATAAATACTGGTTTTAAGCGTTTACCAACTTTTTCTTCTAGTTTTGGATTAAATGATTTCTCTAAGTAATTAGATACTTCACCAAATACTTGATATATCTCTGTACTCATGCTTGGGTCTTTCATTGGTTCACCAAATGGGAACAATCTTTTAAATACGATCATTTCTGCTTCAGATAATTTTGGTAATGTCGTCTTTTTTAATTGCTCATCAACTGTTGTATTTACTCCGGCATCTGGTTCATTTACCTTTATATAACCATTAGTAATTAAATCTCCATATTTTTCTTTTAATGTAGTACAATCATCATTAAGTAATGTAACATTATCAATGGAGTCTTTAAATATTCTTTGTACGAAATTTAATTCATCTGGGGTTAGTTTACTGTCTGCTGACTTCACTAAACTAACAGTCATACTTGTAGTGTTAGTTCCATCATATAATAAGTTTTGGAATTTAAAATCTTTTTTCTTATCATCAAGATAATCTATTCTTACGTAACCTTTAGCTACTAAAGATACAATTAAAGCTGCGACAAGTTTTCTTCCTGTTTGATGACCTACGATATAACCTATTTCAGAAGGGTCTAGATTATCTGGTGCAGTAAACTCAATTGTTTCTACTTCTTTACCATAATCTTTACCATTTTTTAACCATACTAGGAATGTAATAATAGCACCAATGATACAAATCATAGATACGACAAATGAAGCCCTACCGTAGTTATCACTTCCGCCTTCAAAATAGCCTTCTTCTAAAGGTATTTCAATAGTTAATGCTCTATCTAGATTACATTCATAACAATTAATATAAACTGTTTTATGATCGTTTGAGTATGTAACATTAGCGTCTTCCAATTCATCTTTACGATATTTATTTTTGAATAAATAGATTTCGTTTGGATCTATTTCTTTTGGCATGTTAATTGTGATATTAAAGTTTTCGATTTCAGTACCCCAATAATCACCAAAAGCATGGAAGATGAATTCATCACCATCTTTAAATGGGTCTTCACCCATATCATATCTATATCTAATAATATAATCCATTGTTCCAGTTACAGTTTTGTAAGCGTCACCAATTTTAATACGTTTTTTCTTTTTTACTTCGTCAATTGTATATGTTTCATTTGATGATAATTGTGATATTTTAGATTTTCTTTTAACCGTATTACCGTGTTTGTCTGTATATTCTAACCACTCTGGAATGAATCTAAAAATACCATGATGTCCTTCTTCTGTCCATGTAACTGTTATAGTTTCTGTTACATCAACTACATTATCTTCAGAAACATTTAAATCAACTTTGTATCTATTAATATCAAAACCACCATAAACTTTATATTCACCAATATCTCCTGAAGAAATATTATTTCTATCTTTTATAGCAGTAAAAACACTGAATACAATACTAGAGAAGATATTAATACCGAATATAAAGAGAAAGATAAATAGTATAATACTATAATCTTGTCCTGTTTTAGCTTTAATTCTATACATTTTTATTCTCCTTATAAATCTACTTTAATGCTTTGCTTTTCTTCTTCACTTGCTTCAAACATAGCCTTTGATTTAAAACCAAAGATTAAAGCAACAATATTACTTGGGATCATTTCTATTTGATTATTATATTGTCTTACACTACCATTGTAATATTTTCTTGAATGAGCAATTTCGTCTTCTACTGCTGTTAATTGTTTACTTAAATCTAAGAAATTCTTGTTAGCTTTTAAATCAGGATAACTTTCTGCTAAAGCAAATAATTTAGTTAAACTAGAAGATATTTCTTCATTACTGCTTAGTTTTTCACTAGTAGATAACTTAGCATAATTATTACGTGCTGCAATAATACTTTCTAAAGTTTCACTTTCATGCTTAGCATAACCTTTTACTGTTTCAACTAAGTTAGGAATTAAATCCCATCTTTTCTTTAAGTAAACATCCATTGTAGCGAATGCTTCTTTTACTTTGTTATTTAATTTAATAAGTTTATTTAGTGTTAATAAAACATAAATAATAACTAAAGCAATAATTCCAATAATAATATAAAGTGTTAATCCTTCCATTTTTATCTCTCCTATCATAAATATTATAATTCATTTTTATATTATTTTAAATCAGCAAATTCAAGATGTTCGATATCTACTAATTTAAGATTATCAAAGGTAAGTTTAAATACTTCTGGAGCATTTAATAAACCATCTAATAATACTTTGTTTTTATATTTAATACGAATATTTTTATCAGCATCTATGTAATCTAATTTAGAATATTGTAATAAGTAGAAACAAATAGCATAACCATGTGAGAAGATTGCTATTTTTTTATCTGGATTATTTTCTACTATTTCATTTATTACTTCATTTAATCTTTCAACTACTTCGTTTTGAGATTCACCGTTTTCAGTTTTAAAATCTTTATCTTTATATTGTTTTACAAACCAATCAGGATGTTTACCTTCATTGGGTATACCAACTCTTCTTTCATCCAATCTTTCATCAATAGTAGCTTGTAAGTTATTTCTTTCCATCAAGTATTTAGCGG
>CAMJMP010000181.1 GCA_946407055.1 uncultured Mycoplasmatota bacterium | reverse complement strand
AGCTAAATTAGATAATAGAACATCAGAAATATGTAGAAGTATGGATGGATTAGTATTTAATATAGAAGATGCTGAAATAGGATTAAATGTTCCACCTCTTCATCCTTATTGTCGTTCAAGAATAGTTCCTTATATGGAAGAAGGAGAAGAAGCGACAGAAAGAGTATATAGAGATGAGAATAATAAATCTAAAATAGGTAAATATAAGAATTATGAACAATATTTAGCTGAGAATTTAGGAAATAAAGAAAAAGCAAAGGCATTAGCAAGTAAAAGAAATAATATTAGTACATTAGTAAAAGCAGTAGGTACATATCCTACACAAACAGCTCCAACAGCAGTACAGCCAACAATAAATGCTCAAACAGATACTTACAAAATAAGTAATCCAAATGAAAAAAGAATATTGCCAAGAGAAGATAAAGAAACATTATTAACAGCAAAAGGACCAGTTATTAATGATATTAATAATAAATTGGCAAATGAATTAGAAATAGATTCTAAAACACAAGAAAAGATAAATAAAATAGATCAAGCTTTAGATAAACTACCTTTTTATGAAGGAGAAGTAACAACTGATATTAGACAAGGTAATAATAATCCTTTAGAAAATAAAAAGGTTGGAGATATATGGATTCCTAAAAAATATTTATTTAGTACTAAAAAAGATAAATATTATGATAATACTCAATATAGATTTATTATAAAGAGCAAAACAGGAAGAGATGTAGGATCTAAAGTAGATAATTATAAAATTAATAAAGAGGTAATATTTAAAAGGAATAGTACATTCCAAATAATAGATATAAAAACAAAGGATAGTATTAAGATATACTATTTAGAACAATTAATATAAAATGAGTATAAAGACAATATAAAAATTGTTTTTTAGAACATATAATAATTAATGAATAAATAATTAAAGTTTTCATTCGAGGTCGCTTACCTCGGAAAAAAGCGGAATAATGGGAGGAGAGATTATTTATGAAAGATAAGTTAATTAAATTAGGATTAACAGATGAATTAGCACAAAAAGTAGTTGATAACTTTGGAGATGTAATTGATGGTATATATGTTACCAAAGAAAGATTCAATGAAGTTAATAATGAATTAAAAAGTGCAAAAGATACTATTAAGGAAAGAGATACTCAATTAGAAAAATTACAAAATGATAATGATTCTAATGAAGATCTTAAAAAACAGATAGCTGATTTAAAGAAAGCAAATGCTGATGCTGCTAAAGAAGCAGAAAATAAGTTAAATGCTGAAAGAAAATCAAATGCTGTTAAATTAGAACTTAGTGGTAAAGTCCATAATGTAAGTGTAGCAATGTCATTATTAAAAATGGATGATATAGTTATGACTGAGGATGGAAAAGTAAAATCTGGTTTAAATGAACAATTAAAAGATTTACAAAAATCTGATAGTTATTTATTTATAACAGATAATGGTAACAATGGTAATAATCCAAATAATACTACTGTTGTTAAAGGAGCTTCACCTAAAAATGGTGATCAAGGAACTCCAAGTACGGATACAGCAGATGTTGCTTTTGCTAAGTCATTAGCTAGTAAGCAAAATGAAAGTATAAAAGCAAGTGCTGAAAATGTATATTTTGGAAATTAATAAATTATATTATGAATAGGAGGAAAATATAATGGAAGTTAAACAAACTAGTTATGGAACAAGTATTGATATTTTATTTAATTTAGCTCCATATGCAGCTAGACCAATTATGGTTGAATCAGATAATGTTCCAGCTGATGCAAATGGACGTAAAATTGTTAAAGCAGGTTCATTACTAGATGCACAAGGTAGAGCATTTGTAAAACCAAGTTCAACTGTAATTCCTGTAAATGATGGTACTGCTCGTTATGTTCTATTAAAAGATATAGATGTAACTGCAGGAGATAAAGTTGGTGCTGGTGTATATCAAGGTACACTTAACCTAGATAAAATTGAAGCTAATTTAACTACAGATCCTTTAAACCCATTTGTAGTTAGTGAATCAGCAAAAGCTGCATTAAGAGGAATCTTCTTTATGACAGATAAAAATATTGATTATAAAGCAGGTTCAGCTGTAGGATCAATTACTGCTGGTAGTCATATTGCATTAACACCAGATAGTGATGATGATACAGAAATTGAAATAGCTTATGAAGCTTAATTTAGAAAAATATGAATAGGAGGAAATAAAGATTATGAATAGTGTTATGGAATTAGTTAGTGCTAAAGCACTTTCAGCTTTTTGGAATGAAACTGTTAGTAATCGTATTCCTTATTTAGGTGAAGGTTTATTCCCAGCTAAAAAGAAAATGGGATTAGATCTAGCTTGGATTAAAGGTTATAAAGGATTACCAATAGCATTAAAACCAAGTGCTTTTGATACAAAAGCAACAGTACGTGATAGAATTGGTGTTAAAAAGATTGAAACAGAAATGCCATTCTTCCGTGAATCAATGACAATCAAAGAAAGAGATCGTCAAGAATTATTAAGATTTAGGGAAAATGATAGCCAAGGATTATATGAAACTATTATCAGTGAAATATTTGATGATAGAAAACAATTAATCGAAGGTGCTCTAATTCAAAGTGAAAGAATGAGAATGCAATTACTTATTTCTGGTGGAATTAGTATTGTAGCAAATAATGTAGATTATACATATAATTATGATGTAGATGGAAATTGGACAAGTCATAACTTTACACAATTAAGTGGTACATCATTAT
>CAMJMP010000180.1 GCA_946407055.1 uncultured Mycoplasmatota bacterium | reverse complement strand
TTGGTATAATCTTCCAGTATTTTAAATGTTTTAACAACTACTTTATCGTTATCTTTTAAATCTTTAATTTTATATAAGTTTTTTACATCTTTATATTCTTTAATTCTTCCTTTGGTAAATTCAACTAGTAACTTAATGTTACCTTCGTCATCAGCAAGTAAGTTACGATATTCTTTTGGTTTGTAGTCTTCATCTTTAGAGTGTCCTTCATAGTACTCATAAACTAAGAAGTCAATTTTTTTATCTATGACGTCTTTTAGTTTTTCGTTCGCTACATGGCTGACATAAATATTTTTATATTTATTTTGTAATGGATTACGATATCTTTTAACTGATTTGTGAGGACTTAAGTTATCTTTAACACCAATGAATAATAGATACTTTTGAACTCTATTTAAAAACTGTAGTTCTTGTTTACTATAGAATTCTTCCTCTTCTTTAGAGATTCTAAAATGTTCTGGATATTCATATAAATCTCTAACAACTTCTTCAAAAGCATGAGCGTGAAGATGACCATCTTCTACTTCATAAACCCATTTATTATCCACTAATCTTGAAGTTAAATGACGACATGAATAAGAGTAATAGAAACCAGCAAAAGTAATATGTTCTAAAGAGTAACATAGATTGCTTGAGACGATTGGTCTACCATCATCATAGAATACATATTCTAATGTGTCTCTTTCTTTATCCCAAAATGGTGTTGGTAAATTATTCTTTTCAAATTTTTTATAGTATTCATTGTAATTCATAATATCACTTCTTTTCTTCTTTATTATAGCAAAAAAGAGCAATCAGTTGATTGTTCTTTTATATAAAAAGCAAGGTGGTTCATGTGAGTTAATGATACCTATTGCTTGTAAATATGAATAGATAGTTATACTACCTACAAATGTCATACCTCTTTTAACTAAATCTTTAGATATAGCATCAGATATACTATTAGTAGTATTACCTACTTCATAGATTATTTTACCATCAGTAAATTGGCATAAATAATTATAGAAAGTTTTATATTCTTTAACTATTTCTTTATATATTTGAGAATTTTTGATACTTGCTTTTATTTTTAATTTATTACGAATAATATTAGGATTATTTAATAATTCATTTATTTTCTTTTCATCATAATTACATACTTTATCTATAGCAAAGTTATCATAAGCTTCTCTAAATGATTCTCTTTTATTTAAAATACATTCCCATGATAAACCAGCTTGAAAAGTTTCAAGTATAAACATTTCATAAAGGTAATGTTCATCATTATTAAGAATACCCCATTCTTCATCATGATACTTTAGATATTTAGGGTTTCTATTTATAGCTATCCAATTACATCTTTTCATTTAAATATCCTTCTTACTCGATCAGAAATACCACATAATATTTCATAATTAATTGTATTACATTGTTCTGCTATATCATCTAATGTTACTATCTTATTATCCCAGATATAAACATCTGTACCAACTTTAACATTTGGTATATTAGTTACATCGATCATACAACTATCCATACAAACTGTTCCAATAATTGGAGCTTTTTGTTTATTAATTACTACATAACCAGTATTAGTTAGTGATCTTCTTAAACCATCAGCATAACCAATCGGAATAGTTGCTACTGTCATATTCTTTTTAGAAATAAACTTTCTTGAATAACTTATTGAAGAATTTGGTTCAACTGTTTTTAAATAAGTTATCTTAGTTTTTAGAACACTTATTGGTTTAACATTAATTATCTTACATGAACCAGGGAATGTTTCATAACCATACATAATTAAACCTGGTCTTACTAAGTTAGAAACATCTTCTGGAAAATTCATTAAACCATTAGAAGCAGATGAATGAATGTATTTGATATTAGGTATTTGCTTTTTTACTTTATCAACACATTTTTTAAATATGTCTAATTGTTCTAATGTGTATTTCTTATCATTATCAGCTGAAGATAAATGAGTATAGACTCCCTCAATGATTATATTTTTATGTTTAGTTAATAAAGATAAAACACTATCTAAATCTTTTGGTTTAATACCTGTTCTATTCATACCTGTTTCTATTTCAAGATGAACTTTTATCATTTCATTATATTTAATTAATTCTTTGATAAAAGTTAATTCACTAATACCAATTGTAATGTTATATTTTATTATTTCTGGAATATCTTGAATTGATGGTTGATTTAAAACAAAGATGTCTTTTTTATAACCAGTTTTTCTTATATCAATTGCTTCATCAATGATTGCTACACCAACAATATTAAACATATTTAAAATATCTAATTCTTTATTGATATGTGTACCATAACCATTAGCTTTGATAATTGGCATTAATTCTTTATTTTTAACATATTTTTTTATTTTATTTATATTTGAAATAAAAGTCTTTTTATTGATTTCCATTATAGTAGGTCTCATAATTGTTACCTCCTTTTTTTTAAATATAATACTCTTTTTGAAGCAAAAATAAAAGTACTCTTTCGAGTACTTATTTTAGTTTTAATTTTTCTTTTACAGTATTAAAGAATAAAGTAGCTGATTCTGGGAATGTTAAATTGTCTGGTAAATTATCTGATAACATAATTTCAGACATTTCATATTCTTCAGGTAGTTGTTCTAATTCTTTTATTTCACAATAACATAGCAAGCCATATGTAGATATTTTATAAACACATACTGGTGTTACTTCAATTTCAGTAGCACCTGTTTCTTCATACATTTCTCTTTTTGCTGCTTCTTCCCAAGTTTCACCTTCTTCGATGTGACCTCC
>CAMJMP010000179.1 GCA_946407055.1 uncultured Mycoplasmatota bacterium | reverse complement strand
TTATCTAATGCTTTTTTTATACCTTCAATTTGTTCTTTAGTAAATTCATTAAATGAAGCTTCACTTTGTAATAAAGTTAATAACTCTATGTCTGTGTCAGAACCTTTTAACATATTAAAGATATATTTTTTGAAAGTATCTGATACTACACTTGTTTCTAGGAAATCTTTTACTGCAACGGCATAGTCAGGTAAGATGCGTGTTTGTTCTACTGCATTGAATAAGAAATCCATACTAGGATTATCAATTCTACGATTTGGTTCAGCAATAAATCTATTTTTTAATTTTTCATATTCTTTGATTATCATTTCTTTGCTTGTCCATCTATAATCGTCTCTTAATAATTCCATTACGTCTGCGAATTGTAAATAACTAATTTCAATTTTTTCCATATAAACCCCTCTTGTTAGGTTCATATTATAAGGGAAGTCTTTGGTTATGGCAAATTTAAAGAGTAATAAAAAAAGTTTGTTTTTTTACAAACTTCTATTCAAAATATGATTTTACTTTGTCTTTAACGTTATCCCATACTTTTATAAGACTTGGATATGATAACATGTCACTTACTTCATCGTAAGGAACCCAATATGTTGGATGTGTATCTTCACTAGTATTATTACTTGGTCCATTATCTTTAGCTATGAAGTAATATAATCTAACATCTTCTCCACCTGGTGTTATATAGTCTTCAATATAGATAGGTTCTTCTTCTAAAACTAGGGCTTCTCTTTTAGTTTCTTCAGCTGTTTCTCTAATAGCACATTCGATTAGGGATTCAGTTCCTTCCACATGTCCTTTAGGGAACGAATTATCTTTGTGTTTTTCTCTGTGTACTAAAGCTATTGTGTGGTCTTTAGCATTAAATAATATACAACCAGCTTTTATTACTTTACTCATATTAATACCTCCTATTTTTCAGGTTTTAACCATTTTACCTCTGTTACATAGATTATTTCACAAGCACCTGATCCATGATCATATCTGTTAGTACTTGTTTCCCATTCGTAATAACCATTCTTTTGTTGCCAATGAGCATTCATTAAATAACCTTTTATTTGAATCAGATCCCCAGGTTTAATTTTTTTAATTTGTTTTCTTATTTTACTATTACTAGGTACTAAGTGGTTATTAGAATATAAACCTTCGATGCCTCCAATTTCATTGTACCAAGATTTATCCTTGGACATTACAGTTAAATATCTATTTCCTGTTTCGGTCCATTTAAAAGAATCAAACTTTTCATCATTTATAATATATCCCCAAGCAATTCCTACATCAACTGGAGATAGTTTGTTAGAGATTTTATATGGTATATAGTGATATGTTGCAACTGCTTTACCACTTATCTCGTATTTATAGATAAGGTCGATATGAATATCATAGCCATCTATCTTCATAACTGCAGAACCATCGTATTCTTCTTGAAGTGGTTCAGCAATGTTAGATAAATCTTTATAAGTGTATTCTCTACCTATGTAAGGTCTTACAAAATGATAAGTGATTAATAAAACGGCAAGCACGAGAAAAAAGATACACCATGGTTTTTTGAAATCTGAAAGATCAACTTTTTTAGCTTTTTTTGCATTGTTAGCAAATTCTTCACTACTGATTAATTTTTCATATTCATAGTTGAATGTATCTTGATCAATTTCTTTACGTTCTAACTTCATTAGAAGTTCTACAATTTTTTCTTTATTCTTCTCACTATTCATACATTTATTATAACAAAAAAAATCTAACTTAAACAAGTTAGATTAATTTACAAATTGGTAGCGACGGTGTGATTCGAACACACGACCTGCCGGGTATGAACCGGATGCTCTAGCCAGCTGAGCTACATCGCCATAAAAAAGTAGGCAAATTAAATATAGCATAATGATTTTAATTTGGCAATACTTTCTTTATTTTTTTTATATTTATTTTCTAGAAGAAGCGAATTATATCATGAATAGTAACATAAATCATTAATAGCATTAGTAATGCAAAGAAAATGGTTGTTACAATACTTTCTATTCTTTCGTTTACTTTCTTTCTAGTAATTAATTCAATTAATAGGAATAAAACATGTCCTCCATCTAAAGCTGGAATTGGTAAGATATTCATTAACCCTAAGTTAATACTTAAGTAAGCAATTAAGTATAGAACATAACGAACACCAGACTTACGTGTTTCACCTACTACAGTGTAGATGCCAACTGGACCAGATAAATCTTTAATTGAAACACCACCTGTGAATAAACTCTTAATTGTTAACCACATTTGCTCTATAACACTAGCGAATTTTTGGAAGGCATATTTAATTGAATTACCAAAGCCTCTTCTTACTTCACTAACCATGGTTACACCAATTACACGTCTTTCAACAGTTTCAATTTTTTCTTTCTTTGGTGTTACTTCATAAGTTTCTATTTTACCGTCTTCATGTTTTACTGTTATATCAACAGTTTCTTTTTTTGATCTTAAAATCAATAATAATTGAGTTTTATCTATAGTAGATACTTTCTTATCATTAATCTTTACTATTAAGTCACCTGCTTGAATTCCTGCTTCTGCTGCTGGTGAGTTTTCGTCTACTTTGGTAATACGTGGTTCTAGTGAAGGACCACCCCAAATAAGAGCATAGACAAATAATAGAACTATAGCTAATAGGAAGTTATTAAAAACTCCTGCACATAGAATTATTAATCTTTGATACCATGGACGATTACACATAAATTGTTCTTTAGGTACAGTATTGGTGTCATCATCTTCATAGATTTCACCAGCCATTTGAACATAACCACCAATTG
>CAMJMP010000178.1 GCA_946407055.1 uncultured Mycoplasmatota bacterium | reverse complement strand
TATGTTTATCACTGGTAGATTTCAAAAACCAGTTATGAGAATACATAGTAATGATGGAGTAGATGAAGCAATAAAATATGATAGAGAATGTGCTTTAAGAATAGCTTGTTTATTAAATCAAAGTGAAACAACTGTTAAAGAAGTGTTGCTTAGTCTATGTAGTTTATCTTATATGGGAGATACTAGGATGTTGTTTGCAGAAAATCCTAATAAGGTAAAAAATATTGTTGAAGGTAGTTATGAAGTATTAAGTGGCGTTTATATGACTCCAAGAGAATACATGCATGTACATGGAGATAATGTAATAATTAATCATAGAAAGCTATTAAGTGAAATAGAGTTCTTACCAAGTAGTTTAGTTGAGTACTTAGCTAGTTTAAATACTGATTTGAGTAATCTTAAACAAGTAAGAGCAAATATAGTACAGTTCTTAACTGAACATAATAAAAGAGAAAGTTTTTATCAAACATTAGATGGATTTAGAACTAATGGAATTGTTAGAAGTGTTCCATATGCTTTAGCTAAAGTTAAAAAGAAAGTAGTAGGAAAGTAGAAATACTTTCTTTTTTTTAAAGGAAATATATAATTGATGGGTAATATATATAGTAGGGGGATATAGATGAGTTACTTAATCAAAGAAATGAATGAAGAAGAAAGACCAAGAGAAAGATTTAAAAAATATGGAGTAGAGGCATTAAGTAATGAAGAACTATTAAGTATCTTAATGAGAACAGGAACAAGGGATAAATCAGTGAAAGAACTGAGTCTAGATTTAATGAGAGAAATAAAGATACATGATTTTTCAAAGATGAATTATAATGCACTTAAAAAGATAAAGGGGATAGGGGAAGTTAAAGCTATTACGATTTTAAGTGCTATAGAATTCGGTAAAAGAGTAATGAGTAAAAGTTATTTAACGACAACGATTAGGTGCGGAGAAGATGTCTTTAATTTGGTTAAAGAAGAAATGGGTTATGAAATACAAGAAAAGTTCATGGCTATTTTTTTAGATACTAAAAAGAAAGTAATAGATAAAAAAGTACTATTTATTGGAACAGTAAATAATAGTGATATTACACCTAGAGATGTTTTTAGGGAAGCTGTTAGATGTAATGCTGTAGGAATTATTTTAGTTCATAATCATCCAGCAGGTTCTATTGAACCAAGTTATGATGATACTTATTTAACTAGTGAATTTATTAAACTTGGGAGAATGATGGGAATTAGTGTTTTGGATCATATTATTGTAAGTAAAGATAATTATTATAGTTTTAGAGCAAATAATGAAGAAATGTTCAGTGTTTTATTGACTAATAAAGATGTTTAGTTTATCATAGAAAACATGTTTGGGGCGATTTGGTATGGAGAATTATCAAATAAAGAAAATCTCTAATGGTGAATATAAAGAGATGGAAAAAACATTTAATTTAAATGTAACAAAATATTGTTCTAACAAATCAGTGTTATATTTTGACGTAGAAGGTGAAGAAATACCTACTTGTTTTGATGTTGACTTGTTTTATAACATTATGGTTAGCAGAATTCAAAGTGGATTAGTTGAATCTATGAAGTATGAAAATGGAGCAATACTTGTTGAGTTTAAAGATGGTAATGTTTTAAGAAAATATACATATAATTTTGGCTGGGATAAATTCTCTCGTGAAAACCATACAAGCGCTAGTACTGCCGCTTCTGAATTAAAAGAAATATTATATAAGTTAGTTTCTTTATGGAATGAGAATCCAAATAGAGAATTAACTAATAAACAAAAGAATTTAAGAGTTATCTTTGATATCATTGATGGTGAAAGAATTCCTATTTATGAAAAAGAAGAAGACTTATTAAATATATTTGAAACATATCATCAAAGTAAAGGTGATATATTAGATGCCTTATTAGATAATGTAGTATTCTTTGATGATGAAGGTAATCAAGTTTATTATCCAGAATATACTAGAGAACGTAAGATAGATGAAATAACAGATGATGTTATTGCTCAAATGGAAACATCTATGTTATTATTTGCAGCTAATAATAATGCTGTTGAGTTATATCAAAAATATTTAAATTCAACTTATATTCCAAGAAGAGAATTGGTTTATAGTTATGTTGATGAAAATGGGGAAGAACAAATCTTAGAACCAGATCATGATGAAGCAGAAATTGATGAAGAAACTGCAGAAAAGAACACTTCAGAAGAAGGAAAACTTGTAACTGAACCTAAGAAAGAAGAACAATCAGATGAAGAATATGCACTTGCTAGAGAGCAATTAAGATGTCTAAAAGATTTGCTTATGGCAGGGGTTAATATAATATCTGAACGCTTAGATCAAATGGGAAGAACTAGAATATAGTTCTTTTTGTTTGTTTATGCCAGTTTTGTTTGACTTATAGGTATTACTTTGTTATAATTATAAACGTTTTGAAGGGTTATTTCATCAAAACCGCTCTAAAAAGGTTTAAGTACTTAATAGTCACCTCAAAGGCGCGTCTTAAAAATTATAAGGAGGTATGAAGATGAAAGCTATATTCGTTACTGGTGGCAAACAATATTATGTTGCTGAAGGTGAAACTATCTATGTTGAAAAATTAGATGCTGAAGTTGGAAGTGAAGTTACTTTTGACGAAGTATTATATGTAGATGGCGTTACTGGTACTCCAGTAGTTGACGGTGCAAAAGTTGTATGTACTGTAGAAAAACAAGGAAAACAAAAGAAGGTTATTGTTTTCAAATACAGACCTAAGAAAAAATTCCGTAATAAACAAGGTCATAGACAACCATATACTAA
>CAMJMP010000177.1 GCA_946407055.1 uncultured Mycoplasmatota bacterium | reverse complement strand
ACAAGAGAAAAGATTTGTATACCTATTAGTGATATGACAGAAGAACAATATAGAAGATATATAGATAGAGCTACGTTTGGTAATACTTGTATGAGTGTAAGTAATATTAGCTTTGAAATTGACTTTATCGAAAGCTTATTTAAAAGATTTGATTATTATGATTTATTCCCACCAGTAGAAGATATGGATAGTATGTTTGATATGGATTATTTCGGTTATAAAGATAATAATGAAGATGAAGAAGACATATTTGATGATTTAAGTTATTTTGATGGAGGAATCAAAAAAGGAAGATAAAAAGACACATGAGTGTCTTTTTTATTATTTAAATATGTTATTATTCTTAATATGATATAATGATAATAGGTGATAATATGAAATATTTAAAATACATATTGTTATTACTTTTATTAATTCCTACTATAGTTTTAGCTAAAGTAAATGTAGTAGAAGTTACATCTATAGAATTAGAAGAGAAATCTCCCAATGTTGAAATAATAGATGAAACTGTTATAGAAGGATCTAATTTATCTTTTAATAATAAATTCTATGAAGTTAATGATTATATTAAATATAAAGTAGTTATAAAGAATACTTCTGGTGAAGATATAGATATAGTTAAAACTAAAGATAGTATTCAAACTAAATATTTTTTATATGATGTTAATATGGGTTCTATTAAAAAAATAAAAAAGAACGAAGAGAAAGATCTTATATTAATTGTTAAGTATAATACTAAAGTAAATCGTGAAGATGTAGTTAGTGGTAAGTATGTAGAAACACAAAAGATACATATAGGTATTGTTAATGGTGAATTAGTTATCAGTGATAAGGAAATAACTGATAAACCAGTTAATCCATTAACACATGACATTATTATTACATTATTGTTAATATTTATATTATCTGGTATTTTATACTTTGTATTTAAAAAGAAAAGAATGGCTAAATACAATTTGTTTTTAATTTTATTAATACCAGTATATATAAATGCTGTTAATACAATAGAAGTAACATCTTCTATAGAAGTAAAACTAGTTAAACCTAATCCTTGTACTTATGAGGGTGAATTAATACGAGGAGCAGAGTATGTTAATGGTCAATATACATATAGATATGGACAAGACTATTCTTATTCTTCTTGGTCAGATTATGATGATGCTGATGGATGGGGAGTAGTTTTAACGGATAAAGATTCTACGGAACCTGTTACTACTAAATTATGTACTAGTATCAATGATAAACCTATTGTTAGTATGAATTCTATGTTTTCTAATAGTAAGGCAGAATCAATTGATTTAAGTAGTTTCGATACAAGTAATGTAATGACTATGCAAAATATGTTTGGTAATGCTACTTCTTTAACAGAGTTGGATTTAACTACTTTTGATACTAACAATGTAACGAATATGATCCAAATGTTTGAAAATCTAACGGGTTTAACAGAATTAGATTTACATGGCTTTGAAACACCTAATTTAACTATAATATATAGAATGTTCTATGGTAGTTCTAATTTAACTGAACTTGATTTAAGTAGTTTTGATTTAAGCAAAGTAAGTTATATGTCTGAAACTTTTGTAAATATGGATAGTTTAGAAAAGTTGTCTATTCGAGGAACTACAATAAATGGAGCAGGTAGTATGTTTAGATATAGTTTTGCAAATACACCTATAAAAGAATTAGATTTTGAAGGGACAAAGATAAAGGGTACTTGTGGATACTTATTTTCTTATTTACCAACATTAGAAACTATTAATCTTAAAAATATAGATACAAGTGAAATCGAAGATATGGGTGGAATGTTTTATGATGATGTTTTACTTAAGAATATTGATTTAACTGGTATGGATACAAGTAAAGTTAAAAATATGACTTATATGTTTGGTAATAATAAAAGTTTAGAAGAGATTGATGTTTCTGGTTTTGATACTTCAAGTTTAATGAGTTTTAGTTACATGTTCTCTGATACTGGTTTAAAGAAATTAGATTTGAGCGGATGGGATGTTAGCAACGTAAGAAGTGTTTGGGGAATTATGATTGGATCTACAGAAATAGAAGAACTAGATTTAACAGGATGGGATTTGAGTAATCTTGGTCAATATAATATGATGGGAAGAATGTTCGGCGGTAGTTCATATGCTTTTTCTGGTGGTGATTATGGGGATATATATAAGTTAAAGAAAATCAATTTAACTAATGCTATATTGCCTGGTGATATAGGTATATTCCAATTTATGCCAAATGTAGAAGAGATAATATTAGATAATGTAGATACATCAAATATGACTACTATGAGAGATATGTTCTCTGGAGATAAAAAATTGAAGTCATTGAATTTATCTAGTTTTGATACAAGTAATGTAACTGCTATGGACGGAATGTTTGCAAATACTAATTCATTAACTGAATTAGATTTAAGTAGTTTTGATACAAGTAATGTAACAGATATGCATTCAATGTTTGAGCGTGCTAGTGCTTTAGAGAGTGTTGATTTAAGTAGCTTTGACACTTCTAATGTTACAAATATGTGGAGAATGTTTGCTTATACACCTCAATTAACGGAAGTAGATATTAGTTCATTTAATTTTGATAGTCTTAGTAATACTAATCCTGTTAGTGGTATTAGTGGTTTCTTTGAAAGTTCTGGAGCTACTATAGTTTATGTTAAAACACAGGAAATAGCAGATTATCTAAGAAGTTATATTCCTGAAACAACGGTAATTGAAGTAAAAGAATAAAAAAGACACATTAGTGTCTTTTTTTTATTATCAAAAAGGATTGAAAAAG
>CAMJMP010000176.1 GCA_946407055.1 uncultured Mycoplasmatota bacterium | reverse complement strand
ATCTATCTTAATATAAATACCAATGAATAGTATCATCAATAATAATTACTTGATTTATATCAAATTCATCATCGTCTATATTCTTAAAGAATTGTTCATAAACTTCTTTATCTTCTTTTGTATATTCTAATCTTCTTCTAGCAAAGAATGTATAAGCAGCTAATCCACTAGGTCTTTCCTTTATTGCACTTACATTAAGTCTATCATCTAATCTATCATAGAACTTAGCAGAATCTTTAAGATTATAAATAGCTAATTTACTAACAGTAATACCAGTATCTTTTTCATATTCCTTAACTTTATCTTCTATTTCTAAAATAATCTCTCTATCTAATTGATTAACTCTATATCTATTACCTTCAATTCTTGTGAAAGATAAGAATTCCATTCCTAATAACACAAGTAGTATTAACATAAAACCTTTATAATTAGCTTTCTTATTAGCAAATAAGAATAGAACACCAATCATACTAAAGAAGGCATAACATGTTCTTGGATAAACAGCAATCCTTTCTCCAGTTTGAGGAATAATAGGTAATATCGTAAATATATATATCATTAATATAATATATATAACACTTAATATAGATATACCTTTCTTTTTACTTTTACTCTTTAAAATATAATAAATAACTATTGTAATAGATGCTACTAATAGAATAGTAATAGCTCCTCTAAATACTAAACCAAAACCACCAATAATGATCTTAGTAGAATGTAATATATTGCTAATTGTATTACTTATATTAAAACTTCCACCAACACGATTATTACTAAATAATCTTATTAATATATAATTACCAAGAGTAGGTAAACCATATATCAAACCCATTATTACATTATTAACTATAAAATCAGTAAACTTCTTACTTCTATATAAAACACTAAAGATACTTAAAGCAATAAATAATGCTAATGTACCTTGATAAGAGAATGCTGCAACTAACATCCAAATAAATGAATATAACAAGTTCTTTTTATTTTTCTTCTCTAGATATTTATCAAAATATTTAAATGCTTCTACACAACCTAATATAGATAACATCATAATACCTGATTCAATAAATAACCATAATTCAATAATAAAAGGATTAATTAAAATAGAAATGGATATTAGTATTGATAAAAACTTATTATCTATATATTTATCTAATATCTTATTTAATTCATAAATAGCTATAGTAAGTAATACAATACCTAATATATAAGAAACTAAATACATTTCTATATGTGGTATTTTAATTAAACCCATTACATAGAACAATAACCAAGTAAATATTCTTCCTGCACCCAAATATTCTCTAACATAACTATAGTTAGGTGAAGCAAATAATAAATATGTATCTACAGAGAAATTAATTCTATATAAAAAACCAAAGAATAATACTACAACACCTAAAAACAAATATAACTTTTTATCTTTAAACATCTTCAATCCTCCTTTTATCATAATCATTATAGCATAATTTGCTATAATAATTATGGATGTTAAAAAACTTTGACAAACTTCCAAAGACATTTGATAGATTAAAAAAGTTAATATTAATATAATAATTTCAGAAAGAAGGAAAAAGAATGAAGTTAGGAGATAAAATTCTAGAATTACGAAAAAAGAAAGGTTTATCACAAGAGCAATTAGGTGAAAAACTTGATGTAACTAGACAAACTATATCTAATTGGGAATTAAATGAAACTCAACCCAATCCAGAACAATTAAAACAATTATCAAAAGAACTTAATATATCTATAGATGAATTGTTAGATAATGATGTTAAAAGTGTCGTAGTAGAAAAAGTTTCTAATACAGAAAAACTAGCTGGTCTAATCTATAAACTTTTAAAAGGGCTATTAATATTTGTTGTAGCATTCTTTGCTTTAACAGCAATTCTTGCATTTTTATTTATTGGAATTAGAAAATCAAAAAGTGATGGTAGGACAATAACTGAAAGTATTCATTGTCATCTTTATGGTGAAGAACATGGTTTAACTATTAAATATGAAGAGACAAGTGGAATACCGATAGAAATTGGAAGTGATTCTTATTTCATTGATATTTTAGATTTGGGAAAATATGATAACGCACATCAAATATTTAATGTAATTAATGATTATGTTAAAAAGAATGGCGGAACATGTACTATGTTAGATGGTGATAATATCAATGATGGTGTCGAAATGACAATCAAAAAAGGAACGCTTTCTAAAACCAAAGCTACAATTTTAATAAAGAATACTCTAGAATATGAAATAACTACTGGAGAACCATTCTATATAGAAAAATATAATATAAATGGATGGGAAAAAGTAGAAGATATATGTAATGGTAGTTGTATTTTCACTTTACCAGCTTATAACATTAAACCTTTCGAAACAAGAGAAATAACTCATAATTGGGAAAATATATATGGGGAACTACCTAAAGGAACATATCGTTTAGTAAAAGAAATCTTTTTTGATTCAGATCGACCTATAACTGAAGAAGATATATACAAAGTTTGGGTAGAATTTGAAATAGAATAGAAAAGTGATTGGAATAATCACTTTTTTGTTATAATGAATTTAGGGAGGGTTTTGTATGAAAAGAATTGAACAAGACCATTGGTATATACATGATAATAAAATGACTATTAGTTTAATACATAATTGTGTGAATATTGATATAAAAACAGATGGTGAGTTTGTTGTTTATACTCTAGAAGTAGTAGATGAAAAACAAGAAAAAATATATTTTGATTTCTATTCTTTAGAAAAAGCTATAACATTTGCAGAAGAAGTGGTTGCTATATGTTGG
>CAMJMP010000175.1 GCA_946407055.1 uncultured Mycoplasmatota bacterium | reverse complement strand
TCTTAACAGTATTATCTGCATCAATTTTAATATCTGGTTTAGCACTAGCATTAACTGCTATGTGTAAGACATCAAAAGAAGCACAATCTAAATCATCTATATTAAGCTTTGTAAGTTTAATCCCAATGTTTGTATCATTCGCTGGTCTTGAAACTTCTAAATACTTATATATAATTCCAGTATGTAATTATGTACAAATACTATTAGATTTATTCAATAATAATTTCAATTTAATGAATGTATTTGCTGTAATAGCTTCTTCAATTCTATATATAATCATTATTATCAATATAATAATTAAACAATATAAGAGTGAAAAAGTATTATTTACAAACTAAAAAAAGTCCTTAATGGACTTTTTTAATTGATAAAATAATAGTTATTATTGTAATCATGCTCTGATGATGTAACATCTCTTTTAAGTAGAGTAGCTGAATCAATCAAGAAGAAATCATATTGTAATATATCTTTACCATTATTACTTACTGGATCATCCCATGTTAAATCTAAATGATACCAATTATTGTCTAATAACACAGCATTCCAAACATGATTAGCACTTGATATCTTATAATTATCTATTCCCATTTGATTTAAGAATATTGCCATTGTATCAGCATAACCACTACATATGCCATAACCTTGGAATAGTACACCAGTAGCTTTCGTTGAATCATAACTACTAGATCCTTTTTCTCTACGTTCATTATCATATTTAGTATTATTTATTACATAATCATGAATTGCTTTAATCTTTTCTCTATCACTCATCTTATCAGTAATTAACTGATTAATAATTGCTGAAACTCTATTATAGATTTTTTCGCGTTCTTCATCATTATAAGTATGAGTAACAAATATATCAACTTCACCATATTCATCATATACAACTCTTACTTGAGAATAACTGTTAAAAGGATGAACATAATTATTAATATTAGATAATAATGCTTGATCGTTACTTAACTTATCTACGTCGTTAACGCAAGCTGCATAATCATCGCCACAATAGAATGTAAATTCATCCCAACCATTATCTAATACAGTATAGAAAATATTAATTAAATCATTATAACTATTAGGTCTAAAATTATCAGTAGTTTCCACAAACTTATAACTCTTATGTTTAGAATAAAGATTACTATCTTTAATTATTATTTCTTTAGTTTGATTTCGAATATCATATATATAAGATGATACCTTCTTAACAATCTTTTTATAATTAAGACCAAACATAACAAACACTAAAATTACAACAATAGAAAAAATAATGTTTTTTACTTTTGTCATATAATCACCATAAACTAATTATATCATAACAATAAAAAAATGAAGTAAATTACTTCATTCCTTTTACTTTATTATTTAATCTTGATTTTTCTCTGTCAGCAGTGTTCTTTTTAACTACACCTTTACTTACAGCTTTATCAATGTTCTTTTGTACTTTTTTCAATTCTTCAGTAGCAGCGGCTACATCTTTAGCTTCAATAGCTTTTTCACAATTCTTAATAGAATTCTTTACTCTTGCTTTATATTCATGATTAGCGTCAGTCTTCTTAGCTATTACTTTAATTGCCTTTTTAGAACTCTTAATATTTGCCATCTATGTCGCTCCTTCCTTAAATACAAGTAGAATTATACTAAAAAAACTTAAATATTGCAAGTAAAACATACATATAAAAGCCATTTTAACTAATAATATATCTATTGACACGTTTTTTTAATTATGATATATTACTTCTCTTCAAGGAGTGGTAAGTGTGAAGAAAGGTAAAATATATCGTTTAGCGATAAAAAGAGGCAACAAAGATTATGTACCTCTAGAATGGAATTTATCTTCTCTATATAATGGTGAAGATTTAACATCATTAGAAGAAATCGATACTTTTACAAGTA
Source organism: uncultured Mycoplasmatota bacterium (assembly GCA_946407055.1). GTDB lineage: Bacteria > Bacillota_I > Bacilli_A > RF39 > UBA660 > Coprovivens. The sequence continues at coordinate 910 of CAMJMP010000175.1, read as the reverse complement.
AAACTAGTGTTCCTGAATTATTTACTGATATGATGGATAAAGGTGTTATTGATCCAGATGACAAAATTCAAGATATTTCAATAATATTCTTTGAAAAAGGTAATGTTAGAGAAATACCACATGGACCAATATTTGATGGTGTAAAAGAAATAATTGTACCTAATACACTAAAAGAATTTATATCAAGTAATATTAATAATAAACAATTAATGAATAAAATATATAATTTCTTAAATAAATATCAAGGCAAAGAAGCAATTGATAAAGTAAGATTAATTCTTCATAATCTAGATTTATTTATTACTAAAGGAGAAAAATATATAAAAGTTGCATTAGAAGCCGCTAATGATATTGAATATGAAGAATTAAGAAATATAGTATTATATATCGAAAATACATTAAAACCAGAATTAGCAGAAGAGCAATCTCAAAAAAAGACTTATAAAAATAAAGAACAAAGAGCTGCATAGATAGAAATATCTATGCTTTTTTGTTATAATTAAATAGGTGATAATCATGGAAACAGGACAAAATCAATATGATATCTTAATTCAAGCAATAACTGAATACACAGCAAAACTTGATAAAATAACTAACAAGATTGAAAAAATCAAACTATCAACTAAAGAACAAGAAGAATTCAATAATATTGTTGAGTCATATGACGGCAAAGAATTAATGACTAAATATATTGAAGAAGTTTCCCAAAAACATGATAAGAAAACCAAGTTATATAAATATCTTCAATTGTATAAAGAAGGAATTGCTACTAATGAAGAACTGGAACAATTAGTTAATGTAGTAGCACAAACGGGAAACGAATAATGGAAAGAATAAAAGAGTTCACTAACTACTTACAAAAAGAAAGAAGATATCCTGAAACAACAATTAATAGTTATGCAAGAGATAT
>CAMJMP010000174.1 GCA_946407055.1 uncultured Mycoplasmatota bacterium | reverse complement strand
ACCTATGATAGATATTAAGAATACAGTTGTATTATTTGGTAATTATAAGAAGAGTTTTGTATTAACATTAATATCTTTAATATTTGTAGTTATTTTCATATGTTCAGTATTGGTGGTGAGGTTCATATGAGAAATAAGTATTTAGGTTTTATATGTCTTTTATATAGTGGAATAATTGGTTATGTATGGTATACAAAGAAGTTAAGTAACTTCTTAGCACCACAATTACAAATGTATATTAAGATAGCTTTAATTCCATTATTAATAATAGGTATAGTTTTTATATTTAGTAAAAAGAGTGATAGTTTTAGATTTACAGATATTATCTTGTTATTACCTTTAGTATTATTGATACTTGCTGGTGATGGAAGAATATCGATGACTATGGCCAATAATAGAATGGGTAATTTTGGTCAAAAGAAAAATAATGTTACATATGTAGGGCCAGTAGAGGTAGAGGAAGTAGATGAAGATATAACATATAATTTTGAACATCCGTACTTTAAAGTAATAGATGCTAGTTATGATGATTTATCTAGTTATTTAACTTTTATGCCAAATGCAATTGATTATGTTGGTAAAACGATTAAAGTTAAGGGATTTAGTGTTAAGTATGGAAATATAGTTCCTGATGGTTATTTTGCTTTAGGTAAGTATGTTATTTCTTGTTGTGCTGCTGATGCTGAATTTGGAGGATTCATTGTTAAAACTGGAGACCATAATATAATGCATAATAAGTGGTATGAAATAGAAGGTGTATTACAACAAATGCCATTAAATGATTATGGATATGTTTTATATATTAAGATAATTAATATAAAAGAAATTGATGAAACTAGTGAAGAACAATATGTATATCCTTGTTATGCTTATGATAATGGTATATGTGGTGAAACTAAAAAGTATAATTTGAACTATGATTAATATTTTTTAATTGTTATAATGTTATAGTAAGGTGGGTAAAAAATGAATACAGATTTTGTTGATCAATTATATGATTTTAAAAAGAAAGCTTATAAAGAACATCAATTAAAAGCATTGTTTTTTGAAGTAACTTCAAGATGTAATGCTAGATGTGAACACTGTGGAAGTAGTTGTGGTGATTTCATGCCAAAGGATGAAATTACTGGAGATGAAATTAAGGGTGTCTTAGATGATGTTGCAGAACATTATGATGCAAATAAAATAATGTTATTTATTACTGGTGGTGAACCATTAGTAAGAAAAGATTTATTTGAATTAATGGAATATGCAACAAGTTTAGGTTTCCATTGGGGAATGACTACTAATGGTATGTTAATAGATGAAAAAGTAGTCAAGAAAATGGAAAAAGCTAAGATGTCTACTGTATCTGTTAGTATTGATGGTGTAAAAGAATTACATGAAGCATTTAGAAAAGTTCCTGGTTCTTTTGAGAAGATATTAAAAGGAATTAAGTTAATGCAACAATGTCCAACTATTACAGATTTACAAGTAACAACTTGTTGTAATAAAAAGAATATTGATCAATTAGAAGATATTTATAAAATTGTTAAAGATTTAGGAGTTAAAGATTGGCGTTTGATAGAAGTTGATCCAATAGGTAGAGCTAAAGGGAATAATGATTTATTATTAGATGCTGATGGATATAAAAAGATGTTTAAATTCATTATTGAAAAGAGAAGAGAAAATCCTGATATGAAGTTTAAATATGGATGTGGTCATTTCTTAGGTAATGATTTAAATATAGAATTATTAGGTAACTGTTATTTCTGTTTTACAGGTTATTGGGTTGCTAGTGTATTAAGTAATGGTGATGTATTTGGATGTCCAGATATTGAAAGAAGACCTGAATTAATACAAGGAAATATTAGAGAAAGAAAATTCTCTGATATATGGGAACATGAATTTAAACTTTATCGTAAGATTAATAGAACATCTAACAGTAAATGTAAGAAATGTCCTGATTGGAAATCTTGTTTAGGAGATGCATTCCATACTTGGGATTGGGATGAAAAAAGACCTAATTTCTGTGTTAGAGAAATATTCAAAGAAGATTACGATGCAAGAGATAAAAAAGTAAAAGATTATGAAGAATTAAAGAAAAAATTAGAAGAAGAAAAAAACCTACAAATAAAATAGAAAATATTATATAATGTAGATAATAGAGGAGGCATTTATATGGCTTTAGGTAATAGCGCAATACAAAATGCAAGATCTTCACTAAATGAAATTAAAACAGCATTAGATAACGTAGATTTAAATAACAAAGATTTCGTGAAGGTATTTGAAGATGCAAATTTTCAAACATTCGTAAAGGAAACTAACAAAGGAACAGCTCTTAATGAGCAACTAAAATCATTATCAGAATGGATAACATCTATGTACAATACAGTAGATGCTTTGAGTGCAGCAACAGATAGTTACTTGACTACTCAAGAGAACTTAAATAGTTAGTAGGTGTTAGCATGAGTGTATATGGTAATTTTAATGTTAAACCTTTCGAAGATTTAAAAGAACAAGCATCTAAAGTTTTTAATGATTTAATAGAAAATGTAACAAAAATTAAAACTGAATGTGCTAGTATGTCAGATATAGTTATTTCTGATGATAGTAAATTGGGTTCAAGATGGCGTGATATTTCTGAAAAGATGGATCAACCAATTCAAACTATGGAAGATACTATATTAGTTGTTAAGGCATTACTAGATGCATATATTTCAAATACATTAGCTAATGAAGAACAAGCTACTAAAGAATTAGAAGAAATAGATAATAACATTACTATTTTAGCTGATAGAGCAGAAACATTATTAAGTGGTTTAACTTC
>CAMJMP010000173.1 GCA_946407055.1 uncultured Mycoplasmatota bacterium | reverse complement strand
TAATCTCTTTTTTTTAATGGTATAATTATGGTAGGTGATTAAGTATGAAAAGGATTATAATTTTATTCATATTTTGTATATTTTTAACAGGTTGTAGTTTGATACCTAATAAAAAAGAAGAAGAACCTAAAAAAGAAAGTGTAGTTTCTGATAATGAATTCGTTGGGGATAAGGGATGGAAAGAAACTTATATTGATGAATTAAAAGAATTTGATTGTGAAAGTGACAATGATGGATTTACTTGTATTTATCATTTAGTAGATATAGATGACAATGGAATTCCTGAACTAATTGTTAAGACAGGAGAAGATGATGAAACAATTAAGTATATGTTTTTCACTTATACTAATGAACTTGTAGATCTTGGTGAGTTATCAGCAGCAAATATTAATCTATTTGATCAAAAAAAATATTTGGTTTATCAAAAGAGTTCAATGGGTTATGAATCAATTTATGATTTAACTTTAGAAGATAATAAAAAGATAAATTTAAAATTGGTTGAAGAAAATGACTATGGTGATAATTTAGATAATCCTTATAAGAATTTTGGTGGAGCACTAATTAGTTATAAGATTAACGATTATAGTGTTATAGAAAGATATAAGTAGTAGGTGAGTAAGATGAATAAGTTTATTGATGCTGGACCTAGAGTAGAAGCACCTAAGGTTGAAAAAAAGAAAATTGATTGGATTAAGCTAAGTGTTATTGGTGTATTACTTTTTATTGCTTTAATAGTAGTACTAGTTTTAATATTTAGTGGCGGAGATGAAAAAAAACAAGAACCAGTTGATGAAAAAGAAGTTTGGAGATCTAAATATTATGAATATTTAGTTGAATCTAACTTACTAAAAGGATCAACTCAATCTGATGCTGCTTTGATTGACTTTGATGATAATGGTGTTCCAGAGTTAGTAATAAAACTATATGGTGATGATGATGAAACTATCGTTTTATTTATTAATAATGATAAAGTAGATAAGAGTAGAAAATACTATGAAGGCGAAATTAAATTAATGTATCATGTAGAAGATAAAAAAGCTAAATGGTATTTAAGTGAAATAGATAATGGAGTAGATTATTACACTGATTTAAGTAAACTTGCACAAGGTAATGATGGAGTTGTTTCTAAGAAGAAAGAAATAATTGTTGAATATGCTGATTCTACTGTTAATGTTAACTATAAAAAGATAAGTGCTGGTTCTATAGAAGCTGATTTAACTGGTTTAGTTAATAGTTATAATAAAGATTATTATATTAATAGTAGTTTAGATACTAAGATGGAAAAAATATTAAAAGATCGTGCTAATAGTGGAAATATTGATGAAGTTTATAAATCATTTATCTTAGAGAAAAAGTTTAATAATTATATTAGTTGGACTTCTGAACCAAATAAATATTTGTTCTTTGACTTAAATCAAGATGGTACTAAGGAATTATTAATAGCTTATGTAGATAACGATAATTGGTACAGAGTTTTAGTTATGACATTTGATCAAAAGACTCATGTTTTATATAAAGTTGGAGAATTATATACTTATAAAGGAATTATGTATAATCCTACTAAGAATGATTTCTATATTATGAATACTATACCATCAGGAACTAATGTTACATCTCATTTCTATAAGATGGAAGGAACTTCAATAATATTTGTTAGAACTGTTATAAAAGAAAGTCCTGATTTGTTTGAAATAAAAGGAACTTATAAAACTAAGTCACGTATTTCAGCGACTGTTTATGCTAATTATTTTGCTGGATATGATTATATTACAGGTTATGATGATATTTTGAATTTTGGTGAATAAAAGGGTGTAATCTATGGAAGAAAATGTTATAGTACAAAAAAAGAATAATTATACTTTAATAATAATTATCGGAATAATTGTTTTAGCATTGGGTGGTCTTGGTTATTATTTGATTACAAATAATGCGAACAAAGAAGAAACTCGTACTTCTAAAAAAGAAAAAAAAGAAGAAAAGGAAGAAGAAATAGATGATGATGATCCTGGATATATAGAAGAAGATGATACACCAGTTACTATTAATACTGACTGGGGACTTAAGTATTATGATTATATAAGAAGTAAATATGCTAGTGTTAATGGATATGTTCAAGGTTATTTGTTAGATATTAATGACGATGATGTTCCAGAACTATTCTTGTTTGAATATGATGAAAAAGAAAACTGCGAAGTGTATATGGCTTATATTATGGGTGGCAGTGTTGTTAAAACTAAAGGTTTTAATGAAGCTCGTTTAACACTTTTATATGATGTTAAAAACGAAAAGTTTGATAATTGGTATATAGTTACTTTTGATGATGAAGGCAATGATGTTTATGTTGATATAGCTAAAAACCTTGATCCAACGTCTTCAATAGATAATAGTTTCACATTAAGTGAAGATGAGAGAGAAGAGTTTGATAAGAAATATATCGAAGTTCCATTTAGTATAACTGAGTATAAGTTAAGTGGTATAGACTTCGATGAAGACGCATATACTGATGTAATTAGACAATATAATAAAACAGAAATTCCTAACGAAGATGTTATGGATTATATCAATGAAATAATTAAGGACATGAATAGTTAAAAGGCAAGATATTTTCTTGCTTTTTTACTTAATTAGCCGTTTAAAATGAAGAATTATATGATATAATGTTAGAGATGTAGGGTGATCTTATGGATGATATAAAATTCGAATCAATTAATGAATTATATAACAGAGTATTACCTGCGCTTAAGAGTAAGAAAAAAGAATTATTTAGAAGTGGTATTAAGTATATTAGTGAAAAAGATATATGGCTGGTTATTTCTAAGAATAAATGGCAAA
>CAMJMP010000172.1 GCA_946407055.1 uncultured Mycoplasmatota bacterium | reverse complement strand
TCTTTCTTTGAGTACCATCGAAGATCATTGTTCTTTCTAACTTTTCTTCTTTAGTAACTTCTTTCTTAACTTCCGGAGTTGGTTTCTTTGTTTCAACAGGTTTTGGAGTTGGTTTTGGTTGAACTTTTTTTGCTGGTTCAACTTTCTTAGGAGCTACCTTTTTAGCAACCTTTTTATTGTTTGGTTTTTGTGGTGTTACTTTCTTAGCTGGTTTATGATTGTTAGCAGCTACCTTTTTATTAGTATTTACTTTCTTATTTGTATTATTTTTAACATTTTTCTTGTTTTTGTTCTTTTCCATACAATCCACCTATTTTCATTCTATTATTATTTTATCTTATTTTTGAATAAAAAAAAAGACTTTTTAGTCTTCTTTTGTTATTTCTATAAATCTTATTGATTTTATCTTTTGTTCTTTTAATGGTTTATCATTTGAGTCAGTTTCTGCATTCGCTATTTTATCTACAGCAGACATACCAGCAAATACTCTACCAAAGGCAGCATATTTACCATCTAAGTAAGTTGAATCTTCATGGACGATGAAGAATTGACTTGAAGCAGAATTCCATGTTGCTGCAGATTCTACTCTAGCTCCACGTCTTGCCATAGATACAACACCTCTAGTATGAGATAAATTGTTCTTAACGCCGTTATCTGAGAATTCACCTTTTATTTCTTCTTCAGAGCCACCAGCTCCTGTACCAGTTGGATCTCCTGTTTGAACCATGAAGCCTTTTATTACACGATGGAAGATTAAACCATCATAATAATTTTGACTTACTAGTTTTTTAAAGTTCTTGATTGTTATTGGTGTATCTTTATTAGATAAAACAATAAGGATGATATCGCCATTTTCCATTTGGATTTTAACACGATCTGTTGGTTTATCAACTTCTTTAAATGAATAGCCTTCAATTGTTCCTTCTGTTATTTCTTCTGTAACTATTTTTTCTTCCACTTTAGTTTCCTCTTTCTTTGTTTCTTTTGCTTTTTCTTTACAAGCTGTCATTGTTAATAATATCAGTATTATTAACAGTATTTTTGTGTACTTCTTCATAAAACCACCTTGTGTAATATTATAGCACATTTTTATTGAATATTTTTTTAATTGTAGTATAATTTTTATAGAACGAATGTTCGCGTGTGGTGATGGCATATGGATGAAGAATTATACCCTAAAAGAAATATTCTAAGTATTGATTTAAAGAGTTTTTTTGCATCATGTGAATGTGTTGCCAGAAAGTTGGACCCATTTAACTTTCCTTTGGTTGTTGCTAACCCAAAACAAGGTGGTGGTGCTATTACATTAGCTGTTACACCCTATTTAAAGAAGCAAGGAGTTCCTTCTAGAGGAAGAATATATGAGATACCTAAGAATATTAAATATAAGATAGTACCACCTAGAATGAGTTTTTATATAAAGAAAAGCGAAGAAGTTATTGGGGTTTATTTAGATTTTGTAGCTAAAGAAGATTTATATGTCTACTCTATTGATGAATGTTTTTTAGATGTAACTAATTATTTGAAAATGTATAAAAAGACTGATTATGAACTAGCTGAAGAAATATTAGAAGAGATTCATAAAAGAACTGGTCTTACTGCTACTTGTGGTATTGGACCAAATATACTACTAGCTAAAGTAGCTATGGATATAGAAGCTAAAAAGTACAAGAATGGAATTGCTAAATGGACATATGAAGATATTCCTAAAACTTTATGGGAGATTACTCCTCTATCTAAGATGTGGGGAATTGGTCCTAGAATGGAAAAAAGATTAAACGCTTTAGGAATTAATAAGATTGGTGATTTAGCTCATTATGATAAGAATAAGTTAAAGCAAAAGTTTGGGGTTATGGGTGAAGAATTATGGGAACATGCTAATGGTATAGATTTATCTGTTATATCTGATATAGGTGCTCCTGTGAAAGAAAAATCTTATTCTAATAGCCAAGTATTATTTAAAGATTATTATGGTGATAATGTAAAAATCATTATCAGCGAGATGGTTGATGTAGTTACTAAAAGAGTAAGACTTAATAACAAACAAGCATTAGTTATAGGTTTAATGATTCGTTATTCAAAGAATTATGGAGGTGGTTTCTATCATGTAATGAAACTAGATACACCAACTGATAGTACTAAAGAAATATTAGAAGCTTGTTTGTTATTGTTTGATAGATATTATATGAACAATGCTCCGATTAGAGGAGTTGGTGTTAGTGCAGGAAGACTACAAAATAAAGAATATGTACAATTGAATTTGTTTGATAGTTTGGAATCTAAAGAAAAAGATGTGAAAGAAGATAAAGCTATTGATGAAATAACTGCTAGGTTTGGTAAGAATAGCCTTCTTAGAGCGAGTGCTCTACTTAGTGATTCAACTGTCAAAGAAAGAAATAGAAAGATTGGAGGACATAATGCATGAGTAATGGTAAATGGGCACCATTTGCAGCAGTGGCAGATGGTCATGGTATGATTAATGAGGTATTAAGTAAAAGGAATAAGGTAGAAATGCCTATTCTATCTGAAGATCAAATACAAGAAATAGAAAACAAAATATATGAAGCTTTTCATAATAATGAGTATGTTAAAATTAAATTCTTTAAAGATGGTAGATTTGTTATAAAAGAAGGAAAAATAAAGGATATAGACAAATATGGCAGGAAAATAGTACTTTTCCCTGATTTTCCCCTATTTTTCTCACAAATAGTGGGTTTTTGTTAAAAAAAACTTGCTAAGGCAATAAATATATGTTATTATTAATTTGCCTTTGGGGAATTAGCTCAGCTGGCTAGAGCACCTGCCCTGCACGCAGGGGGTCGCGGGTTCGAA
>CAMJMP010000171.1 GCA_946407055.1 uncultured Mycoplasmatota bacterium | reverse complement strand
GTATCTGCTTTAGCTCTTACAGGTTTTGCTGCAGTAGCACCAAAAGCAGTGAATGCTACAACTAAACCAGTAACAGCAGAGATAACTCTTTGTCTTACTGTAGGTCCTTTCTTTCCTTCCTTAGGTTTAACTAAAGAAGCATCATATTCAGCCCTTTTAGCATCATCTGATAATACTTTATAAGCTTCATGTAATTGATTTTCATAATCAACCAACTTAGCATATTCAGGACTATCAACATGAGCTAAACTCTTTTTAGTGATGATATCTTTTTGTATTAGATCATATCTAGCACTAAGTGAAGATAAATCAACACTAGAGTAACTTTCGCCTTTGGCTATAGAATAGCGAAATAACTCGTAATAATTCTTCATATCCTTTTCCCCCTTTTGAAGTAAAACTCCTTCAAATCACGGCCTATACTACCACTCCGTCATTTAAAAGTCAACATTATCCTATATATAAGAAATGCCAATTTTTACCTCTTCTCATGCCCAAATTATAACAAATTCGTTAAAAACATGTCAAAAACTCCTAGTTCTTTAATAGATAAACTTTTTAAAACCATAAAAATGTGGTATAATCACCGTACATACACGGGGTAGACTGGCTTCGACAGGGTATGTTTGAATATGAATGCAAGTGGTGGAGCACCTAAACTCAAAATTAAATTAAAATGACGAAACTGAATATAGTTTCGCTCCTAATGCTTTAGCATTCGCCTAATAATAGGTTGAGGAGCACTTTTATATACTTTTACTCATAGGGTAATATAAAAGTTTATAAATATGAGTTATATTACTGTATTTCCTAAGTTACAGTAACGAATTCTTATTAGGATAGCTAAAGATTTATGGTACGTTATAGCCATTACTTTAGTGAAATTAAAATCTAACTAAACTTGTAGATTTTGTATTACAAAGTATCTTGGACATGGGTTCAATTCCCATCTACTCCACCATTTTGAATATTAAGAACATATTATGTTCTTTTTTTTATCTCATAATTTGAAATATTACAAATACTATGCTATAGTACATAACTAATTTGAGGGGAATTTCTATGAGTACTGAATCAATATTAACAAACAATTTAGATAGAAAAGCAGAATTAGAGCATAGAAGGCATCTAGCCAATATCATAAAAATCATTGGTGAAGCACGTATATTACTATTACAAGGAATGCTTTCACAAGAAGAATTCAATAACATATCTAATAAATGTGGTTATCGTGCTTTAATTAATGAATCTGCTAAAAAATACATTGATAACACACGTTATTTCCGTTATAGATTAATTGATTTATACTCTAGAATTGCTAAAACTTATAAAAACTATCGAACAGGTTATATTTACTTTGATAAAGTAGAAGATGACTTTGGACCAGAAATGGTCGAATTCTTCAAATTTATTAATTGTTATGATTTATTCCACGAAATAGAAGATAGAGGAATGATTCTTGGAATTAAAAACACTAAATTATGTTATTGCATTGACGCTGGTAAATTATCTTATATTGTTCTAACAGATCCATATGATAATCAATTAAAAACACCACCAGTAACCATAGCACATGAAATGGGTCATGCGTTCACATACAATACCTTAGCTAATGCTAGAAAAGATACATTTGCTAAAAACATTGAAAATGAAATATTTTCAATTCTATTTGAAAGAATGTTCTTTGATTTCTTGTTAGAAAATGGTAAATCTAATCCAGTAGTAGTTAAAATGATGATTAGAAACTTAGAAACATTACTATTAGCAATAACTAAAAGATGTAAATATGTATTAGATTTAATAGATACACCAGATTATGATCCAAGAATAGAAGGTTTATCACTAAAATATACACAAGATAATATGGTAAAATCTGAAGATATATCTAGACAAAACTATGCAATAGGTAATATTGCATCAGCTAAGTTGTTCACTGAGTATAAAAAGGATAGAGATTACTTTATTAAACATTTAAAAGACTTAGTTAAGAAAACTCATAATATGTCCTTTGAAGAAGTAATAACAGAATATTCTGACATACCAGCATTAGAACAACATTTAGATTTAACATTAACAAAGAGACAAAAAAGAAGTATTTAATACTTCTTTTTCTTTAAATAATTGTTATAATATACAATCGAAAGGAAGAAATATATGAAAATATTCCTAATAAGACATGGTGAATCTAAACAAAACACTAAAGAAAACTATATTACAGGTTTACCAGATCATAAAGTAGAATTAACTGAAAAAGGTATCGAACAAGCTAATGAAGCAGGTGTCTTTTTAGTTAAATACATTAATGAACATAATATTGATTTATCTAATGCTCGTTTATGGGTAAGTCCCTATACTAGAACAAGACAAACAGCAGAGCAAATAAACAAACATCTTCAAATACCAGATGTTAAAGAAGATATAACTTTAATTGAACAACGTTATGGTTTATTTAGTGATAAAGAAATATCTAAAATAAAAGAATTATATCCAGATGAATTCGCTCATTATGATAATTATTATAAAAATGAAGGTAAGTTCTATGCCGTATTACCTCAAGGAGAAGCTCCTTATGATGTTGCACTAAGAACTAAGCAATTCATAGATACTATTTTTAGAGATGATAATGATCCTTTATTTGTCGTATCTCATGGCACAACAATTAGAACTTTCATCATGAACTGGATGCATTATTCACCAGAATGGTATGCTAAAGAACCAACCATGACTAATTGTGCAATTCGTTTAATAAATAGAGAAGGTAAACATAGTACAGAAGAATTTATCTATGGTGGACCAAAACTAACATTAAAAAAAACAGATAAATAATCTGTTTTT
>CAMJMP010000170.1 GCA_946407055.1 uncultured Mycoplasmatota bacterium | reverse complement strand
ATAATATTGATTGGCATTCTTTTTATGCACAATGCCAAAGGATACCTGACGCTAAAGAAACACTTCTAGAACTACAAAAACTTGAAATATTAAAAGGTTTCATCACACGTATTCACTCTTTCTATGAAGGAGTAGAAAAGACAGACATAATCAGAAAAGATGGCTTCTATGTACCCATATATTTTGTGTTACCTAAACAACCAAAGAGTGATGTCTTCACACCAACATCTCATACAATCATTTTAGAAGATGATGCTAGAAACACAGAAGATTGGGAACAAAGAGGTGGCCGTTCAATTTTGTATAACCCTCATATAAATAAAAGTAATAGCAAGACAGTAAAAAAGTTATCTTTTTTATTAAAAAAGTAATATCATTTTAAACTCCTTTTTGGTATAATGTTACTAGAATGTAGAGTTGATAAAGATGGTAAAAGGTAAAAGTATACAACTTTATTTTGGAAAATTTTAAGTAGTGCTCTTCTCGGAGTGCCACTTTTTTTTGGGAGGGTTATATGATAAGTGATGAATTAAAAAAGCAATTAGAGCAAGCAACTAAAGAAGATGAAAAGGAAAAAGAATACTCAAAAGAAACTATAGATCAATTGCTTGAATTAACTAAAAAGGAAAAACACATTTCCTTAGTTTCAAGTGCCTTAGAATTAAGTGATTATGAAATCATTGGTCTAGCTCGTGATTTAAATGAAGCTGGTTTCAATATTGTTGTTAAACAATTTGACGATGGTTTCCATATCATAAATCAAGGAGATTTAATAGATAAAGAAACAAGTACATATTCTTTTGAAACAGATGATTCAAATGAATTTAAATTTGTTGGTCTTTCAGATGTTAGACTTGGTGCTAACAACCAACAATTAGAAATCTTAAATGATATTTATCGTAAGGCCCAAGAAATGGGAATCCACAATGTAATTATTTGTGGTAATATTTCAGCTGGTTTGAAACCAATCACTGATGATTCAAATTTCATACCAGATACACAAGCACAAATAGATTATATTGTTTCTAATTTCCCTAAATATGAAGGTATTAAAACATACTTTATTTCAGGTAAATTAGATGATAAACATTTATCTAAAAAACAAATTAACATAGGAAAAAGAATATCTGAAGCTAGAGAAGATATGGTTTATCTAGGTGAAGATATTTGTGATATAACAATTGATCGTGTTAAGATGCAAGTTATGGCTGCAAACTTAGCTAAAACATATACTGCTTCTTATCGTGTTCAACAAATAATAGATGCCGCAAGAAGTGAAGATAAACCTGATGTATTCGTTTACGGTGGCTCACTTCAAATGGAAAAATTTACATATCGTGATGTTAAGTGTCTTTCTGTTCCTGGTGTTTGTGCAACAGACAAGGAAATGAAAAAGAAAAGATACTCAAATACAATTGGTGCCTGGTATGCAACTGTTAAAACAGATGAAAAAGGTAAACTAGAATCATTTAATGCAGTTGACTCTCCATATTATGTAAGTAACAAACGACAAAATAATGGACCAGTAATTAAATTGAATACTACTGGTGCTAAACCATCAGTTGACCAAGCAAGTATTGATACAGCATTAAAATTCTTACGTTACGCTCGTAATGGTATGTCAATTGATGCTTATATGGCAAAATTTGGTTTGAATTATAAAGAATTACAAGGATTATTATATATTTGGGAGATGTGTGGTAAAGGTGTTCGTCTAGAACCATCTGGCAGTGAAATTGTCTTTAAAAAGAATTCTCCTAAAACAAAGAATATGTCTAAGGCAAGTATTGATGATTTGACTTGTACAGAACTACTAGTTGTATCTGACACTCATTTCGGTAACAAGCATCAACAATTACACTTGTTAAATGAATTATATCAAGAAGCATATAATAGAGGTATTAGAAAAGCGTTACACATCGGTGATATTACTGATGGTAATTACCCTGATCGTAAAGAAAATCCACGTCAACAATTCTTACATGGTTTCGATCAACAAGTAGGATATGTAGTTAATATGTACCCACAAGTTGATGGAATAGAAACAGATTATATTTTAGGTAGCCATGATGAAACACATTACAAAAATGGTGGTGCTACTGTTGAATACTGGGTAAGTATAACTCGTCCTGACATGCACTTCTTAGGTCAAGATACAGGTGCTATTGATATTAATGGCGTTAAATTTGTTCTTGATCATCCAGGAGGAGGTTCTTCACAAGCTCTTTCTTACAAACCACAAAAGAGAATTGAAATTCTAGAATCTCATACAAAACCAAAAGTATTATTAATTGGTCATTATCATAAGAGCTATCATTTCGTATATCGTAATATCCAATGTATTGAAGTTCCTGCTTTATGTGCTAAGACACAATTCCAACAAAAACAAGGACTTATCAATTCAGTTGGTGGTTATTTCTTAAAAGTATATTCTGATAAGAAAGGTAATATTCAATATTTTGAACCTGAAGAAATTGTATATGGTCAAAAAGACTTCTGGGATGAAGCAGGTAAAGATAAAGGCAAAGTTAAAAAACTTGTTATTCCTTCTAAAGGAATTTATTAGGGAGTATTCATATGGATATTAAAGTATTTGATTTAGGTTATTGTGAAGATTCAGAATTAACTAGAGTAATATGTGTATGTCGTTATAAAGATAAATACTTATTCTCATACAATTCTAAACGAAATGGTTGGGAGATTCCAGGAGGTCACATCGAAGAAGGTGAATCTTGGGAAGAAGCAGCTAAAAGAGAAATGTATGAAGAAACAGGTGCTATAGATATTAAAGTAACACCAGTATGTGTTTATAAAATATCTACATATGGCTTGCTATGTTATT
>CAMJMP010000169.1 GCA_946407055.1 uncultured Mycoplasmatota bacterium | reverse complement strand
ATATCACCTTTTATTCTCTTAATAATTATATAATAATTTGTCAATGATATCAATTGTATAATTTACATAAAAAAATTAAGTATTGCTACTTAATTTATTATGTTGTTTTTGGATCCCATTGATCTAAACCATATTTTTCAATTAAACCAATTAAACTATCAGCATAATTATGACTTGTTGCATAACCAGCATCTGCTACTGCTTGAGCAGCTTCTTTATAGTTTGTTGCTTGTGGAACTTTTTCATATCTTCCTTCAGAAACTAGTTTTCCATGATCATCAATTGACTCTTCAAATGAATCATAATTTCTAAATACTGCTGATGTTTGAACTACTGTGCCATCTGCTAGTTGTTCATGAGTACCACATCTAACCACTTTGCCTTGCCATTTACTTCCTGCTTTAATACCAAATAGATTGTAACCAATTGGGCTTCTACCCCAACCAGATTCCATTACAGCTTGAGCTATTGTTAATGATGGTAAGACACCATATTTTTCATATGTTGCAATAGCGCCTTCTCTAATAGAGTTAACGAATTCTGAACGGTAATCATTAAATCCTTCAGGATCTAGGTATTCTGATGGTGTTTTTGCTTCTTCATCTTTTTGAACTGCTTCAGCTTTTTTATTTTCTTTTTCTGTCTTATGTTCGTCAGCAGATGGTAGAGAATCTATTTTAACGCCTTTTTCGTTATAGTATGTATCTCCAACCTTCTTACCTACTAAGATATCTTCTTCATCATAATATATTTCAACTTTTTTGCCTTCAGCGTCTGTATAAGTTATTGTTTTACCGCCATAGATATTATTTGTTTTAGTTTCCATTGTTTTGGCTCTATAAGCGCTATCTAATACTTTACGAGTATCGGCATCTAGAGTATCAAAACCATCTGTTGTAGAAACGTTTGCAAGTCCATTACTTTTAGATACGAAATCTCTGGCAGATTGAATACCTTCTAATGTACCTGCGTGATCTCTGTATGTTGCTTGGGAATCAACGGCAAAATCTTTATTGTTAGCTGTGATAACTGCAACTACTTGAGACCAAGTTTCAAAGTTTTGATGAAAGCTATCAAATGTGGAAGCATTATAGTTCCATATATTAAGTAGTGCTCCACCAAGGTTGCCATAGGCAGAGGACTCTAATGAAGCGTTAACATTTGATTGAACAAAGCCGTTTATTTGGCTTAATGTATCTGCAAAATCACAAAAGTAACTTTCAATAGTTTTCATTTTGATAGTTACGTTGTTAGCGTTAAATAATTCACTTTTATCGCTTTCTGCCATGTTTTCACCCGATTCTAACTTCTATATGTATCTTCTCCGTTTAATGTGTGGTCGAATGCCCATTCAAAGACATACTCTTCTTTACCATCTCCATCAAAATCGTATTTTTTCCAGAAACCGTAGTTTGCTACGTTTGTATGTCCGTATTGACCATCTATTTTTATTGTTTGAGAGTTTCCTCCAGCGCTGTTTACAGCACTACTTTGTTGTTTAATATAATTTGGATTTGTATGAGCACTTCCACTATTTCCATCTGGTAGGAAGTTTACTACTGAAACGCCGTTGAAGGCGCTTGTTACATCGTTTGCACCTGCTGCAGTAACTACTGCTGCATAAGTGTTAGGGTGTTCATCAACTATCTTGTAAGCTGCTACACCACCGTAACTACATCCACCTATAGACATTCTATTTGTATCACCATTATATTTTTCAGCAATAATTGATGGAATTTTATTAAGTTTATCTCTGTATGCTTGACTTTCGTAATGATATCCATCTGGTACGTAAGGAATTACTACTAAACCTGATGGTGTTACTGATTGACTTTGTAAGGCTCCACCTAAGCCACCATAAGTAACTATACCTTCTCCATTACCTGTCATACTTTGACCAGTCATGTACATCATAACTGGTAAACCAGTAACTTCTGTTCCGTAGTCTGGTTTATATACATAACAAACTATTTCTTCGCCATCGACAGTGATTACTTCTCTTTCGAATTGACCAAATTTTAAATCATCTAAGTGGTTCTTGTAATAAGAACTATTCTTTTTGAAATATTCTTCAAGATTAGTTTTCTTATCTTCTTTTTCTTTATTATAATCACTTGCACTTGGTAGTTTATCAATTTTTACATCTTTATTATTGTAATAATCTGTATGTCCTTTGCTATCAGTAACTTTTTTACCTACTAATTTACCATCGGAATCATAATATTCTTCAACTTTATTTCCGGCAGCATCAGTATAAGAAACTGTTTTACCACCGTATGTATTATTATTTGTTTCTGTTCTTGTGATTGCTTTATAAGCATTATCTAAAACGTTACGTGCTTCTGGACTTAATTTGTCGAAGCCTTCGGTAGTTGAAACGTTTGCCAAACTATTACTTTTTGATACGAAATCTCTAGCTTCTTGAACGCCATCTAGTGTTCCGGCGGTATCACGATAAGTGGCTTGAGCATCTACAGCAAATTTACTATTATTGGCAGAAATAATTGCTACTACTTGAGACCAATTATCGAAATTTTCATAGAAATCATTAAATGTAGATGAATTATAATTCCAAATATTAATTAATCTTCCGCCTAGATCACCAAAGGCTGCAGAACCCAATCCAGCATTAACTTCTGCTTGGACTAATCCATTAATGGATTCAAGGGTACTTGCAAAATTTGCGAAATGTTCTTCGATGTTATCCATCTTAAGGCTTACGTTAGTTAAATTGAATAATTCACTTTTATCTCCATTTGCTACTGCCATATATTTCACTACCTTACTTTTCTATTATAACATAGAAATGTTATTTTTAAATAGATAATTATTGTATAAAAAAAGAGGTTTATA
>CAMJMP010000168.1 GCA_946407055.1 uncultured Mycoplasmatota bacterium | reverse complement strand
AGGATGTGAATTATTATGGAGGATGTTGTTGGTATTAATGAAACTGGATTGAAATTGTTCAGTGAAACGCTTCTTAAATATCGAGATGATATTAAATTAATACTTGATAAGTATTCTGATGTAATGAAGAAATCTGATCTTTATTATCAAGGCGAAGCGGCTGATTTAATGAGGAAAAAATTTGAAGAATTCAGTTCTAATTTTATCATTGTTAAAAAAAGCTTCTTAACTTATAGTAATGATATGATTACTCTTGTAGATACCTATGTACGAAATGATAGTTCTAACATCATGCTAGAAAAATAATTTTTGAAAGGAGGATATCTACATGGCAAAGAAACCTTTAAACATGGATAGTACTACTATTGGTTATAGTAATGGTGGTATTACTGCTTTAATTAACGTAATCGAAACTTCAATTGAAGCTGACGCTAAGAAAGTTGATCCTAAAACTAGTACTTCTTATAAGACTTTAAAAGAAACTTTAAGAATGTACTGGGATGGTACTGATGAAGAAAATTTTGAAAAAGATTTAGAAGCTTGCGCAACTACACTTGCTACTAAACTAAGAAATTACAAATCTAAAATTTCTTCAGCATTAAAGAGTTATAAATCTCAATTTGCTAAGTTCCAAACTACAACTTATGCAAAAGGTACTGTTACAATTAAATAATTAATGAAAATTTTTTAAGAAAGGATGAATTACAATGGCTTACGATACTACTAGAGGTATCAATGTTAAAGGCGTTCAACCTATGAAGGACGCTTTAAAGAAATACCAATCAGCTGTTGATAAAGCTTGCGATGACGCATTAAGCTTCAATGGTTATAGAAAAACTATTCAAACAGCTATGGCTGGTACTCAAACATTAAATAACTTAAACGCTTATTTAAAGAGCTTAAAAGAAACTCAAGGTAAATTAGTTTCTCAATTACAACAATTCGTTACTGCATTGGATGGAATTGATTCTAAGTATAAAAAACAAGATAAAGAGTTTACTTTTAAATAGGATTTAAGGTGTTTATATGAATAATAAAAGCGAATATTTATTGTTAGAAAAGAATATTCAAACTATTATTAGTAATTTAAACGATTTAAATACAAATATAACTGATTTAACTAAAAGCTTTAAAAACGGAATTGATGGTGATAATTCAAATACCGATGACCTATTGAAAGTTGGTACTGATTTAAAAGCTATTAAGGAAGATTTAAGTAATAAAGTTTTACCAGAAATAAAAAAAATTGCGAATTAAGATAACTGGTAAATCCAGTTATTTTAATATAGGAGTGATTGTATGAGTAATATTACTGCTGATACTAAAAAGATGAAAAAGAATGGCGAAGATTTAAAACAATTAGCTAAGAAATATAATAAAACAATTCTTAATTTCCAAACAACAATGAAAGATATGAGTTGTTGGACTGGTGATGATGCTAATGCATATAAAAAAGATGTTTTAGCGAATTGTGATATATATGAACAAATTGGTGATGTTTTGTATCAATATGCCAACTTTTTAGTAAAAGAAGCTGATCGTTTGGAAAGATTTGCAAAGGAGAATAATATATGAGCAAGAACCTAGTTGTTAATGTTGATTATATTAAAACTACTCTACTTGGAACGGTTAACAAGACTATTACAAAATTGGAATCTACGTATAAAATATTTAATACGATGAAGATACCAGCTAATTTCCAAATGAAAGATAACTTACTCAAAGATAGAGAAAAAATGTATTTAACAATTAAATCTTTAAATGATCTTAAGAATAGATTGAATACTATTATTAAAAAATACGAAGTTGAAAATAATTTAGCTATCGATGATATACTATCTATTAATCACTTCTTATTAAATATTAAAAAATAAAAAGTACTACGTTATGTAGTACTTTTTTTATGATAATAATACCAACTTGGTACCAGTTCTAATGTCTGTTTCAGATAAGATTACATCTACTTGGTATTCTTTACCTGTTGCAGCATTATATAAGGTATTGAAGTTTGATAACTTCAAATTACCACCACTCATTTCACTTATTGCTTTATTTAGAAGAATAATAATATTTCCCATCTTTTTATTTATTGGTAAGAATACGCTGTATGTTTCATCTATTTCTGGGACTTTGACTTCTACTAAGATTTTATTTTTCATAGTGTATCATCGCTTTCCATTATTTTAATTAATTCGTATTTACCTTTTTTAATTAGGTAACCAATGTCTTCAGTGTATTGTTCAGTATCATCACTTGTTAGACCATTTATAGTAAATGCTACTTGGTTATCTATGCCACTACCTATCCAGATACCTATAGTATCATCATAGTAGTTTTGGAAATCGCTATCAACGATTACTTTCTTATATGCAAAGTAATCATCAATTAGGATATAAGATGTCTTTTTACTCTTCTCTATATTCTTGAAATAAGCAAATAATTTTTCTTTATATTCAGCATTCTCTTCTTCAGTAAATAATTCACTAATACCTGTAATTACTACTAATCTTTGTTCAGAAGGTTGTTCTTCTGAAAGAATAATACTATCAGCCGCTGTAAAGAATTCTTCTGGATCAGTAGTTGCTGTTATACCTGCTGGTACGTCAGTTGTTCTAAATAAATCTAACATTACTATATTAGTATCATTTAAATCTTTTAATACCTTTAAGAATTCTTCTAAGAATGTTGTTCCCATACGGATGTCATTACCTGTAAGAGTTACAATATTATTTGTTTTGAAGTCGAATGTTGCTGTTGAGATATCTTTCATGCTAATACCGATTGGTACTGCAGAAGAATCGTTAATTTGATCACGTAATATCATATGGTTTACTTTACCAGGTAGAACTGGTATTGGA
>CAMJMP010000167.1 GCA_946407055.1 uncultured Mycoplasmatota bacterium | reverse complement strand
TCATCTAATACCCAGTCATGATCTTCTTGATTATAAACAGTATGACAATACTCACAAATACCAGTATTATTAGTATTTAACGAAGCCCCGCAAGTAGGACATGTTCTAACTAAATTTTGTTCTCTAGCACCCTTATATTTCTTAAATACCATTGTCATCTCATGTGGTTCTCTAAATGAATTATTACCACTTAATAAAGCACCACTAGCTTTATTAATAACATAATCCATATACTTTAAAGTCATCCTTACATATATTACATATGCATCATTACTTTCTTCTATACTACTAATACTTGATCTAGCAATATTAAACTCATCAAACATGTGAATATTACCACTAGTTTCAGCATCAGTAGCAAGTTTATTACCAATTTCAAACACTTTATCACTAACAAAATGATCTATCTTTTTAACTTCATTTAATGTAATACTATTAAAAAACTTAACTACTATATTATTAACTTTTGTAATAAAACTTGTTTCATCAAAATTATTATCACGTTCTCTAAATTCTTGTAATGTCATGTAATCACATCCTAAAAAAATTATACCATAAAAAAAGGAGTTTAAACTCCTATAAAATACTTTGTTCTTTAAAACCAACTTTTTCCTTTACAATATATACAGGTCTTTCTTTAACTTCAGTAGTAATTCTAGCAATATATTCACCTAATACACCAATAGTAATAAATAATAAACCACCCATTAATAATACTAATAATATCAATGCGTAAACTGCTGACCATTCTAAATCAAAACCAATTAATTGAACTAATAATACAATTAAATATATAAAGAATGCTACTAATGATAAAACACCAAGTTTTAGAGCAAATCTCAATGGCTTTGCAGAGAAAGCAAAGATACCATCAAATGCATAAGCAACACTGTTTTTAAAATTAAATGATGACTTACCACTAGTTCTAGGTTCTACTTCGTAAGGAACATATTTAACATTAAATCCTACCCAAGAGAAGATACCTTTAGTAAATCTATTCTTTTCAGTTAAACTGATAATTGCTTCTCTAACATTAGTTCTAAACATTCTGAAATCTGAAGCAGCATCTTCGAAATGAACGTCACTTAATTTATTCATTAAACCATAGAAACATTTCTTACAGAATTTCATGAAACCGCTATCTACTTTTCTATCTTTCATTACCATAGCAACTTCATCAATATCTTCATCGTTATCTAGTATTTCCATCATATCTAATAAATACTTAGGATTTTGTTGCAAATCTCCATCTAAAATACAAGTATACTTACCAGTAGCATGAGTTAAACCAGCATACATTGCAGCTTCTTTTTTAAAGTTTCTTGAGAAAGAAATATACTTAACATGAAGTACATCATCTTGATGTAATTTTCTTAAATTCTTCAATGTATTATCGGTAGATCCATCATCAATATAGATAATTTCGTATTTAACTTTATTTAAAACTTTACTAATACTTTCATATAATCCTTTAACGTTTTCCTCTTCATTCTTACAAGGAATAATAATACTTAAATTCATAATACACCTCGAGTAAATTATAGCACATTATTAACTAAGAGAGAATAAAATAATAACTTGTAAAAATGGCCTATTTTTGTTATCATTAAAGATGATAAAGGGTGATAGGCATGGATAAAAAGTGGATGATACTATTCAGTGTTTTTTCAGTGTGTACTTTAATTATTTCTGCAATCTCATGCACCCTAATTATCTTTAACGAAAAAACTCATACTAAAATTAACAGCGAATCTATCTTGGCTGAAAAAATGGAGTATAAGAGTTCAACAATTATTTATAATCAAAACAATACTTTAAAATTATCAGAATTAAATCCAGGTGACTTTAGAAGTTACTCTTTTGAAATGGTTAATAACAATTCAAATACCCTTTATTACAGTATCAAATGGCAAAATGTAACTACTAACTGGAATACATTAAATGAAGGATATTCAGAAACTCACCCTGAAGAGTTTGTATATTCTATTTCATGTACTGATGGTTCACGTATTGATAATCAAAGAATGCCATATACGGGCGAAGAAAAAGTAATTCTAGAACATCTAGAATTAAAAACCAATTCTTCTAATTCCTGTACGCTAAATGTAACATTCTTACATAAAGACACAGATCAATCTTATAACTTACACAAGACATTCAGTGGTACATACAAAGTAGTAATGTATAAGTAAGGGGTGGCAACGTGAAGAATAAAAATGAGGAATTCAAAGATGAATTATCTTTCCAATATAGCTTACTTATCAATGCTGAAAGAAAAGAACAAAGAAAAAGAACTATTATCATCCTTATCATCTTTTCTATCACTTTAATTTCAGTATTAATAAGTACTATCTACTCATATAAAGCTTATAAGAGTACTAAAGATATTTTGTCTAATAATAAAGTAGAGAGTAAGAAATATTTCCAAACATTGAGTGTAGTTTATAGTGGAGGACATCACTTAAACTTAGATGGTTTATATTTTGGTTATGAATCACCAAATCCTTTAGTTATATCTATAACTAATGATGGTGATTACAAAATCACATATAAAATATCTATTAACAATATAAGTACAAATTTGGCTTCTAATAGTAACTTATATTACACAATAACTAAGAATAATGAGACATCATCCCCTAAAATATTGCCTGTCAAAGATGATGACTTATTAACTGAGTTAACTATCTCTCCAAAAGAAACAGCTTCTTATATAATTAAAGCTAATTATACTGGAATTGTTCCTGAAGGAGAATCTATGTTTTATCATGCAAATATAAGTGTAATTCAGACTAATTCTGACAGTTCATTATTAGAGTAGCAAATTGTATTTTGTACCATAATATTTTATAATAACTATAGGATAGAGGGGCCACATGAGCAAGACAAGAGGAGAAAAAAATAC
>CAMJMP010000166.1 GCA_946407055.1 uncultured Mycoplasmatota bacterium | reverse complement strand
TTTGAAGTATTAAATAATTTAAATCTAAAATAAAAAGCAATATCTAAAGTTAAAGATCCTGATGAAGTTGTTTCGATATCTAAATGACTATCAGAACCTAACTTCATAATTGAACCTTTACCAAATTGTTTTTCTATATCTGCTAAAACTTGTTCTAAAGCTTTATCCTTATCTTTCTCATTAATTGCTTTCATATTTTCCTCCCACATCTTGTAATGACATAATCATTTTATAATGATTTTGAAATACTTGTCAATACTTTTTCGAACAAATGTTTACATAACGCTATTTGCCCTTCACTATATATATTATCTATTATTTCAAAATTTCCTTTAAAATCAAGAAAAAAACTTGCAAATGCAAGTTTAAATTTCTGAAAATATAAAATCTTTGTTTACAATGTAATATTGACATCCAGATATAATACTCATAATAACAGCTACAAATACGAAGAAATAATCTACATGTAATCCTTTTGCAATAAATGCAAATGGCATATTGTAGAAGAATACTAATGTAACTCCTATCATCATACATATTGTCTTAATCTTACCAGCCCATGAAGCAGCAACAACTTTTCCTTTGCTACCACTAGCCATCTTAATAGAATCAACAATAATATCTCTAGTAATAATAATAACTGGTACTATTACTGGTAAGAAATGATCATAAGCTAAAATAATTAATACACCATTAACTAACATTTTATCAGCAATAGCGTCCATTACTTTACCAAAATCTGTAACCATATTATACTTTCTTGCAATATATCCATCTAAGAAATCAGTAACTGATCCAATCATGAATAATACACCAGCTATAATATATTTAATATTAACATTTTCTACACCATAAACTGGGAATACTGGGAATCTAAATCCTAGATTATCCCAAGGCATTACTAACATTACCAATACAATAACTGAGATTACCAATCTGCAGCATGTAATTTTATTTGGTAAATTCATACCTTTCTTTTCTTTTTTCTTTGCCATAATAATCACTCCGTTTTGACACTATAACTTATAGTGTTTGTTGTTTTATTATCCATAGTTATTTGTTTTACTGACCACACTACAACTAATACAACTAATAAAGCTATTGCTACATATAATAATATAAATAGTTTACTATTTGTTTTTTCTTTAGATGCAGTATAAGGAGATACTATTTTATCTTCTTGTACTTGTTCATCTTTTTGTTGCTCTTTCATAGCTTTTTCAATTGATTCCACAGGTATCTTAGATGTTACCTCAAACAAATAATCATTAAAATCATCAATAATTTTATCCGAATCCAATCCCAAATATTTAGCATAATTTCGGATATCTTCTTTTAGCGCAAAAATATCTTTAAAACAACCAATATTTCCATCTTCTATATTTTCTAGAATAAGTGTTTTAATGTCTAAATCTGCACTAGCTTCTTCTAAACTAACCCCTGAGTCTTCGCGAGTGGTTCTTAATAACTCGCCAATTTCATTCAAGATAGTTCACACCTTTCCGTTAAAGAGTAATAAAAAAAATAAAATCTAATAAGCCACGTTCTGTATTCCTAAAAGGAATGGCAAATATTTATCTATCTATTTCTAGATTCTTTGCATCGTTCAGATTCCTAGCAAAGACTCCCCTACCAAAATTTGGGTTTCTCACTCGTGGGGTTTACCTCGTTCCACCCCGGGAATTACTCCCCGGACTCGTCTCTTTGGCACTTTTACATCTAATCTAATCCCATAAGGATTATTTCGAAGCCGTCAAGTTACCTTGCCTAAGGTTATTTTTTCCCTTAGCACGAACACTACAGTCATCGCAGACTGTGTGAGCTTGGACTTTCCTCTAATAGTTCAAAGAACTACTAGCATTTGCCTTAGATTATTTTATTCATTCTTTCCGAAAACAACTTTTTCAAGTTGACTTAGTCTTCTTAAAAGATCAACATTGCTAACTTGATTTCCAGCAGAAGTTGCTTCAGCAGCTTCAATGTTTGCTTTGATTCTACGAAGTTCATTCTTCAATTTAGCATTTTCATCATTTAATACTCTAATTTCACTCTTCAATTCTTTAATAAGAGTAATAAATTCATTATAATCATTAATAACGATGTCTAAAAATTTATCAACTTCTTGTGGTCTAAATCCTCTCGCATCAATCTTAAACTCCTTGTCTAAAATATCTTGTGGAGTCAATGTTATTCTATCATTATACATAAATAAATCACCCTTCTTACCCAATAATTATAAGTCAATACGCGAATATTTGTCAAGTTGCCAGCCATATCTCTAAAAATTAAAAAGAATAGTATTTTAGACTATATTTTCATACCTAAATATTGTATAATTATTAAAGGTGATGAAGGTGCAATATCCTAATAACATAAAAAAAGAATTCACTAAATTAGCCGTATCACATAGTAATCGTGGTATGAACTTAGAGACTTTACTTAACCAAAGTAATGACTATTACTTGGAAAAAGATATTGCTTTAATTTATAAGAAACCTACTCCTATTGGAGTTGTTGATGTTTCTTATAAGAATCACAAAAAAATAATTGAAAAAGCCTATTTTAAAGAACAATCAACTTTAGATTACAATGGTGTTTATAAAGGAAGATATATTGATTTTGATGCTAAAGAAACATTAAACAAAACATCATTCCCTTTATCAAATATCCATCCTCACCAAATAGAACATATTCGTAGATGTATCAAACATCACGGATTTGCTTTTTTAATTATAAGAATGAACGGATTTCATTACCTATTAACTGGTGAAGATCTAATCAACTATATAGATAATAATGATAGAAAGTCGATTGAATACAAATACATCCAAGAAAAAGGTGTCGTAATTAAAGAAGGTATTCGACCACCACTAGATTATCTTAAAGCAGTTGATGAAATATTTTTAAAAGGAGAATAAATA
>CAMJMP010000165.1 GCA_946407055.1 uncultured Mycoplasmatota bacterium | reverse complement strand
ATTTTAATATCTTCAATTTTTTTACGTAATTGTTCTTTTAATACATCATATGGAATTTCATGAATAATAATTTGATGAACACCACGATCTTTAACTATTTCTGTTTTAGCTTTAACAACTACTCTACCACGACCAGTTGTATATGCTTGTACTAAACCTTCTCTTCCTTCGATAACTCCACCTGTAGGAAAGTCAGGGCCTTTAATAATATTTAGAATTGTTTCTGTTCTACAAGTAGGATTCTCAATCCTAAAAATAGTTGCATCAATTACTTCCGCCAAATTATGTGGTGGAATATTAGTTGCATAACCAGCTGAAATACCTGTTGAGCCATTAACCAACAAGTTAGGAAAATTAGCTGGTAATACTGTTGGTTCATAATCTTCATCAGCATAGTTTAATGTCATTTCAACAGCATTCTTGTTGATATCTTTTAACATTACTTCTGCTAACTTTGTTAATCTACATTCTGTATAACGATGAGCAGCTGGTCCATAACCATCAATAGAACCATTATTACCATGAATATCAATAAGTGGTTCTCTCATCTTCCAGTCTTGAGACATATATACCATAGCTCCATAGATACTAGAGTCTCCATGTGGATGGTATTTTCCCATTACATCTCCAACTGCTTTAGCACATTTACGATATGGTTTATCAAATGTATTTCTATCTTCCCACATCGTATATAATATTCTTCTTTGAACTGGCTTTAAACCATCTCTTACATCTGGTAAAGCACGATCTTGAATAATTGATTTAGCATATCTACCAAATCTATCACCCATTATATCTTCAAGTGTATAGTCATATATTTTCTCTATGATTGTTTTTTCTTCTTTTTTCTTCGCCATAACTATCACCTCTTAAAGTTGTCTTCCAATGTGAAATCGACATTTTCTTCAATCCACTCTTTACGTGGTTCAACCTTATCACCCATCAATACTGAAACTCTCTTTTCAGCTAAGGCAGCATCAGTAATAGATACTTTTATTAAACTACGTGTTTCTGGATTCATAGTTGTTTGATATAGTTCTGAAGAATCCATTTCACCTAAACCTTTAAATCTTTGTACTTTAAAAGATCCTTTAGCTGTCTTTTTCTTTTCTTCAAGTTCTTCATCAGTTGCCACATATTCTTTATATTTACCAAAATCTAATCCATACAAAGGAGGGTTTGCAATATAAAGCATACCTTGTTCAATTAAAGGTCTCATAAATCTATAAAAGAATGTTAATAATAATATTTGGATATGAGCTCCATCATCATCGGCATCGGTCATGATAATAACCTTTCCATAATTTGATTCTTCTGGATCAAAATCATTACCAATTCCAGCACCAATTGCATATTGTAATGTATTTAATTCTTCATTAGAATTAATATCATTTTGACTTGCTTTTTCTGTATTTAAAACTTTACCTCTTAAAGGAAGTATAGCTTGTGTAACATTATCTCTACCTTTAATAGCAGATCCACCGGCAGAATCACCCTCAACTAAGAATAATTCATTTAACTTAGGATCTCTTCCAGTAGCTTTAGCAAGTTTACCAGATAATATCTTATCTTTCTTTTCTTTGCCTTTACCACTACGAGCAGCTTCTCTAGCTTTTCTCGCAGCTTCTCTAGCAACTTTACTACGACTTGCTTTTTCAACAATTGCTACAGCAATCTCTCTATTTTCTTCTAAGAAGAATTTCATATTTTCATATGTAATTTGTTCAGTAATTGTTCTTGCTTCAGGTGTTCCTAATTTTCCTTTAGTTTGACCTTCAAATTGTAATAATGCTTCAGGAATCTTTAAGTTAATAACAGCACTTAAACCTTCTCTAACATCTGATCCTTCAAATGAAGCATCTTTTTTCAATATATTATTTGCTTTCGCATATTCATTAAATGCTTTAGTAATACCAGATTTAAAACCTGTTTCATGAGAACCACCATCACTTGTTTTAACATTGTTAACAAATGATAAGATATTCTCGTTATATCCTTCTTGATATTGTAAGGCAATATCAACTTCGATTCCTTGTTTAATACCATTAAAGTTAATTACTTTATGTAATACATTCTTACCTTCATTAATATATTCAACGAAATTAATTAAACCATTATCATAATGATATTTAACATTTCTTCCGTCTTCTTCATCTAATACTTCAATTGTAATTCCAGAAAGTAAGAAAGCACTTTCTTGCATACGCTCTGTAATAGTTGTATATGAAAAATTAATTGATTTAAATATTTCAACATCTGGTAAAAAAGTTACAGTAGTACCAGTTCTATTTGTAGTACCAATCTTCTTTAATGGTTGAGCAACTTTACCACCATTCTCAAAACGAATGTTATGAATTTCTCCATCACGATAAATAGTTACTTCCATCCATTTAGATAAAGCATTAACAACAGATGCACCTACACCATGCAAACCGCCAGATACTTTATATCCAGCTTCTTCGAATTTACCACCAGCGTGAAGCACAGTATAAATAACCTCAGGTGTAGACATACCTGATTCATGTTTTCCTGTTGGAACTCCACGTCCATGGTCCTCAATTGTTACTGATCCATCTTTATTTAAAGTAATTTTAATATAATCACCATAACCATTGATACTTTCATCAATAGCATTGTCGACAATTTCCCAAATTAAATGATGTAGACCTCTTTTGTCTGTGGAACCAATGTACATACCAGGTCTTTTACGTACAGCTTCAAGACCCTCTAATATTTTAATTGAATTTTCATCATACTTAGTTGTTGCCATCTTTTTCACCATTGCTAGTATAACACAAAATAAATCGAAAAAAAAAGGGCTTTGACGTTGTTTATGTCAATTAAGCCCTTTATTTTCGGTATTTAATTAAAAATCATCATATTCATCAAAAAGCCCTTGCTTATTTTCATTATTAATTTCCATT
>CAMJMP010000164.1 GCA_946407055.1 uncultured Mycoplasmatota bacterium | reverse complement strand
GGGTCTAATAGTTTCTTATTAAGAATTACTTCATATACTTGTTGTAAATCACCTAGAGCGAAGTATTCAGGCATCATATTAAATACGATATCTGTATAACCTACTTTATTCTTTAATCTTTCAATACCAGCTAGAATAACTAGTGGATGGTCGAAAGCAATTGAATTGTTTTCTACTATGTCAAATTTATAACGGTCAGTAGTTAATTCTCTTAATGTCTTTTTAATCTTGAATGATAATCTATCTTGACCATTATCTAAGTATACTGTTACAACATTATCTTTTTCTTCATAGCTTACATTGAACCATGATGTATTATCATTTAGTTTGTAATCTAATCTATTCTTATCGATTAGAGCCATATAAGAAGTAGATACAACACGCATTCTAGGATCTCTATGAACTCCTCCATAAGTATATAATTGTTCTAAGTAAATATTATGAATGTTTGTTTCACGAGCTAGGATTCTACCAGGACATGCTTCTAATTCTTCATCTACACCTACGAAACCTCCTGGAAGACACCATTTATCTTTAAATGGATAATTATCTCTTTTAACTAATAAAACACTCATGTGTTTCTTACTTGTCTTACGATAATTGGAGACTTCTTCATCACTGATACTTAATACTAAGATATCAACAGTAAGAGATAGTCTATCGTATTGACTTGGATCATAATTCTTTAAAAATTCTTCTTCACTACTATACATAAAAACCTCCATTATTTTTCTAATAATTTATCATTTACTATTTTAATGAAATGATAATCATTCATTCTTAAACATTTAATAGTTCTTGTTCCAACTTTTGTTTCAACTTTTAGAACATTATCTATTTCTTTATTTTCACCATCAATCATTATAAATAAATTATAGTGTTCTTGAGTAGGTGTTAATCTGATAACCTTATTATCAGGTATAACTACTGTATTAGTCAAACATTTATAGAATTTATTGTTTAAAGGAGCGATTGGTGTGATAGATAATGTCTTTAAGGTATTATATACTATGCTACCACCAAAACTCATATTATAAGCGGTACTTCCTGTACTAGTACTAATAAGTAGACCATCACCACTAAAGTGTTCTAGGAATTCATCATCAACATAAACATCGATCTTTAAAGTATTGAAATATTTACTTCTTACTACTACTTCATTTAAACTTGTATAGTTATAAGTTTTATCTTCTGTAATGATATTTGTTTGTTGGACACTTAGATGTTCTTCTTTGTAATCACCAATACTTAATCTTCTTACGAAGTCTTTAGTATCTTCAATATTTATTTCTTGTAAGAATCCTAGTGTACCACTATTAATTCCTATGTAATGAACATTTTCATTAAAGTTAGATGATTTAACCATTCTTAAGAAGCAGCCATCTCCACCAATGGAGATACCTAAGTCGAAGTTTTCATTAACTATTTCAAAACCATATTTAGTTAATTCTTGTGTTACTTCTTCTGCTACTCTTTTTGATAAATCATTGTCATTAACAAACAGTTTTACTCTTTTTATTTCCATAGAATCTCTTCCAATCTATTTATTATTGTTTGAATAATAACTTCTTTGTTTTCTGCTCTACTCTTTTGATCTACAACTATATTAGTATCATAGAATTCATTGTTATAGTAAATAGCAATGAATACTTCATTATCTTTACCAAAGTTATTTCTTTTATCTGCTCTATTAAGTTTACCTGTAATGCCTATTCCAATATTGGAATTAGTGTATTTAGAAATATTTTTAGCCATTTCATGTGCTGTTTCCATTGAATATACTGAGTATTTTTCTATTACATTAGGATCAACACCCATTTTTATTTTGTATTCATTAGAGTATGTTACAGCACTGAATTTTAGTACTTCTGATGCTCCTTCAATGCTAGTAATAGCATTTGCTATAGCACCACCTGTACATGATTCCATGGTTGATAAGGTCATATTCTTTTCTGTAAGGTATTCGATTATTTCTTTAAATGTTTTCATATTATCACCTATTTTAATATTAGCTTTTTACCAAAACCGGCAGTTAATCTATTATCTGATGTATATACTAATTGAGTAGTATATGGACATTCACAGTCTTTTAGCATACGAGCGTAGTATTCAACTAATTTATTGTATTTAGTTAAATAGATGCCATCTAAGCATTCACAATACTCTTGATGATAGAAGTGATGTCCGTTGAAGAAAGATCCTCCTAATGACTTAAAAATATCGTTAAAATTGATGAATTGTTGTTCTGCATAGGGATTACATCTCATTAAAGAGATAAAACCATTTTTATAAACACCTAATTCACCTACATGATCTAACATGTTTCTTATTTCTTCTTCATTAGATATGTAATCTTTCATAACTATTGTATTAATATTTATGATCTTTTTATCTTGCAAGTGTTCTTGAAGTGCGATTATGTCTTTTGCTTGAGCAACTTGGTTAGATCTAAATATTTGATTATTTACATTATCATCATAATGATGTCTAGAAATATGAATACTTTCTAGTTTATCTAGTTCTGGATATTGTTTTAATTTAGATAAATTAATACCATTAGTAGATATTTGGATTTCAATATTAGGATTTATTGTATATATTAAATCTAATAATTGAAATAATTTATTAATTTCTAATAATGGTTCTCCACCAGTAATAGATATACCTTGAAGTCTTTCTTCGTTTGCAAGATATCTTATTACATATTCTAGTTTTTTTAGGTCTAGATTACCATAATCACAACTATTACTATTAGCACAAAACAGACAGTGTGCATTGCAGTTGTCTGTTAGTTTTATGTAGAGTCTTAATGCAGGTCTACAATTTTTTATATCTTTTGGATTAGTACTACATAGTTCATTTTTAACTACTAGTTCTTGACCAAATAATTTAATTGTTTCCATTAGCAACGACTTGAGTAGCTACTTCC
>CAMJMP010000163.1 GCA_946407055.1 uncultured Mycoplasmatota bacterium | reverse complement strand
TAATAACTATAGGATAGAGGGGCCACATGAGCAAGACAAGAGGAGAAAAAAATACTTTTGATAAAATCCTTGGATTACTAACTGACGTAGTAATCGTTTTTGCATGCTTATTAGTAGCTTTTTTACTATACTATATTATTTCTACACAAACTCATTCTGATGATCCTACATACCGCCCTAACATAGGAATATATACTATTGTAAGCCCTAGTATGGACCCTGTAATCAAAGTATATGATGTTGTAGTAAACAAGAAGGTAACTAACCCAGATCAAATCCAAATAGGGGATATTATTACTTATGTTTCTACTAATTCATCATCAGAAGGAATGACTATCACTCACCGTGTAATAGAAATAAATAAAACAAGTGATGGTACATACGAATATCGTACTCAAGGAGACAATAATTCAGAACCTGATGTAGCTTATGTTACATATGATAATGTCTTGGGTAAAGAAATAATGATCATACCTAAACTAGGTAGAATCCAATTCTTAATAGCTAATAAAAAAGGTTGGTTATTCTTATTACTAGTTCCAGTATTAGTTTATATTTTCTATGATATCTATCGTTTAATATCATTACTAAGTTTAAATAAAAAAGTTGATAAAGTTGTTAAAGAAGAAAAAGTTATTCGTGCAAGAAATAAAGACGAACAACAAAAGAGAGAAGAAATTAGAAAAGTTGAGATAAAACGTGAGTTAAATCTTAATGAAGCAGAATCAACAATTAATATTGATGAATATGAAAAGAATTCTAAAGAAAATATTGGCTTCTTAGAAATCTATAATGAAAAAGTATATAGTGTTGGTGAAATAAAAGAAACTAAGGTTAAAGAAGAAGTTAAAGAAGAACCTAAGAAAGAAAAGAGTATTAAACTTATTGCTGCAGAGAATGCTATCGTTTCACCATTAATAATCAATGAAATAACAATGAAGAAGAATGATACTTCAATAGAAGATCAACTTGATGAACCAATTGAACAAGTTGAACTTCCACCAGTTGAAGAAAAGAAAACTAAGAAGAAAGAAAAAGTTGTTATTGATGAAGACATTGAAATCTTAGATACAGATGAACTATCTTCAACAATCAAAAAATATACTGAAAAGATTGCCGAATTAAATAGCAGAATTGCTGCTCTAGACAAACTTCACAAAGAAGAGGAAGAACGTATTTCTAAAGCAGAAAAAGAAGCAATGCGTAATGTTGAAATATCATTAAAAGGTGAAGAAAAACCAAAAGATGAATTTGTTGAAAAAGATGACTTCTTAACAGGCAAAAGAATCAAAGTTGTTAAAGAAGAAGCGGCTAAGAAGACTAGAAGCAAAGCAAAACCAAAAACTGAAAAACCAAAATTGGAAGAAATTGAATTAAAATCAGCTTCTTTATATAGTGGCAAGAAGACCATAAAGAAAATGGCTCGACCAGAAGGCGAAGACGTTAGAAAAGTAAACAAAGAGAACTATCCGGTTAAACCAAAAGAAGAAGCCGTTGAATTGCCAAAAAAGAAACAGTTGAATTTAAAACCTAATACAGTTAAAAAAGTTAATAGAAAACGTGTAACAGAACAAGAGGAACCAACAAAGAAAGAAGTAACTAAAAAGACTATAGAACAGGAAGAATTACCAAAGAAAAAAGATAAATTCATTCGTATTGAAAAAATAAAATAAAAGTCCCAATCGGACTTTTATTTTTCTCCATTTATAACGCAACTAATGATTTACTTTTATACATGTATTTGATATAATTTATACATAATAAGCGAGGTGTGGGTTGTGATTAAAAGTGATACTAGAAGTAAAGAAGATTTATTGAAACTTCTTTATAATTTAAAGAGCACAGATAGTTGCATATTACAAAAGATTGAAGAAGAAAAAAAGGAAAACGAGAATAGAAAGGCTAATGTAGAACAACAAAAACTACAAGCAAATGAAATTTATTTATCTTTAAAAAAGGATGAAGAATGTGCTTCTAAGGGCCTTGGCTATGCCGAAGAATTCTTTGGTCTATATGAAAACAATGAATCTTTAAGACACTATTTCCAATTATTAAACGTTGAATTCGATCCACAAGCTGCTAAAGATACAGTAATGGAAGAGAAGAAAAGCGGAACTTTAAGAAAGAGTATTGATAATAAACTTAAAGAAGAAGCTTTAATTATAGAAAGTTTAAGCCAAGAACAAAGTGATCTTGAATTAAGAATAGCTGAATTAACAGAGAATATTAGTGATTATGAACATACTAGATTAGGTGTTGAATCATTAGTATCAGATGTTTTAAATGGTAATAATTCTTATAACAGAGATTATGTAGAAAACATTTTATCTAAGATTAGTTCTTATTATCCACCTTTAGGATTTACTAAAGATGAAATAATAACTACGGGTATCATGATTCTATTCCCAGAACAAGGTTTAACTGAGTTTGACGAACAATATAAAAATGGCAAAGTAGATATAAAGATTGAAGTAGAAGAACCTAAGAAAGAAGAACCACCAGTAGAAGAAACACCTACTGAAGATATCTTTATTCAAAATATAACTAATACTAAACCAACACCTGTTGAGGTAGTTGAAGAAGTAGAAGAAGAAACACCAGTTATTATTGAAGAAGAAAAAGATGCTGGTATCTTCGGTGAAACTGAAACACCAGTAGAAGAAATTCATCTAGAAGATTCAATCCCAGTTGTAGTAACCGAGGAAGAAGAAACTCCTGCTGAAGAAGTAGAAGAAGAACCACAAGATAACGGTGATGTTGAATCATTCTACAAAAATGAAACTCCAGCAGATTCAGTTATTCCAGTAATTGAAGTTCCTACTGAAGAAGAAGTAGAAAAACCTGCTGAAGAAGAACCAGTAGAAACAGATGATGAAGATTTAGAAAATAAATTATTAGAAATAAACATAGATTTAGATAAATTTGAAGATCGCGAAGC
>CAMJMP010000162.1 GCA_946407055.1 uncultured Mycoplasmatota bacterium | reverse complement strand
CAATAAGTAAGAACATTTTTATTTGCAGCTTTAGAAGTTTCAACAGTATTGACTTGTCCTATATCATTTTCTTTCATAAAGTTATAAAGTTCTAATAAAGAACTATCTTTAGGAAGAAGTTTAGGTATAAGAACAAACTCAGCATTTTTAATTTGACGAGGATAATGTTTACCAGTTATAGGGTCAAATTGTAAATCATAATAAACATTCTTTTGAGGTTGAATCTTTTTAGCTACAAGTTCATAATCAATATCCTCAGGTTTAATATTGGGGTCAAGAAGTTGTTGAAGAAGAGGCATATATTCTTCAAGAGTACCATCAGCAAATTTACGACGGATAAACTCTTCAAGAGTTATATAAGATTGAGCATCATTAACTTTAGTTGTAGCACCTTTTTCACCATATCCATAACCAGCAGCAATTTGGTCTGCAATCTTTCTTGCAGATTCTTCATTTTTAACACCTTTAAGGGCAGATTTATAAACTGTTTCCCAAACTCTTTTTGCTTCTTTATATTTAGATTTGGTATTTTTTACAGTAATAGCTCTAAAACCAGTACGAAGAACAAAAGGATTATCAGATATACCATTTCCTGTATAAGTAGGAATAGTTTTAATTAATTCATTACCACCTCTGTCTTTAATAGAAATAACTGCATCTTGTCCGTTAATATCTTTAACAGTTTCAATATTGTTTCCAATATATTGATTAAAATCAAAGGCAGCAAATGAAGTACCACCCATTTGAGTTTCTTTAGCACGCTTTAAGAAAGTCTTAGGGTCTTTATAAAATTTAGATGAGCCTTCAAATATTGAATCATACATCATATATGCTAAAGTAGTATTTATCATATAATCAGTAAAATCAAGATTATCAGCAGCATCTAATATAGTTTCAAATT
Organism: uncultured Mycoplasmatota bacterium; assembly: GCA_946407055.1. GTDB lineage: Bacteria > Bacillota_I > Bacilli_A > RF39 > UBA660 > Coprovivens. The sequence goes on along the minus strand of CAMJMP010000162.1, from coordinate 2,048 downwards.
GAGAACGAGAATTAGATATAAAGCTCATATAAGAATCTAACCAATCAGAAACAATATTATCTATACCTTCAGATATAGTTTGATTCATAGAAGAATCAAAATCATTTCCAACAGTTATAATACCTTTTTTGCCATTAGCATCTACAAGTCTGAATATATCATTATCTCTAAAGTTTATTTGAAGTCGTCCATCTTTACGAACTTTAAAGAAAGATTTACTAAAACTACTGTCTTTAGCATCATAAATTCCAAGAAGTTTATATATAGCAGAATTAGCATCAAAGCCTACATTAAAAAGTTTTTTAAATAAAAATTCTTGACCTGTAAGTTTACCATCTTTTACAATTGAACCATCATAATGAAGAACTTCAAATAAATTATCAGTAGAAGTTTTACTAATATAATTTCCTTTACTGTCTCTTTCGAAAACATTATTTAATTGAGTAGCAAAGTTTTGAAGCTCACCCCAAAGTTCATTTCTAAAAGCAAGGAATACTTCAGAATTTTTATTATAACTTCTCTTAATAACACCTTGAGAATAAAGACGATTTCTAATAAAATTAGTATTATCATTTAAGAAATCTTGAACTATATATCTTACAGATGTAGTATCGTCATATTCTTCTTCACCAAGAGATAAACTAAAACCGAAATCATTATTAACAGAAGCTTTAACTATAGACCTTATATCTTGAATAGTAGCTCTTTCAGTTAATTGACCATTTTTAGCAACTTTTCCTTTAACCCAAACAACAAAAGATTTTCTATCTTCTTCATTTTCTGTTTCAGATTTATATTCATAGATTAAAGGAATAAATACTTCACCTTTAGATTTATAATGTGTATAGTGATTATCAACAACTAAATCTTCTATATATCCATTATATAAAAGATTCATCATTGTATTAGCATCTATATAATTTCTACTTTTTAATCTTCCTCTTACAGCAGCATTTGTTTGTTTGACTATTTCTTTATGAGAAGTGTCATCATTACCCAAATCTTCAAAATTAAATAAATCTTCTAATTGACCTATCTTTTCTCCTATACTTGCAGATATAATTTGACGAGCATTTCCCCAATCATATAGAGTTTCAATATTGAATTTCTTCATTTGTATCATATATGTATTGGAAGCATCAGAAGGAATACGCATTAAAAAGTTTCCGTATCCTTTTGTTTCATCACTTCTAATTCCTTCATAAGCCAAACCAGTATTAGCAAGACGCATAGAAGATAAAAGATAGTCTTCACGAGTCATATCAGAATAAACAATACCTTCATTATCACTAAGACTTCTAATACCATCAAAAAGTCCAAGTCCAAACATTTTGGCAACTTGGCTATCTTTATCAATTATATATTCTCCATTTATATTTTTAGTAAACAATCCTCTACGAATTGTTTTACCATTTCTATCTTTAAGACCGAAAAGAAACATATTAGTTTCATTATCGGTAATATCATAGGCTTTTCTTGTAAAGAATTCTTTAATTATTTCTTGACCAGTATTACCATTATCAATATCAAGTTTTAATTGTTTTAAGAAATTAGTAACATAACTATTCTTGATAACAGAAGAAGACATAGCTCCTTCAGCATTGGTAGAATTAAGTCTTACAAAATTATTTAAAACTGGACCAAGAATCTTAGCAAGTTTAATACAAGCTTCATTACGAAGTTTGCGATTTATCTTGCTTTCATCATATACAGGTTTATTTACAGTTACAGGATTAGAAGGGTCTGAATTTTCAACAGCATCATTATATTTTTTATAAGCTTTAAAATATTCTTTATTATAATCTGCCTGATTTCTTAAAGCTGTACCTAAACCATTATTATATGAAATTAATGCATCTAAAAGAGCATTTATTTTATCAGCAGTAGCTGTTTCTGCATTATCAAAATAGTAATCAATAAATCTTTCTCTATCAATAGAAGGAAAATGTTTAGATAAATAAGAAACAAGATAATCTTTTAATTTATTTCTATCAGAATCATTTTTATCTCTTATATCACTATCATTAAATTTTGCATTACGATACTTT
>CAMJMP010000161.1 GCA_946407055.1 uncultured Mycoplasmatota bacterium | reverse complement strand
CTTTTAATTTAGCATCTTTTAATGCTTTTCTAACTGGTTCAAGAGTACTATCAAATAAATCCATATTTAATTCTTCGAATTTAGCTCTTGTTAATGTTACTTCTAAGTGAAGTGGTCCATCATTATTTTGAGTAATGAATGGAATACTGATTTGGGCTGTAGTCATACCAGATAAGTCTTTTTTAGCTTTTTCGGCAGCATCTTTAATACGTTGCATTGCCATCTTATCTTTAGATAAGTCTACACCATTTTCTTTTTTGAATTCTGATACTAAGTAATCCATGATTCTTTGATCGAAGTCATCGCCACCAAGTTTATTATTTCCTGATGTTGATTTAACTTCAAAGATACCATCACCTAGTTCAAGGATTGAAACATCGAATGTTCCACCACCTAAGTCATAAACTAATACTGTATGAGTATCATTTTGTTTATCAATACCATATGCTAAAGCTGCTGCTGTTGGTTCGTTGATAATTCTCTTAACATCTAAACCAGCAATCTTACCAGCATTCTTAGTAGCTTGACGTTGAGAGTCATTGAAGTATGCTGGAACAGTAATAACTGCTTCAGTAACTTTTTCTCCTAAGTAAGCTTCAGCATCACTCTTTAATTTCATTAATATTTTGGCACTAATTTCTTCTGGAGTATATTTCTTTCCATTAGCTTCTACTTTTTCTTTAGTACCCATTTTTCTTTTAATTGAAGCTATTGTGTTGTCTACATTTGTTACGGCTTGACGTTTAGCTGTTTCACCAACTAATTCTTCATCACCTTTAAATGCTACTACTGATGGAGTTGTTCTGTTTCCTTCTGGATTTGGAATTACATGAGGTTCTCCACCTTCTAGTACAGCAACACAACTATTTGTTGTACCTAAATCGATACCTATTATTTTTCCCATTATTATATCCTTCTTTCTTATTTACTAACCTTAACCATGGCATGACGTATTACTTTTCCTTTATAAGTGTAACCTTTTTGTAAGACATCAATAACCATACCAGGTTCAATTCCTTCTACTTCTTCAACCAATACGGCTTCCATAGTATTAGGATCAAATGGTTGATGTAATGCTTCAATTTGCATTATTTCATGACTTTGGAAAGTTGTATTTAAGTTTCCATAAATCATTTTAAATCCTTCTAAGAATTTACTTACTTCATCTTGAAGATTAGCATCATCCATACTAATAGCTCTTTCAAAATTATCTACGACTGGTAGTAAGCTCTTAATTAGATCTTCACCTTCGTATTTTAATAATGTAGCTATTTTTTCTTCGTTACGTCTCATCATATTTTGCATTTCGGCACTGACACGTAACAATTTGTCTTTTAATTCATTGTTTTCATCTTGAAGTTTTTTCTTTTCAAGATCTTCTTTTTTGTTGAATAAACCTTTCTTTTCTTTTTTGGGTTCTTCAACTTTTTCAGTTGGTTCTTGAACAGGTTGTTCTGGTTGTTCTGTTACTTTTTGTTCTTCTTCAAGAACTTCTTTTTCTTTTTCCATAAAGTCATCTCTTTTCTATGGTTTTATATACGAATTAATAGTAAGTCCAAAATTACTTACATTAATTATTTTTCTTATTTAATTCATCTAACTCTTTGTTTAGATAATTTAGTAAACCTACTACCTTGTCATATTCCATTCTTTTTGGACCGACAATGGCAATAGTTCCTTCTTCGCCATTAATATTGTAATGGCTCTTGATTACAGTTACATTAGGATCGAATTCTGTTTCGTCACCAATATAAACTTTAACACCGTCGCTGTTTTCTTCGATTTTTCTAACTAAAGATTCATCATCGAATTTACTGATAATTCTTTTGATTTCATTAACATCAGAGTATTCTGGTTGTTTTAATATATTACTCTTACCGCTAAAGAAAACATTAGCATTATTCTTAGTAAAGTCATTAAATGCATCATAGAATATTTCATAAACCTTTTCATATTGTTTAATCTTTTTAGAAATTACTGGTTTAATTTCATATTCTAGACGACTACTAACTTCATCAATTGGAGTTCCGACAAGCATTTTATTAATTATTTCACTTGTCTTAATTAATTCTTCAATAAAGATGCTGTTAGGTATTTTGAACTTTTTGTTCTCTACGATACCTTTGTTAGTACAAACCAACGCGACTACTTGGTCGTTTTCTACAGGGACAATAGTAACTTGTTGTAGTGTGTTCTCTTTAGAATTCTTTCCAAGAACAACGCTAGTATAATTTGTAATGTCACTAATGATTTCCATACATTTAGAAATAGCATCGCTTACAACTAATTCTTGGTTATGGAAGATTGTTTGTAATTTTAATATTTCCTCACCATTTAGTTCTTTTGGTTTCATTAAGTTTTCTACATAGAAGCGATATCCTTTCTCTGATGGAATACGTCCACTAGATACGTGATTCTTTTCTAGATAACCTAAATTTTCCAAAGCAGCCATTTCGTTACGGATTGTTGCACTAGATAATTTAAACTTCTTACATAAACCTTTACTACCGACTGGTCGTACGTTTTTGATATAAGTTTCGACTATCTCTTTTAATAGTGCTTGTTGTCTATCACCCATATAATCACCACCATTAGCACTCTATATAAACCAGTGCTAAATTGATTATATATTATCTATTAGCACTTGTCAATACCTAAGTGCTAATTCTTTTTGTGTTATGAGCTAATAAATATGATATAATTTAATTAGATTAGAGGTGACTTGATTGACCGTTAAAAGAAGAAGAAAAAAGACGGTTTTTAGAATTAAAACGTCTGTTAAAAGATTCTTTGTATATGCCCTAGTACTTATACTTGTTGGTGTATATGCATTCAATCAATACAAAAGTATAAAAGCACAATATGCATATGAAAAAACATATGAATATAAACTGGTAAAACATGGTTATTCTTTAGAGAACACTCAGATATTTTTAAGTAAGTTACCAGATG
>CAMJMP010000160.1 GCA_946407055.1 uncultured Mycoplasmatota bacterium | reverse complement strand
AACAATGATGAAAATGGTATGATTCTACCAATGAATATTGCTCCATATCATGTTGCTTTAGTTCAAATTGATATGAACAATCCTGAACAAACTAGCATTGCAGAAAAGATCTATGAAGAATTAACTAATGCTGGAATCGAAGTATTATATGATGATAGAGATGAAAGACCTGGTGTTAAATTCAAAGATATGGAACTAATTGGTATACCACTACGTATAACAGTAGGTAAATTAATAAGTGAAAATAAGGTTGAATGGCGTGAAAGAACTGCTAGTGAAAACCAAACTGTTGATATCAATGAAGTTGTCAACAAAGTACAAGAATATGTAAAAGATGGTTTAAAATAAACCATCTTTTTTATTAATTTGTTATACTTAAAGTAGGGTGAGAATATGGATGATCTATTAAGAAAATACTGTTTATATCTTATTGATGATGAAAGAGATAGTGATCTTTTAGAAACTATTAAAAATGAAGCTAAAGATGACTTCCCTAAATATCAAAAGAAAGCACGTAGTTATGTACATAAATTAAAAGAATTCGCTTTGAAATATAACACAGATATTGATTTCACATCATTCTATAACTTATTACAAAAATACATAGAAGAAAAAGATAATATGAATGATGATGAAAAAAAATCATATCTTCTTTTAATGCGCTTATTAGCTGATATTCATAACATTGATTTAAAGAAAGAACTAGCTTCTTATGTCAGTGAAAAGAATACAACTGAAGTACTAAATGAAATAATTGATACAGAAATAGAATCATCATATTTAATGAATACATTATCTAATCCTTTAGATAATGATACATTCTTAAAATCATTATTATTCCAAAGATACAATAATGGTTCTTTTGAAGTACGCGAAATATCTCTTCCAGGTGAAAAAAGACCAGATGATGAAGAAGAATTCGATGAAAGTATTATGTATCAAAAACAAGCAGAATTAATTATTCATTTATTTTCTATCTTTATAGATAAAATGAATAACTATGCTTTAGATGATTTAAACCCATACTTTGTTAAATTAATTAATGAAGAAGATTTAATTAAACTAGGTGAATTAAATGAAAGTGATATCATTGAATTTATTACAAATGATAATCAAGATGAAGTTCAAACTAAATTAAATATCTCTGAATCATTATATACATTTATTAGTGAATCACTTAAAACAGTAGATTACCAAGCTGAACATATAGGTGAAGAAGGAACACTAAACTTATTCCACACACCACATAGTGATTCACATTATACAATTCGTATTTACTTAAATTCACCAGCACGTAATGATATCTATGATTTCTTAAATTATTATATAAATAAATGTGTTGATGAAAATATTAATTATAATATGAAAGGTATCTGGAATACCTGGGATGGTTCAGTAGTTAAAGATCGTACTATTCTATATGCAGATACAAAAGATATAGATGATAAGATAGCTATCTTAGATGAAATAAAAGAAGTTTATCCAGAAATAGTTAATGCTTTTGGTGAACCAATTTGTGCATGTGGAAGAATTCATGATTCATACTATGGTATATCTCATGCTGGTATTATAAGTGATAAGAATCATAATTGTGTTCAAACCTATAATGATTACTTTAATAATATCTGTGAAGTAGCTTATTATAGAACTCTAGCTAAACTAGTTATTAATCTAAAAGAATTAGATGAAGATGATAAAGAAATAATTCAAACATTAATAACTTTAGATCAAGATAAAATATCATTTACTGATGATTTAAAATCAGCAACTAACATGGTATGTGATAATTACTCAATAGAGAAAATAGAAGATACAATAGATTATTATCTACAAAATATACTACAAACTTTAAATTATTATTTTAATAATGAAGAACAAATAAGTATCTTAGTAGATGAATTTAAAAAATCATTATTATATATATCTAATATCTTACAAGGTAGAGATAAGAAAACTATATCTAATATAGCAATCAGTTCTTATATGGAAGATAATCTACCAAAAGAAATGTCTAATCAATTTAATGAATAATATGTTATAATTTACTAGAATAGGAGTGATACTATGGCATCAGCAATAATCCATTTATGTATAGCTAAAGAACTAAATAAACACTTACATATGAACGAAAGATTATTATTCCTTGGTTCTATAGCTCCTGATATATCTAAACAATTAGGAGAAAGTAAAGAAATATCTCATTTCTTAAATCCAGCTAATGATGATGATATACCTCAAATAGATAAATTCTTAGAGAAATATCGTTATGAATTAAATAGACCATTTGAAATGGGTTATTTCATTCATTTATTAACAGACAAATATTGGTTTAGAGATTACATCTATCAATATGTAGATCGTTATACAAGAGAGAATAATAAAAGAAAACTAACTGCTAGTGCATTAAGAAATATTATCTATAATGATTATACTAATCTAAATACTATTCTTATCGATAAATATGAGTTATCGTTAGATATCTTCTCCAATCCAATGGAATTACCAACTAGTAAGATAACAGAAATACCTGTTGATAAATTGGGTGTATTATTAGATAAGATGAGTTACATCATAGAAGAATCTCATGAAGATAAAAACTTTATCTTTGATACCAATGATATTGAAAAATTTATTAATGATACAGTTAAGTACATTATTAAAGATCTTCAAATGTTAAATTTCAAAATATAAATAGAGAGTAATCTCTATTTTTGTTTACATTAAACTTAGTAAACGAAATGTAATAACTTATGTAAAAAAATAAATAAAAAACTACATTTTAAATATATTTGTTGACGAATCGTTGACTTGCAAAAAAATATACCTTATATTTTATATATAAGATAGAGTAAGGAGACGATGATAGTGAAGAAAAAATATATAATATCTTTATGCCTTATCGGCTTCTTATTGTTCCTTGGCTTATCTATATCTGTAGGTTATGGTTTATGGGTTAATACTAAAAAGGAAGTTAAGGAATC
>CAMJMP010000159.1 GCA_946407055.1 uncultured Mycoplasmatota bacterium | reverse complement strand
ATTGCTTCTCTTTCAATTAAGTCTGATATTGAATCAGCATCAAATACATAATCTAGATATATAGATTCTGTACTTGCATGAGTATATTGAAGTGTCGCAATTACTTCTTCTAATTCAGCTGTTTTTCTTACTATATCTTGTTCACTTTCAGTAACTTTTACTTTGGCTTCTTCAACCTTTTGTTCATTATCTTTTATTGTGTTATTAGCATTTGCTATAGCATTACGTTTAGCATCAATTTTATTACTTGCTTCTTGAGTTAAACGATTTGTTCTTTCTTGATTACGTTCTAGTTCTGCTACTTTATTTTTATAATCTTGTAATGTAGTAGCTTTAACTGTAGTTAATGGTAAGAATAAAGCAGTAATAAGTGATAAACATATTATTGTTTTTAAACTCTTATTCATCATATCTTTAAATATTTCCTTACTGTACCATAACTTCCTATCATACCTACTAGGGCACCTACAATAAGTAGGATTCCTGATATGTATAGAGTTGCTGGCATTGGTTTAACCATTTCTAGAACGTTACTGAACAAGTGATGTTCCATCTTGTCATATAGTATTGTATAACCCCATATTGTTATGATAATAGGAATAATAGATCCTATAATACCAAGGAATAATCCCTCGATAACAAATGGTAATTTAACTACTGCGTTACTAGTTCCTACTAGACGCATGATTTCAATCTCACTACGACGAGCGAAGATTGTTATTTTAATAGTGTTCCATATTAAGAACATTGTTACTAGTACTAAGCCAATGATGATAGCTATTGTTAACTTTTTAATAAAACTGAATAATGGAATCATCTTTTTAACTACTGATTCACTATATTTAACATTTTTAACTTTAGCTATTTTACCAATCTTATCAGCTGTAGAATCAATATATTTAATATCTTTTACTGATACGATAAATTCTGGCTCTAGTGGATTTTTGTCTTCAGTCCAACTACTCATTACAGTGTATACTGTTGAACCTTTTTTAGTTTTCTCTAAGGTTTCTTCTTTTATCTTCTCTTTAGATTTAAATTCAATTTCATCTGCTTTAATTTCATCGATCTTTATTAATTCACTTTTAATAGTATCTATTTCGGCTTGAGTTGCATCTTTTTCAACAAAGACAATGATTGTTAAAGTGTCTGCAACATCTTTAGTAAACTTTCTAACATTGACTGAAACTATCATAGCTATTGCAACAATAGTTAATGTTATAGCAGTACATGTTATAGATGCAATACTTAAACTGAAGTTACGAAAGATACTAGTGAAAGCATTTTTTACATTTCTAAAAAATATTCTAATCAGTTTCATCTGCCATATAACTTCCTTTCAATGTATCATGTGCTATAACGCCATGTTCTAATGTAATAACTCTCTTCTTCATTGAGTTAACTATTTCTTTATCGTGAGTTACCATGACAATTGTAGTACCCATTTCTTTGTTGATCTTGTTAATTACTTTAACTATTTCTTTAGATGTCTTAGGGTCAAGGTTTCCAGTCGGCTCGTCACAGATTAATAATTTTGGTTCATTAACTATGGCACGAGCTATACAAACTCTTTGTTGTTCTCCTCCAGATAGTTGGTTTGGGAAACTTCTAATCTTGTTTTTCAAACCTACTCTTTCAAGAGCCATCATTACTTTTTTCTTAATTATTTTATTCTTAACACCTGAATTAGATAATGGGAATGCAACATTCTCATATACAGTTAATTTAGGTAATAGTTTGAAATCTTGGAATACTATTCCTAGTTTTCTTCTTAATTTATAAACACGGCTATTGTATAATTTAGCCACGTTAATACCACCAACTAGTACTTGTCCTTTAGTTGGTTTTTCTTCTCTATATAACATTTTAATTAATGTAGATTTACCACATGCAGTTTGACCAGTGATAAAGACGAATTCTCCTTTATCAATTGACAAAGATAGGTCTGCGATGGCTGTTACACCATTTGGATAAACTTTATAGCAATGTTTTATGTCGATAAATTTCATTCTTATCCCACCTTATCACCTTTTATTATATCAAAAAATTCCCATTAAATAAATGGGAATTGTTCTTTTCGCTGTCCACCATACACTTCGTAACAATCGCTTATTACGATAAATGCTTCTGGATCTATTTTGGTTATTAAATCTTTAAACATAAAATATTGACCTGTTGGTACTACAACCATAACGATATTTCTTCTAGCTTTAGTGTAACCACCTTCAGTTTTTAACAATGTATATCCTGATTCTAAATCCTTGATTGCATCGATTACTTCATCAATCTTATCTGTATGGATGTAGAACATTTTACTATCAGAAATACCTAACATTATCTTATCTACTAGATAACTATTAATGATAATTATTATTACGGCATATACTACTTTAGATAAGCCAAAGAAGAAGCCACCAGATAAAATAACTATGAAATTAAGTATGAATGAAGATGTACCTCTTGGTATCTTACAATATTTACTTACTATTTCTATTAAGATATCCATGCCTCCAGTAGAATAACCACTACGATAGATTACTCCATTGGATGCTCCGAATATTAAACCGCTTATTAATACTATTAACAAGAAATTATCTAGTTGGATTTGAGGAGCTACTACCGAACAAGCAGGTGCTGTTATAAAAACAAATAACGGATATAATAACGAACCTACTATAGCTTTTCTTGTACTTCTTCCTCCTAATACAATAAGACTTAATATTATAAATAAAATGTTAAATATTAAAATAAATAATGATGGAGACATTCCTGTTAGGTCATTGATTATAATTGAAATACCACTTGTTCCACCTATTACCAAATCATTATGTAGTAAAAATAAATTATAATTAACTGCTAAACAGAAGATTGCTAGTACTGCTAGAACTAATCTAATCCAGAAATCTTTTGTTTTTGCTTCCCTTATTAATTCTTTTAAATTAGACACACGATCACATCCTATGCTAAATAAATTATACTATATTTAGTTAAATAAAAAAATATTTTAGTAATAGTAACTAAAATATTTCTTTTCTTTACCTAATGTTGTTGA
>CAMJMP010000158.1 GCA_946407055.1 uncultured Mycoplasmatota bacterium | reverse complement strand
TGTTAAGAACAGTTAAACCATAGTTTACACTAATAGTATATCTGAGTTTTATTTCTTGCCAATAAAGTCTTACTATTTCACAAACTATAAATACATCATTAGTATTATAATGCATAGTCTGTGGGATATATTTATCAAGAATTATTCTATCCCACTTATCAATAATTTTGTTTAATTCATCGAGAGTTAAACCATTATATCTTGGTCTTTTCCAATAATATTGAGCTTCTTCATCATCAATAGGAGGTAACTCGTGTTCAAGGAGTTCATACCATTTAATATTTATAGATGTTTGTTTAAGAGATTTACCAAAGTAACCTTTTGTTCCATCTTCTTTAGTATATTGTCCAATTTTATTTAGAGCAAATATACGGAAAATATCTATATCATAATAAGGTAATTTGTTTTCTCGAAGAGAAGAAAGATAATAGTCATTATTAGAAGCGTCCTTATTATCTTGTAATTCAATAATTTTCTTTGATGTTTCATATAACTTGGTTATTAGTTCCTTTGTGGTATTATAAATACCAAGATACATAAGCAAGCAACTAACCATAAGTTTATCATAAGAAAGATTATTAAATCCAAAACAATGAGTTTTCTCCTTTCCAAATTCGTTGATAAAACCAACCATTGGTAATAATTGACTATCATCTTTATCTGTAATATAAAATTGCTTTTTATGAACAGTATCAAGTTTAGCAATAATATCTTTAACAGAATACTTCTCAACGAGAGGGATAGGTTCTTTGATTTCCTTACCCTTTTTAATTTTTACCTTACAGGCATCCTCAAACTTAGCTACATAATCAATAATATCTACAAATGTAATGCTGAAAAAATTAGGTAATATTTCAACATCATAAGCCCACATCTTAATCATAATTTACCTCCCAAAACTAAGTACAAGTTCTTTCCTGGCTCTACTACAAGCAACATATAATCTACGAAGTAATTCTTCATAATTTGCATAAGTAGAACCAGTAGAAGTAAATATCATATCATTAACATCAACAAAAACATTATCATAAGTTGAACCTTGAGATTTATGAGAAGTTATAGCAAAAGCATAATCTAAATCTCTTTTGTATTTAATTTGGTCGCCTTGTTTGATATTTGTTGCAATAAGAAATTGTTTCTTAAAATTATAATATTCTTTCCATTTGGCAGCACGAGTACCGCCCGTGGCTTTTTGTGCATCTGCAACAAGTTCATTTAATGTTTTTACATATTGAAGAACAGTAAACTTATCAGTGTGGTCAATTACAAATAAAGGTTTTGTAATTCTACCACCATTTACCATTTGAAATTTAATAAGAAATCCCTTAAATCCATAAGTAGAATTAGTATAATTAACTAAATCACTGATTATATATTCTTCACTATTATTGATAATAATATCATTAAATTCATCAACAATAGTTTCATAAGACATAATCAAGTCATTCTTAGTTATTACAGCTTTATCACAATCTTGTATAATATTATTTCTAATAAAATTATTCCATTGAGTAACACAAATATTTGTATAAGCTATAAGTTTATACATTTCAATATTCTTTGTATACTCTTCATCATTAAACTTTTCTCTAATTAATGCTGTAAATTGCTTAGGAGATATAATAGAAAATCCTTCTCCTTTTGTATTATAAATATGTTGTCCAGCATTTTTAGAAATATAGTCAAGAAACTTTCTTGAACCTTTTCTACAATTAGCAATATCGTGTCTTAATAAATCAAGAAGAATAAGAATTGGATTACCTTCTCCTTGTCTTATAATTTCAGTAAGTCTAAATACTTTGTTACATTTATAAAATGCAGAACTACGAGTTTCGTTTACAGGAGAAAGTTGAGCTTCATCACCAATAAATAAAACTTTAATATTTAAATCCTGGCATTTATTAATAATATATGTAACAAGAGAAGCATTTAGCATAGATGCTTCATCACAAATGAGAAGTTGAATATTCTCAAGTTTAGGACTACTAATAGGTTGAAAAGCAGGGTTCTTAATATCAAAATCTTCAATATTTAAGTTTAATCTGAAACCGAATGTAGACTGAATAGTATCTACATTTAAGCCCACCGCATTACTAAAAACACGGCAGGCTTTATGAGTAGGCGAAGTACACTTAATTGTAGAAGGTTGTAGTCTACATTTAGCAACTATTTGACGAGTTACAAATGTTTTACCAACACCACCTGGTCCAGTAAGACCATAAACGCTTTTACCTTTATCATAAGGGGCATTTATGAATTCTACTAAACCCTTAACTGCATCTTCTTGACCTTTAGTAAGCGTAATTTTTCCTTTGTTATCTTCAGAAACCCTATCTTTTCCAACGGTATTCATTGGAAAATCATTGTTCATTTTCTCTTTCTCTTATTTTATTAATTATTGTATTATAATTTTCCTTATAGAAAAGAAAATATCTTTTAGCTAATTCATTTTTCCAATCTGTACGAGTTGTTTTAAGGTCAAATGATATTTCGCTTGTAATATTATTCTTAATAATATCACCTTTACAAATTACACCAGCCATAAAAGGCATCATATAACTTGGTTTATAAGCACCTTTATTTATATCAGACAATCTTATTGTTTTAAGCAATTTATTTTCTAATAATTGAGTACAATAAAGATTACCATTATAAAGTTTATAACTTTGTTTAGTAAAGAAATAAATTTTATTATTACAAATACAAGCAAAATGACCTTCTATATCAACATAACAAACACCTTCAACATTCTTTTCTATTCTTGTATATATAGACTTTTGTTTAGGTGCTCTTTTAGGTTTTGCTACCTTAATAGCGAATTTAAATTCCATATTTAATGTATTATGTGTATGTGTATTTATTATCGTAATACTTCCTCACTTCGTTCGTCAGTATTACTAAGCTTATTGTTAATCCCCCGTAAAGGAAGATTCAATTCAATTAAACTTGACTACTACTATCTCTATTTAAATCTTTTATAACAGTATCATTATAAGCTTTTAATAAAAAATTATTAGTACAATACCAATCAGTATTTTCTAATCTTTCAGCAGTTATAACT
>CAMJMP010000157.1 GCA_946407055.1 uncultured Mycoplasmatota bacterium | reverse complement strand
TTAGCCATATAACACCCTCCTATTCGTTTTTTCCAAGATAATTATATATCTATATCATTTTTTAGTAAAGTTTTACAACTTACCGAAGTGAGATTCCATTTCATCATGAATCTCTTTTTTTAATGGTTGGATTTTTTCATGGAAATCATCAAAGACGCAATCATAATGTAATTTATGTAATCTATTAATCATTTGATACTTTATTTCATCTTCATATTCAAAACCACTTAATGATTTTTGTTTAGCACATCTACGGAAAATATCTAATTGTTCTATTATTTTATAGATATCTGATTCACCAGTAAATATTTCATAATATGGTTTATATCTTAAACTTGTTTTACTAAATATAGATAGTTCACTAAGAATTAATGAATTCTTAAAACGATATAAACGATTATTATTGTATAAATCTAAACAATAGAATTGATTATCGTGTTCGATAAGTGATACTACGTGGTTAGCTTGGGCGTTTCTAGCTCCGAAAGCTGCATTACCACCTGAATAACAATACAATTCGCGCATTGGTATTCCTAGTTTATCAAAGACATCTTTATGCATTCTAGAATAGTTACGACAGCAACCATTACCTGCTACGATACTAGTTCCTAAATGACTAGATATTTCTTTGTTAAAATCTTGAGGTTCATCAGTAAAGATTAAATCATGACTTAAGTAAGCATTACGAATTAAGAAAGAAACTAATAATGAATTATCAATGGCTGATTTATATCCTAATGAACGAATAAAAGCAGCTACTTTAGTAATTAATTCATCATAGTTTTTTATGACATTTGAAAACTTTTCTTTCTCTGAAAGAATTCTTGCTTGACGTTCTTGATACTCCTTTTGAAATTCTTTAAGAGCTTCTGGATCGTTATTTAAATAGATTTCTTCGTTATAAATACTTGCTGCCATAATCTAAACCTCAATTGTGTTTTATTATAACATAAAAAAAGACATTGAAGTCTTTTTTATTCACAGTAATCAATTACTTTTTGATACATTGGAGAATTGTAATAATATAAAGCATTTTTATCTTTAACATAAACTACTCCTGATGTATCATCGAATGCTATCATTTTGTCTTTGTAATCTAAACGATATGTGCCATTGATACTTTGTTGATTAATAACACTGCCTTCGTCTAAAGAAACTATCTTTTGGAATTCTGCTATTAATAAAGCCTTATTACCAGAATCAATAATACATTCACCATAAGAGTGACCTGATTCTGCCTCTTCATCTACATGTGATTTATATACTTTAATATCATAGCTAGTTTCTTGTACCGGTTTTGGTCTTACTTTGTTGGTGTATAGAATTGCAATTAATGTTACAAGAATAACTACTACTATTGCTATGATAAATATTACTTTGTTATTATTTTCCATAATGATTCTCCTCTACAAAAAATATTATAACATAAAAAAAGCAGTTGAACTGCTTATTTTTGATAAATTGGTTTACCAGTTTTTTTATTAAAACCGACAATTCTTTCATAGTCTTTAGAATCTTGTGGTAGTTTCTTTTCTTTTAATCTTCTCTTTAAAATATTATTAACAAATGAATAAACAATTGAGAAGATTGGTACACCGATAATCATACCGATGAAACCAAATATTTTACTGAATACTAGGATTGAGAACAATACCCAGAAACTACTTAATCCTGTTTTACTTCCTAAGATCTTTGGACCAAGGATATTTCCATCAAATTGTTGTAAGATGATAATAAAGATTAAGAATGGAATACAAGCAACTGGTTTAACTAATAGAATTAAAGCAGCTGATGGTATAGCTCCAATGAATGGACCAAAGTATGGAATAATATTTGTTACACCAACGATAACAGCAACGATTAATGGATATGGCCAATTGAATAGTACCATGAAGATAAAACAAATGATACCAACAATGGCTGAATCAATTAACTTAGCTGAGAAGAAATCAGCGAATACTCTATCAGTGTAACGTGTATTTTCTAATATTATCTCTACTTTTTCTTTACTTAAAATAGAGAATAATAATTTTTTAATTTGAGCTTTAAATTTTTCTTTATCAAATAAGATATATATAGAAATGATATAACCAATAACTATATTATATAAGAATACAAAAGTACTTACGATACCGTCTCTAATAGCAAAGAAAACACCTTCTAAGTTATCAGCATTTAACCATTTAACACTATTAGAATAAATACTCTTGTAAGCACTATCGATTAATTCTTTCATACTGTCTGTTTCAACAAATGATAGAACAAATTCTTTACTATCATTCAAGTATGTCCCAAAGTTAGTAACAAGTGTATCGATACTTCTTATAATACTTGGAATCAGTAAGAAGAATGATGCAACTAGAATACTAATAAAAATTATAGTAGCTGTTGCTAGTGCTAGGATTCTTATTATTTTTGGTTTATTCTTTTTTACATTTGGTAATATTTGTGAGTAAATCTTTTGATCAAAGAAATTAACTGCTGGGTTTAGTAAGTATGCTATTACAAATCCATAAATAAATGGTGCAAAGATACTTAATATCTTTTTGAATATCAATAATAGAAAACGCCATTTAGCTATTAAGAAATATAATAGTAACATTGCTGCTAAAACACAGAAAGCTGTGGTTCCCCAAGCAATATACTTGTTTTTAAACTTTTCTTTCATAAAACCCCCACTCCTTTAATGGTTTGTATTATAACACTAAAGGATTATTAAGTCACCTTTTACTATGACAAATTTATATCAATAGAAATAGGACAATGATCACTACCATAGATATCTGTATAGATATGAGTATCTGTTACGTTATCAATGATAGATTTTGAGACTACAAAGTAGTCAATACGCCAACCAGCATTATTAGCTCTAGCGTTAAACAAATAACTCCACCAAGTATATTCTATTTTATCTGGATTATAGTAACGATATGTATCTATAAAGCCAGAATTTAATAGTTCAGTGAATTTATTTCTTTCTTCGTTAGTAAAACCAGCATGTCCCATATTTGGTTTAGGATTTTTAATGTCTATCTCTTCGTGAGCAACGTTTAAATCACCACACATAAC
>CAMJMP010000156.1 GCA_946407055.1 uncultured Mycoplasmatota bacterium | reverse complement strand
ATGAAGTGTGAATGGTTACATGTTTGTGACTGCTCTAAATTAGTTGCTCAAATCATTTACTACTTACATAACGATATGTCAATCTCTGGAATCTTAAAAGATAAGTCACAACCTGTAAAGTTGATAGAAAGAAAATTCAGAGATGCTATGAAAAAGAAAACAAACTGATAACAGTTTGTTTTTTTGTGCTATAATTTTTTGTGTAGAGGAGAAGGTAGAGATGAAGAAGGGATTTGTAAGGCTAGCTATGCCTGATATACAAGAAGATAGTATAGTTGATGGCGAAGGTATTAGAAGTGTTATTTGGTTTCAAGGATGTTCTCATCATTGCAAGGAATGTCATAACCCTGAAACATGGGATTTTGATGGTGGTGTAGAAGTAAGTATTGATGATGTTAAAAAGCAAATTGATGAACTTGAATTCCAAGCTGGTGTGACTTTTTCTGGTGGAGATCCAATGAGTCAGATTGAAGCTTTAGTAGAGTTAGCTAAGTATGTTAAAGAAAAAGGTATGAACGTTTGGTGTTATACTGGATTCATTTATGAAGACTTAGAAAAAATGGGTGAAAAAAATCCTTTATATAAAGAAGTATTTAATTACATAGATGTTTTAGTTGATGGACCTTTTGTTCTTGATTTAAAGAGTTTTGAAGTGGCTTTTAGAGGTTCTAGTAATCAACGTTTAATTGATATTCCTAAAACATTAGAAAAAGGTAAGGTAATTACGTTAGAAAAGTACAAATAGTACTTTTTTTTTTCTTATTTTATTGTATAATATGTCCTTAAGTGGGGTGATGATAGTGAGTTATATTCGCTTGAAGAACGTACATTTCTCTTATGATGAAACCCAAGTCTTTAAAGATTTAAATTTTTATTTGCCAAAAAATAAAACTCTATCTATTATCGGCCCATCTGGATCAGGTAAAACTACATTACTGAGATTACTTAATAATGAATATTCTTATGATGGAGAGATTGATATTAGTGGAGTAGCTGTAACTTCTGAAAACTTTAATATTATTAAAAGATATATTTCAGTAGTTTATGATGATAATAGTTTTGTTAAAGAGATAGTTAAAGATGAAATAAGATACTCACTTGAAAATATTAATGTATCACCTAAAGAAATTAAACATGTACTTAAAGAATTAAATGATTTCTTTTCTATTAATAAAATATTAAATAAAGCAATAGATACTTTAACTAAGAGTGATAAGATGTTAGTTAAGATTCTTTCTTATGCTGTGATGAAACCTAGTTATCTTTGTATAGATGGTTTGTTAGGTTATTTAGATAATAGAACTAAGATATTGTTATTAAATTATTTAAATTATAAAGATATTATTTTAATCAATGTTACTTCTGATATGAATGATACTTTATTTACTGATTATACTTTATGTTTATACAATGGTATAAGTGCTATTGATGGAAAGACATTAGATGTATTTAAAGAAGAGAAGATTCTTCGTAGATTAGGTTTAGATCTACCTTTTATGATTGATATTTCTACCCAATTACAATTGTATGGTTTAATTAATAAAACTTATTTAAATAAAGAAACGTTGGTGAAGAAATTATGGAAATAACATTTAATAATTTAACATTAATTGATAACAGATCTTCATCAATTGAAAAGAAGTATTTAGAAAATATTAATTTAGATATCCATAAAGGTGAGATAGTTGGTTTCTTAGGAGATAATCTAGATGTTATAGGTAAGTTATTATTGCTTATAAAAAGACCTAATAAGGGAGAAATAATAATAGATAATGTATCTATTAAAAGAAATAGTCATATAGATAATATAAACGCTTTAAGAAAAAAGACTGGATTTGTTTATACGAGTATAAAGAATAAATTCTTGGAGAACAGTGTTAAAAAAGAAATAAGTACTACTATGAAGAATTATAATTATAAAGTTAGTAATGTTACTAAACATGTAAGTGATTCTTTAAGAATAGTAGGATTAGATGATAGTTTTATTGATAGAGATCCTAATAAACTAAGTTCTATTGAGCAAAAGAGAGTTTTACTAGCTTGTGTATTAAGTTATAATCCAGAAACGATTATATTAGATTCGTTCTTTGATGGAATGGTATTTAAGGATATAGAGAATTTTAAAAAATTATTTATAAAATTAAAGAATAAATTTGGGAAGACAATAATTGTATTAGAAAATAATCCTAGTTATTTATTTAATCTTGTTGATAAAGTGTTTGTTATCAACAATGGTTTACTAGTGTTAAAGGGAGAGAAAGACATATTCTACAATGATAAATTGTATAAATATGTTAATATTGCACCTATTGTAGAGTTTACAAAGTGTGTTCAAGCAATGGACCACAATATATTAGAATATACTGATATAAAAGAATTAATAAAGGAAATATATAGACATGTTGGATAAGTATTTGGTTACATATAATCATGAAGAGTCAGTAACACATAATATCAATCCTTTAACAAAGATAATTATATTTATTTTATATATAATTGCTTGTTTCTTTCCTTATAATCCAGTTATATTTATAAGTTTATTAGTAAGTGTTTTTGTACTTATGATATTAAGTAATATACCATTAAAAAAATACTTACAGATAATATGGTTTCATAGATATTTTCTATTAGTAATATATTTCTTCTTTTATGCTACGGGAATGGAATTATTATATATAAATGTTTTAATATTTAAGATTATATTTGGAATTCTATTTTGGTATATATTGTTATATACAATAAAGAAAGAAGATTTAGCTAAATCATTTGGTTTTGTATTTAATATATTTAATCTAATAGGTATTAGTTTTAATAAGATATCTAATTTCTTTAGTAATATTATTAATTTTATTGTTATATTTGTTGATCAAACTAATAACTATTTTGAAATAAACGCTATAAAAGGCAATGATGTATATTTTAAGACAATTATAGGTAAGATAAGATTCTTCTTTAAGAATTTTAAGACAATATATAACAATACTAAGACTATTAATAAGAATAGAAAAGAAGAATTAAAGTATCGTTTATATGATATTAATTCTAAAAAAATGTATAAATATAGAAGTAAATTAAATGTCTTTGATTATCTTTTAATTGTTGTTTATG
>CAMJMP010000155.1 GCA_946407055.1 uncultured Mycoplasmatota bacterium | reverse complement strand
CTTTTTTCATCATATAAACGCATTTCAATTGTTTTGGTACCAGATTTAATAGAAGCAAATGGTTCTTCTTGAAGATGGCATGTCATGGAGATATTCATCTAATCATCTTCTTTCAATATATTTGTAGCTAGTTTATATAATTTTTCCATAGCATGATTATTATCATTATTAGCCATATTATTTTGCATTTGAGCAATAATAGATGGATTTTCTGATATCTCTCTCATGTATCTGTTAAATGTAAATGGTGTTCTAAAGCGACGACCATAACCATTCTTAACAAAATATTTATAGTTTGCTATTTCTTGTCCACCAGATGAATTGATCATGATAACTGGTCTTTTAAAATATAAACTTTCTGTTGTTTGTGCTCCACCTGGTTTAGTTACAACGAAATCACATATTTGTAATAACTCTGGAACGTTTGTTACGAAGCCAAAGGTTTTAATGTTTTTACATTTATATTGTTTAATCCATTTATCAACTTTGTTTTTGGCTGCTTCGTTCTTACCAGCAACATAAATAAAGTCAATATTTAGATTACTCTTAATAATATATCTAATGTATGGAAGTGAATGAGTTCCACCATTACCTCCACCACCAAAGAATAAACAAATTGGGCGATTACCTTTGAAGCCGTAATGCTTGATAGCTTTTTCTACTTCAAAGTCATCACTAGTTATTGGATTAATTGGAATACCCCAAGGTTTGATCTTTTCACGATCAACACCTTTCTTAACAAGATAGTTAACTTCATCTTTGTCACCAACAACTATAGCTTGTTCTCTTTTATAGCCTTTTAACCATAAAGCATGGGCTTCATAATCAGTTACTACTGTAATAAGTTTAGTATGAGTAATACCTGTTCTATTTAATCTGTCAATTAAAACACTACCAAAGAAATGAGTAGATATTGTCATATCAGGATTAAAGTCAGTTATTATCTTTTTCATTCTTTTATTTTTGAATAGTCCTAAACTTTGTTTACTAGCAATAGCACTATTTAATTTATTATCAAAAGATTTATACATCATAGTCCAACCTAAAGGAAACTTTAGTAATAAAAAGTCAGTTACTTTCTGACTTAAGCTTCCTAAGATAGGAGTTGAATATTTTAATATATCGATTGCAAGAATCTCTAGTTCTGGATCTTGTGATTTAAAGTAACTTTCTATATATTCTGCAATAGCGCGATGGCCATTACCATACATAGCATAAGTTAATAAGATTCTCTTTTTCATGCCATCACAACCTCTAACTAATTATACTATAAAATGGCTTGATAAAAAAGAAAAAGTACCATTTAGATGGTACTAGTGTTGGATGGATAGCTGTTCTACAGTTTGATTATTATGAACTTCATTTAGGTATTCGCATCGTGCATTTAGAACGATTACTCCTAATACAAGTACGGCATAGAACAATAAAGCTCCTGCTAAGTTTCCTCTCTTTTCTTTTGTCATATAACAACACTCCTTTTACCTTAATTACATTCTATTACGAATATTTGTTCGTGTCAATATAGAACATAAACATTTGTTTGACTTTTTACACTTGCTATGTTAATATTACATTGGAGGTAGTCAAATGGATAAGATAACTAGAAGACAAGAAGATGTCTTAGACTATATTAAGAAATATATTGTTGAACATGGATATCCACCTGCTACTCGTGAGATTGGAGCAGCACTTGGTCTTTCATCACCTGCTACTGTACACACACATTTAAAGAAATTGGAAGATGCTGGATATATTAAAAAAACAAATTCAAAATTTAGAACTATAGAAATATTAGTAGATAATGAATATGAAGTTAAGGATGAAGAAATTGTAAAGGTTCCTTTATTAGGAAGAGTTGCTTGTGGTAACCCTATTGAAGCAATTGAAGATCCTAATGATTGGTTTACGTTACCTGCTACATTGATTCCTGCAAAAGAAGAAATATTTACTTTAAAATGTTCTGGAGAATCAATGATTAATGTAGGTATCTATGATGGAGATATCGTTATTGTACAAAAACAAAAAGTAGCTCGTAATGGAGATATTGTTGTAGCAATGACTGAAGATAATGAAGTTACATTAAAAACTTTCTATAAAGAAAGTGATCATATTAGATTACAACCAGAAAATGATACTATGGATCCAATAATACTAAATAATTGTGTTATTTTAGGAAAAGCTATTGGATTATATAGAAGTTTATAATTAATATAAAAACACTTACATTTGTAAGTGTTTTTTTTAAAAGAATAATTTATAAATCATGACTCCCATGAATATTAGTAAACATATCCAGCCATTAACTTTATCTTTGGTTTCGGTTTTATTGGTTACGCCTAAAGCCATTATGGCAAAGAAGCCAGCAATTAAACCACCAATATGACAGAAGTTATCGATTCCTTGAACTGAGAAACCAATAAATAAGTTTATGACAATGATTGGTAGGATTTCTCTAGTTAGAACATTACCTAAATATAAACGATAATGATAACCAAAGTAAGCCATAGCTCCTAATAAACCGAAGATAGCTCCTGAAGCACCAACTGATACTGAGTGAACGGCAATACAAGATAACATACCACCACAAATACCACTTATTAGATATATTAATAAATATTTAAATTTACCTAAATAAGTTTCTAATTGAGTACCTAAGATATATAAAGAATACATATTTACTAATAAATGAAGTAATGAACCATGAAGGAACATATATGATACTAAACGCCATACTTCATGATACTCTTGAACTAAAGTAGCATTATTAGCACCTAGTACTAGTAAGTCTCTAGTATAGAAACTTGCTAAACCACCTATTCCACCATAAATTAATTCAATTATATAACCGATTAAACATAGTAACATTAAAATTGGTGTTACTATTATTTTTTTAGGTTTAAAGGTTTCTTCATAAGACTTATTCTCTTTATTTGTTTTTTCATTAATATCTTTGGTAACATTAATTATTAATTCTACCCCATCAGTGTTTCTTAATAATTTGTTATTGATATCTGGAAAAGCATTAAGAATATTTTCGTCTTTGATATTTGGATCATATTGATTGATAGTAGCATAAGTTACATGATTTCTATTATCATCTTCAGATAATTTTAAATCTTCATTTAACTC
>CAMJMP010000154.1 GCA_946407055.1 uncultured Mycoplasmatota bacterium | reverse complement strand
TAATTCCCAGTTGTCCCCTTCTAGATTAGCTAGTTTATTTTCTTTAGTTATACTATTAGATAAATTATGATTATTATTAATAGCATAATAAACTACACATGATAAGATTAATAATAAATTTAATATTTTTAATAATAGTTTTTTATTAATTAGTTTTTTCATAGCATCACCTATTATATAAGATTATTTTAACATAAAATAAATAAAAGAACTACAGTGTAGTTCTTTATTTATTATTATCTTGTATTAGTTTTTCTTTTTTATATTTCTTTACTACTTTAAGTATTTCTTCTTTATATTCAGTATTAATTGCTATATATAAACTAGAGATATCTTTTGGTAAAAAGATAATAGAATATTTATTAATTACTATACTTTGTAAAGAATCCCAAGTAATAGATACTGTACTCTTATCTTTTATTAAAGATATGTTGTTGTTATCTATTGATATAGTTGATTGATTCTTTTTAGAATAATCAACTAATTGGTTAAGTCTTCTATTAACTAATAGTAGATAGAAGAATGCAAAGATAAATAATATTAAAAAGAAGAATGCATAATATTGAAAGATATTATGTGGTTTATCTTGCATATAGAAATATAAAGATACTAAGATTGCTACTAATGCTGTTAAAAGATATAAAAGAATACTTGTTGTTAGTTTTTTTACTTTTTTAGATGGATTCTTTAGAATCTTTTTATAGTTTGTCTGAACATATAATATTTCATTATAAAAGTTCTTTGTTGGTTTTTCTTTTATTTCTAGTTTCATTTCTTTCTCCTTAGAGATAGTTTTTTATCTTCTTCTAAAATATCATCTATTAATGGTTGATTATAATAGACATCTATTCCTTTAGGTATTACTTCTATATTAAATTCATTAGCTGTAAGTTTTTCACCATCGATATTACTTGATATAGGTGTTGGTGAAGCAATAGTTAGTTTATCTGTTTGTAATTTTTTAACTATTTTAGCTTTTTCATGAGCACCTGATTTAATACTCATTATTACTTTAGCCATGTTTGGTTTAGATGTTTTATTTACCAAATAAACATCTACTAAACCATCATCTAAAGTACTATGAGGAGCTACTTTGTAACCACCACCATAGTAACGACCATTACATACGATTACAGTAGTGAATTCTCCTTTAGTAATATCACTATGAACATCTACTGTCATTTGTTTAGCTTTATATTTTAAGAAATGATAAATAAGCGACATATTATATCTTTGTTTTTTAGGTATTAGTTTACTATGTACTATTTCATCTGAATTAGCTATATCAGCATCAATACCAAAACAAGCTGTATTAATGAAATATTTTTCATTAATACGTACTAAATCTATTTTATTTATTTCTTCTGTTAATAGTTCTCTATTAACTCGATAGAAGTCATTACCAGTACCATATGGTATATAACCTAATACATTTTGAGTACCTGCTATACCATTTAATACTCTATTGATAGTACCATCACCACCAATAGCAATTATTATATCTTTAGTATCTTGATATCTTTTTAAAATATCTTCTGTAGATTCTTCTTCACTATTTTGTTCAATGATATAATCGATATTTCTTTTTTTACATACTTCTTCAACGATTGCTCTTACTTGATTTGTTTTACTTTTTAAACTAAATTTATTTACTAAGAATACATGTTTCATATGCATCACCAAGGTTATTATAACATGAAAAAAGGAATATTAAGAATATTCCTTTTAATTATGACAGTAACTATCATTTATCTTTGTATATCCATCTTCACAACCAATATATTTATCACATGTAACGTTACTTTTACTATAATTTGAAGAATTACATTTAGAAACTGTTGCTTTTTTACAATCGGTTACATCTGTAGTAACTTCTGCATCGAAAGAATACTTATAGTTAGGTGAACAATCGTAATGTGTTTGGTTAACATAGCTAGAACTACAAGACCAACCACTACTACTACAAGTACTTTCTGTTGTAGTTTTTCCAGAACCTAAGCCATAAGCATCGTAACATTCATAGTTTGTTCCATCTTGATAGTGATTAGATGTACAATCGAAAGCAGTGTAATCAAAACATCTACTTTGATTATATTTGGTTGTATAGCTCCAATAATAATCGTATCCACCTTCACCATCATCTTTTCTTTCACAAGTTTTCCATTTTTGAGTTTTACCATTGTAATTACATTTTTTAGCAGTTTGCTGCCATGATACTACTTCTCTATTACAATATTTAGATTTTTTAGTATATCTATCAATTGTATTCCTTACTGTTGTTTGAATATAGCATTCATTTCCGGCCCTATCTCTTACTATTCCATAATAAGTAGTATTATGTATTATGCCATTACTTAAAGCACCATTAGGATTGCCATAAAATGTAGATAGCCCGAATTCTTTAACATGGTTTTCAGTGTAATTTAAGACTACTGAACTGCTAGTATAACTAAATGAACAGACTGGTGGAATGTTATCTAAGTACACATTTACATCACATAGTTTAGTATTACCAACTCTATCTTTTATAGTAATAGTAGAAGTTTGAACATCAACTGATCCACTCCATGTGTTTGAGTATTCTTTTTTCTCACAACCAATTTGAGTATTTTCATCTTCTACACAGTATTGAGTAATCTTTTCTTCTCCTTTTGTCCAATTTGTTTTACCATTATTTAATCCACAAGATGGTGCAGTGTTATCAATATAAACATTATAATCACAAACTGCTTCATTACCTGCTTCATCAGAAATAGTAACATTATCACTTTTAATTGTTTGTGTATCAAAATACATGGTTGTATATGTACGTTTTTTACATCCACTTTGATCATCAGTTCCATCATTATCTCTACAGTATTGATTTATTGTATAACCACCTTTAGTCCAATTTGTTTTACCGTCATTTCCATCACAAACTGGAGGTGTGTTATCGAAATTGAATGGCCCAAAAGATACAGTTCCACCTGCACCGGTTCCGTTTACACCAGTTACTTTATTACCAGCTATATCTTCTACTTCCGAATAATCAATAACGAGGTAATATTTTCCGGTCATACTTACGTCACCAGTCATTGCTGATGATACAGTTGTTTTACGGCCGGAAAAAGCAAATGAAATTCTTGACCATTCTTTCTTGGGTCCGTCTGG
>CAMJMP010000153.1 GCA_946407055.1 uncultured Mycoplasmatota bacterium | reverse complement strand
ATGCTGATCTAAACTTAGTCAGAAGAAATTATGAAGAATTAGATATTATAGGTGCTGATGAAACAGCAATCTATTTAATAACTGATGATGGTTACATGCATTTAACTGATCCAGAATTATCACAAAAGATTAATTTCTTAAGATCTAAATTATTAAAAGATGAATCAATTAAGAAATTATTAAATGGTAAGTTATTTGCTGACGTTCTATTAGAAGGTTTAAAAGAAAGAACTGAAAAGATTGAAAGTACTGGTAAAAAATTAGGAGAAGATAATTTCACTCTTCTAAAATATGATCCATCTAAATTAGAAGATAGTATTTCTATTCTAGCTAACTTAGATATGGAACCAGATGAAAAAGAAGAATTATACTATGCTCCAGTATTAGCTAAGAACAATAAATATGTAGCATCAGATACTGAAATCTTAAAAGATTATGGTATCTCAATCTATCGTCGTAATGGTAAACATGAATTTGGTATTTATTGGAAGAGTCCAATAGAATTACTAAATAGTATTGATGACATTATTGAAATTGGTGAAGAAGACTTATTAGATTCTGCACCAGAAGCTCTAGCAGTTAACTCAGATAGCGTAATGGCTAAAGTTAAATACTGTAGAGATAATAATATAGAATACTACGATGAATCAGATGGTAAAGCATACCAAGGATTCATTTATAAGATCGGAACATTTGCTTCTGAATTTGGTAATCCAAAATTAGATGAAATAATTCGTCGTGAAGAAACAAATAGAATGATTAAAGAAAATGGTACTCATTCAAGTAATATTGAAATGTTAGTTGAATCTCTAAAAGTTTATTACAATAACTTAAGAGATTATAAAGCTATTACATTAGAAGATAATGAAATAGAAGTATTTGATAAAGTTAAGAATACTTTAGAAGATGAATTAAAAGCTGAATTAATAGATAGAAATACATATCAATTATGTGATGAATATTTCTCACGTAATAAATTTGAAAGAAATGCAAACTATTTAATAAGAGAATTATTAAAAGGAAATCAAGATGCTAATAATATGATCAATGAAATAATTTATGTATCATTATTATTCAATTCTAGAAAATCAGAAGAATCTGTTAAAAAGATTTCTAAAAAGGTATTAGGATAGGAGAGTTAATATGAGCGATAAATTAAAAGAAATAGATAAACAATTAGCAGACACATTAAATGATAATCCTAAACAAAAAGTAGCATTTCTAGAAGGCTTAGATTTCTCACAAGAGAACATCAACGAATTTGTTAAAGATGTTCCTAGAGAAGCTATTAATGAAATAAGTGAATCTTCATCTATCGTTATTGCTAACATTCAATATTTAAAGAAATTAGGAATAGATAATTATCAAGAAGCATTCTTAAGATTCTATAATATGTTCTTAATTGAACCTGCTACATTTGATGATATATTCTCAAAATATGATAGCGATGATTTAATTGAAAAACTAGAAAAAAACATTGCTATAATGGAACATTTATAAGAAGTACAAAAGTACTTCTTTTTTATATGTATCAAACTCTTTTCATGTTATAATAAACAATGAAAAGAAGGTGCACCATGGATTATTTAAACAACTTAAACGAACAACAAAAAAAAGCAGTATTACATAAAGATGGTCCTTGCTTAGTTTTAGCAGGTGCTGGATCAGGTAAGACAAAAGTTTTAACAACTCGTATAGCTTACTTAATAGATTCTGGAATACCTTCTTATAAAATACTAGCTATTACTTTTACTAATAAAGCAGCTAAAGAGATGAAAGAAAGACTAGAAAAAATGGTTCCAGATAACAATGCTTTTGTCGGAACGTTCCACTCTTTAGGAGTACGTATTATAAGAGAAAATGCACCATTACTTAATATTGATCGTAATTTTTCTATCTTAGATAGTGATGATGTACTAACTCTAATTAAAAAGATTATTAAATCTAAGAATCTTAATCCTAAAGAAGTACTTCCTTCCTACGTTAGAAATAGAATTAGCTTTATTAAAAATGAAATGTTAGAACCAGATGAAATAACTAAATACTTAAATACACCCCAAGATAGAATGGTCGAAAGTATTTATTATGCCTATCAAGATATGTTAGAAAAGAATAACTCAGTAGATTTTGATGATTTACTAAGGTTACCAGTAGAATTATTTACTAAACATAAAGATGTTCTAGAATACTATCAAGATAAATATGAATATTTATTAATAGATGAGTATCAAGATACTAATGAAGTACAATATAAATTATCTAAGTTACTTGCTAAAAAAAGAAAGAATATCTTTGTTGTAGGTGACCCTGATCAATCTATATATGGTTTTAGAGGTGCAGACTTTCATAACATCTTAAACTTTGAAAAAGATTATAAAGATGCTACTGTTATTCCTCTAGAAGAAAACTATCGTTCTACAACCTCTATATTAGATACAGCAAATTCAATAATTAAGAATAACAAAGAACGAAAAGAAAAGAATCTTTGGAGTTCCTTAGGTGAAGGTCAAAAAGTTAAATACATTCGTGCTTATGATGGACGTCACGAAGCTCAAATGGTAATAGATGAAATAAATGATTTATTAAAAGAAGGCTATCAAAAGAAAGATATTTGTGTTCTTTATAGAACTAATGCCCAATCTCGTGTTATCGAAGAAGAGTTTAATAAAAAAGTAATACCATATCGTATTGTTGGTAGTACTTATTTCTACAGTCGTAAAGAGATTAAAGACATCATTTGTTATTTAAGATTACTAGTTAATCCTCACGATGAAATAAGCCTTAGAAGAGTAATAAATGTACCTAAAAGAGGTATTGGTGAAGCAACACTTAAAAAGTTAGAAGATGAAGCTAGAAAGAACAATATTTCAATGTTTGAAGCCATCTCTAAAGGTAAAGAATTAGAATTTAAAAAGCTAATTGAAAAAATGACTGAAGAAACTGAAGACTTATCACTAACTGAAATAGTAGAATATGTC
This sequence comes from uncultured Mycoplasmatota bacterium, assembly GCA_946407055.1. GTDB lineage: Bacteria > Bacillota_I > Bacilli_A > RF39 > UBA660 > Coprovivens. Next base: position 187 of record CAMJMP010000153.1, on the reverse strand, counting down.
TTAGAAGAATCAGGTATTAGAAAAGAATATGAAGATCAAACATTAGAAAATGAACTAAGAATAGACAACTTAGAAGAATTCAAATCAGTTGCTAAAACAGTAGAAGATGCAACTGGTACAGCATCTATAGAAGATTTATTAGAAAGTGTTTCCTTAATGGCAGATACTGCTGATTATAAAGCACCAA
>CAMJMP010000152.1 GCA_946407055.1 uncultured Mycoplasmatota bacterium | reverse complement strand
AATAATAGAGAAAATGCTGAATCATTAATTGGTGGATTAAACAAGTTATTAGTACAAGTTACTAATGAAGCAGTTAGAGAAAAGATTGAAAAGAATGTTGAAGATTACTTAGCTAGTGATGACCCTAAAAAGAGAATTACTGATTATATAGTAAAAGAATTAGATGGTCAAACACAAAGAGAAGTACTTAAATTAATTAAAGAATCAATTGAAAAGAATAATTTGGAAGAAACAATTGATAGAGAATTAACTGATAAATTTGATGAAAAGTTAAATGAATATGTTAATAATATAAGTCTTCCAGTAGTTCATATTATTAAATTAAAAGATACAGTATTAGGTAAAACAAAAGGAGCTTTCTATCATGAAAAGTTTGAAGAGTTATTAAGCCAAGTTCAATTGAATGAACCGGTATTATTAATAGGACCTGCTGGTAGTGGTAAGAATGTTGCTGTTCAACAAGTAGCTGATGCACTTGGACTTCATATGTACTATACAAACAATGCATCTAATGAATTTAAATTAACAGGATTTATTGATGCTGGTGGTAACTATAGAGAAACAGAATTCTATAGAGCATTTAAAAATGGCGGATTATTTAACTTAGATGAAATTGATGCATCTGATCCAACAGCATTAATTGTTATTAACTCAGCATTAGCGAATGGTTATATGGCATTCCCTCATGAAACAATTGATAGACATCCGGATTTTAGAATTGTAGCTGCTGCTAATACATGGGGTAAAGGATCTGACTTACAATATGTAGGAAGAAATGCCTTAGATGGTGCTACATTGGACAGATTCGATAACATATTTATGGATTATGATAGAAAGTTAGAAAAAAACTTATATCCTAATGATGAAGTATTAGAGTTTATGTGGGGATTTAGAGATGCTGTTGATAAAGCTAAGATTCATCACATTGTATCTACTAGAGGAATTGGTAAAGTATATAAAAAGCATGTTAATAATTTCCCAGTAGAATTAATTCTTAGAACTAATATAGTTAGAAATTTGGGTCAAGATGATGTTAATACAATTATTGGAAACATGAGAAATGTTCCTAATTCAAATAAATATATGGATGGAATTAAAAAGTTAACATTGACGAGGTAGCTTATGTATAAGTATTTTAAAAAAGATGATTATAATGTTATGGAGTTTGACTTTGATTCTATTACTGAGTTTTTAAGATATAATGATGAAGCTCCAATATGTCGTTCATTTAAAGATGAAAGTTTAGCAAGTAATACTGGAACATATAGTTTTACTAAAACACATTCATATAATGAAGCACAAGAATTATGTAAATATGGGTTTCATGAAGAGTTTGAAAAATTGGTTGAGCTTAAATATTCTTTAGAAAAGTATATAAAAATGAAAGGGGCAAGGGGTCGACAGTATAATTACTATGTTGGATATGCTCCAGATGTTAAAGCTTATTTGGAGGGAAGTCCTTTATCAATGTTTGATAGAGAAAATCCTAAAAGAAAGCATATTGATATTTATTATAATTCTTCAGTTTTGTGTGATGTTTCTTCTGAACAAATATTTAATAGGGGTGCTATTACTTTATGTTTGGTTGAGATACTAGAAAATATGGGATTTAGTGTAGATTTAAATATATTTACAATGGCTGTATGTGATGGTCAAATCCATTATGCAAAATTCAATTTAAAGAACAATAGCGAAAGATTGAATTTACAAAAGTTATATTTTCCACTATGTCATCCGTCTTTTTTGAGAAGATTGATATTTAGATTAAAAGAAAAAACTCCAGATATTTCTAGAGAATGGATATGTGGTTATGGAAGAACGTGTGATGATTATACGATTCGTAAAGTAATTGATTTGCAAGATAATGATATTGTTATTTGTCAGCCAAGTGAAATGGGAGTTGGGGGAAATAACTTGATTGATGATGCTAATTCAATGTTTGATTATATTAATAGATATAATAAAGGTGATGTTGAATTACAGCACATCGCAAGAGAAGAAGCACGGAAGTTGGCATTAACAAGAAAGTAAAAAAGGACTATTTAAATAGTCCTTTTGCTTTGGATAATAAATCACCAGCATTATCAAGGCTTACTTTAGCCTTAACTCCATCAACAACTTTGTTGATTTGATCATCTGGTAAATCTACTCCTAAAACGCTTTCAACGGCTTTGATTGGATCTGATTTAAACTTCGAAGCGAAGCCTTTATCACTCTTGATTTTATCAACGATTTCGTTGATCATCTTTTTCAATTTATCCACAATTCCATCTCCTTGACTATATTATAGTTTAATAATATAAAAAGTGGTATAAAAAATGAATAATAATGATATAATGTTATTATGAATGGAGAATGGAAAATGTTTAATTTAAAAGGAAGAGTAGCAGTTATTAGTGGAGCTTCATCTGGTTTAGGTAAACAAATGTGTAGAGCATTTGCTAAACAAGGAGCTGACTTAGTAATTCTTGCTCGTCGTATTGAAAGATTAGAAGAATTAAAAGTGGAATTAGAACAAGAAGGAGTACGTGTTTTACCAGTTAAGTGTGATGTTACTTCTACTGAAGAAATAAATGCTGCAGCAGAACAAGCTAAAGCTACTTATGGTAAAGTTGATATTTTAGTTAACTGTGCAGGATCTTCTAAAGATAAAGGTGCTTTAGAAATGACTGATGAAGAATGGGATTTCACTATCGCAACAGATATGACATCAGTATTTAAAATGACTAGAGCATTTGGTAATATCATGAAAGAAAATAATTATGGAAGAATTATTAATATAGCTTCTATGTATGGTATGGTTGGTAATACAGAAATACCTACAATTGCATATCATTCAAGTAAAGGTGGAGTTGTTAACTATACTAGAGCAGCTGCAGCTGAACTTGCTAAATATGGAATTACTGTAAATAGTATCTGTCCAGGTTATTTCTATACTGAATTAACTACAGCTGTATTAGACACAGATATGTTCCAACAATTTGCTAAATCACATGTACCAATGCAAAGATATGGTAAAGAAGGAGAATTAAATGCAGCAGCAATCTTCTTAGCAAGTGATGAAGCAAGTTATGTAACAGGAGTAATTTTGCCTGTTGACGGAGGTTACACTTGTGTATAAAAGAACTTTAATGTTCTTTTTTCTTTTGTGTTATAATTTAAATATAGGAG
>CAMJMP010000151.1 GCA_946407055.1 uncultured Mycoplasmatota bacterium | reverse complement strand
CTAAGTTAACTGTTAAGAAAATTGTTAAATAGTTATGATAAAGATTAATATAAAAAGGGAAAATAATAGTGTTTATGAAATTGTTATAAAGGGTCATGCTAATTATGATACTTATGGTAATGATATTGTGTGTGCTGCAGTTAGCACAATGGCAATAACTACTGTAAATGGTATCTTAGCATTAGAAGATTCTTTAGATTACGAAGAGAATTCTGGTTTATTAATAATCAGAACAAAAGAGAATACTGATGTTAATCAAAAGTTATTAGATAATTTAATAACTATGTTAGAAGAATTAAAAAGTCAGTATCCAAAAAATATTGAGATTAGAAATGAGGATTAATAATATGAAAAGATTAAGTTTAAATATCCAATTATTCGCTCACGTTAAAGCTCAAGGTTCTACTCAAAACGGTAGAGATTCAAGAGGTCGTAGATTAGGTGCTAAAGCAGCTGATGGACAAACTGTTTCTGCAGGTAGTATTTTATACCGTCAAAGAGGAACAAAAGTTTATCCAGGTGAAAACGTTGGAATGGGTAAAGATCATACTTTATTCGCTAAAATCTCTGGTACTGTTAAGTTCGAAAGATTAGGCAGAGATAAGAAAAAAGTAAGTGTTTACGAAGCTTAGTTAAGAGACCTTTTTAAGGTCTTTTATTTATGTTATACTTATTATGGTGATAATAAGATGACATACGTAAGATTAAATAATAAAGATTATGAACTTCCGTTAGCAGAATTGTATATTAAGGATTTAAATAGTTATGTTCGTGGTAATGTTTTGAACTTTGATGGTTTAGATGTAGAAACAAAGTATAAAGTTGTTGATTATTTATTTGGTTATTTATGTAGAACATTCATTATGACATTAGGAGATATTCAAGATACTGATCCAGATTATAAGTATTCTCCAGCTATTAAAGATATTAGAGCAAGAATGGATTTTGTAGACCGTATGCAAAAGTTCTGCCGTGAAACTGGTAAGACAGAAAAAGCTATAGAATTAATGAGTAAATTAATGGTAGAAATGCTAACGATAAAGGCAAATGTTAAGGAAGATTTTGAACAAAAGCAAACTGAAGAAACTGCAATTGGAGGCAGGTGATAAAACGTGTATGTTGATGAAGTTATAGTAAAGATTATAGCTGGTAAAGGTGGAGATGGTTGTACATCTTTTAGAAGAGAAAAGTTTATACCTTTCGGAGGACCTAATGGTGGCTCTGGAGGTAAGGGTGCCGATATAATCTTTAAAGTAGATAAAGGATTAAAAACATTAGTAGATTTAAAATATGCTAAACAAGTAAAAGGTGAAAAAGGTACTAATGGTAAAGGTTCTAATAAACATGGAGCTGATGCTAAAGATGTAATTATTAAAGTGCCTGAAGGAACTACTGTATTTGATAATGATACTGGTTTAGTTATTTGTGATTTAATTAATGATGGTGATGAATTCGTTATTTGCCATGGTGGTAGAGGTGGAAGAGGTAATACTGCTTTTGCTACCCAAGAGAATCCAGCTCCTAAAATGAGTGAGTATGGTGAACCTGGTGAAGAAAGAGTTATCAAATGTGAATTAAAAGTATTAGCGGATGTTGGTTTAGTTGGAATGCCTTCAGTAGGTAAGAGTACTTTATTATCTTTAATAAGTAATGCTAATCCTAAAATAGCAGCTTATCATTTTACAACATTAAATCCTAATTTAGGAGTTGTTAAATTAAAAGATAATAGAACTTTTGTAATGGCTGACTTACCTGGTTTAATTGAAGGAGCTAGCGAAGGTGCTGGTTTAGGAGAAAAATTCTTAAAACATGCTATGAGAACAAAAGTAATTGCTCATGTTTTAGATATGGGTGCTTTTGAAGGAAGAAATCCGATTGAAGATTATGAAATAATTAGAAAAGAATTGGAAGCTTATGATGAGAAGTTAGCAAGAAAACCTGAATTAATAGTTGCTAATAAAATGGATTTACCAGAGGCAGAAGCTAATTTAAAAGCATTTAAAAAGAAATATCCTGATAAAGAAGTTGTTGTGATTAGTGCAATGAATAATGAAGGGGTAGAAGAATTAATAAATAAACTAGCTGATATGTTAGATAATACAGAATTAGAACCTATTTATGAAGATACTAATTATGAAAGTCATGTAATATATAAATTTAAGAATGAAAAACCTTATACTATATCTAGAGATCATGAAGGTGTTTGGATTATTAAAGGTGAAGAAATTGAGAAATTATTATTAATGACTAAGTTCCAAGAAGATGAAGGTGTTCAAAGATTTGCAAGACGTTTAAAAGCTATGGGCATTGATGATGAATTAGAAGCATTAGGTGCTAAGCAAGGTGACGATGTTCAAATCTTAGATTATATTTTTACTTTTAAAGCATAAAATTTGTGTAAAGAACAGATTATTATCTGTTCTTTTTTTGTTATAATAAATAACTGGGTGATGGTTGATGATAAGAAAAATAGTTTATATTTTAATTGTTTTCTTGTTACTAACAACACCTGTTAAAGCACTAAATAAAAGTGTTGTTGATATAACCGAATTAACAATGACTGAACAAATAGATTATCTTGATAAAGGTGTTATTACATCTTATGAACTGGTTAATCTATATTTAGATAGAATAAATACTTATAACGGTACTTTTAATGCCTTAATAACAGTAAATCCTAATATATTGGAAGAAGCTAAGGAAATGGATGAATTACGTCAGAAAGGCGAAATAAAGGGTAGATTACACGGGATTCCTATTATTGTTAAAGATAATATAGATGTTAAAGGAATGCCCACAACAGCTGGAGCTAAGGCATTAGCTGATAATTATCCGGTGGATGATGCTGAAGTTATTAAGAAATTAAAAAGTGAAGGAGCAATCATTATTGGTAAAGCAAATATGAGTGAATTTGCTTTTTCTGCACGTGATAGTAAAAGTTCTTATGGCTATGTAAATAATGCTTTTAGAGTTGGTTATACATCTTATGGAAGTAGTGGAGGGAGTGCAGTAGCTCTTGCTCTATCTTTTGGTAGTGTAGCATTAGGAACAGATACTAATTCTTCAGTTAGATTACCTGCCTCAGCTGCTGGTTTAGTTGGTTTAAGACCAAGTACTGGTAAATTAAGCAATGATGGAGTTATTGCTTATGATATTAATAGAGATACAGTTGGTGTAATTAGTAAGAGTGTAGAAGATAA
>CAMJMP010000150.1 GCA_946407055.1 uncultured Mycoplasmatota bacterium | reverse complement strand
CTCATAAGGCCTGCTTCATTGACAAAAAGGACCCTAAAGCGTAAAATTATTATGGGTATATATAAGGAAGGAGTCCCATTATGATAAAGGATTTTATAATAAAAAAATATAAATTATTACTAGCTATTTTAGCAGTTTTAATCTTACTAGTAGGTGGCTTTATTATTTGGTATCTAATGCCTTATAGAGTTAATAAAAACTTTAAAGATATTGACTTATCTAAAACAAATAAATTAATGATTGTAGCTCATCCAGATGATGATATCTTATGGGGTGGAGCACATTTAATAGAAGATAATTATTTAGTTGTATGTATTACTTGTGGTACTAATAAAACTAGAGTAAATGAATTTAAACAAGTAATGTCTAAAACTAATGATAAATATATTATGTTAGGTTACCCAGATAAAACTAATGGTGAAAGAGATAATTGGAATTCTTCTAAAGAAAACATGATGAAAGATTTAGAAGCAATTATTGCTCTAAAAGACTGGGACTTAATTGTTGTTCATAACCCAGATGGTGAATATGGACATCAACATCATAAAATGGCTAGTCAATTTGTAACATCATTAGTTGATGATAAGAGTAAACTATATTATTTTGGTCATTATTATAGCAAAGATAATATAGCAGCTCATGAAGATGAAATGTCTTCAATTGATGGTAAAACATTAGAGAAAAAAGTAAGAATTATTGGTTTATATAAGAGTCAAAGTTTCATTCAAACAACATTTGATCACATGTTTGAACACGAAGACTGGTTATCTTATTATGAATGGATGAGTGAATCGAATGAAGACGCTTAATAAAAAAGATATTCTTTACTTAGGAATAATTATTTTATCTTTTTTAGGCATTGTTTTCGTTATATCAGGAACTACATTTTTATATGGTTCTAATTTAGACTGGATAAGTCAACATGTTACTTTCCCAGAATATTTAAGAACTTTATTCTATGAATCACATGAATTCTTTCCTGATTTTGCATTAAATATTGGTAGTGGACAAAACATCTATAACTTTGCTTATTATGGTTTGTTCAATCCTTTATTATGGCTTTCTTACATAATGCCTAAAGTACCTATGGCTCAATATATTACAACTATGTCTATTGGTACTGTTATAGCAGATATTATTCTTATTTATATATTCTTAAGAAAGAAAGAATATGATAGTGAAATATGTTTATTTAGTACTATATGTCTAGCTTGTGCTACATGTTTAAATATGCATTCTCATCGACATATAATGTTTATTAATTACATGCCATTCCTATTATTAGGTTTATTTGGTGTGGATAAAAAACTAGATGATAATAAAGGATGGTTATTATCATTAAGTGTCTTCTTAATGGTTTTAACAAGCTATTATTATAGTATTGCTGGTATTCTTGTTTTAGTTATTTATGGTATTTATAAATACTTAATTAAAACTAAAAAAGTTACTGTTCAATCATTCTTTAAAGTAGGTATTCCATTCTTAATGCCAATTATCGTAGGTATACTTGCATCTAGTATTCTAATTCTACCTACTATGGCAGCAATACTTAATAGTAGAGAAGCAACAGGTATTACTATTCCATATAAAGATATTCTATTACCTAATGTACATTTAAATTATATTTTCTATGATAACTATGGAGTAGGTTTAACAGCAATTGTAATACCAGCTGTAATCGATTTCTTTAAAAAGAAAAAAGAAAATATCTTTATGGGTTTATGTTTAACTTTACCAGTTATCTTCCCATTATTTAATTATGTAATGAATGGTACTATGTATATTAGTTCTAAAATACTTATTCCATTCATGCCATTATATATTTTATTAATAGCTGAATTCTTAAAGAATCTATTTAAAAACAAAGTAGATATTAAAAAAATATTCTTCTATTCTACATTAGCTTTAATCTTCTTTATAATTGGTAATATAACAGAAGCAAGATTCTATTGTATTGGTGTAGCATTCAATTTAATAGTTATCTTTGTATCAATTCTATTAATGCGTAAATATAAAAATAAAGCATTCTTCTTAGTACCATTCGTAATCACATGTTATGTATGTAGTATTACATCTGGTCGTATGGATCAATTAATATTAAAGAAAACATATAATCATAATTATAAAGAAATGAAAGAAATAATAAAATATGTTACTACTAAAGATAATTCATTCTATCGTATTAGTAATTTTGAAAATATAGCAGATAATCCAAATCGTATTTATAGTAATATTGATTATCGTACATCTACTGTTTATTCTTCATTATCTAATCAAGATTATAATCATTTCTATTACGATATAATGGACAATCCAGTAACACATCGTAATCGTGCTTTAACAACTTCTACAACTAATGAATTATTCTTATTATTAACAAATAATAAATATATTGTAGGTCGTACTAAACCATTATATGGTTATAAAGAAATATATGAAAAAGATGGTATCAAAGTTTATAAAAATAACAACACATTACCATTTGCATTCGCTACAACTAATGTTATGAGTTTATCAGATTTTAATAAGTTAACACCTTTCCAACAACAAGAAGCACTACTATATAACATTATTACTGATTCTATCTCATACAATAATTATGTATCTTATATTCAAAATATTGAATTTGATTCAGACATTTTATTAAAGAATAAATTCATTAAAAAGAACGCTGATGATTCATATACTATAAAAGTAGATAATACTAACAAATTCACAATTGATCTACCAGAACAATATCAAAATAAAATACTATTTATTTCATTCAAAATGAATATGAATCAAACATGTAAAATAGGGGATCAAGCTATTAAGATTAATAATTCTAAAAACAAATTAACATGTCGTGAATGGATTTATTACAATAATAATACTGAATTCTCATATACTATATCTGAAGAGAATTTAACTAAGTTAACTATTTCTATCAATAAAGGTATGTATAATATCAGTGATATTAAAGTTGCTTACTTGGATCCAGCCACTTTAGAAAATATTAATAAGAAAGTAGATAAATTCTTAGTAGATACTAATAGTACTAGGGGAGATTATATAAGTGGTAGCATTGATGTAACTAAGAATGGTTACTTTATGATGACTGTTCCTTATGATGAAGGATTTCATATTATGTTAGATGGTAAACCAATTGAATATGAAAAAGTAGATGAAACATTCATCGGCTTCGAAATCCAAAAAGGTCACCATGA
>CAMJMP010000149.1 GCA_946407055.1 uncultured Mycoplasmatota bacterium | reverse complement strand
TCTCTTTCTATGAGCAAAATTATACTACTTTACTATTTATTGTCAATTTTACCTAATCAATAAATTCCAATTCTTTTATAGTTTTTAGGAATTGTGGGTATTTCTTAAAGTTATCTTCTATGTTCTCTCTAACAAACTCATTGGCATCATTTTTACACTGAACAAGTATTTTGAAGTCTCTTCTAATATCTCCCATTTTGAATACCATGTCTCCAGATTGACGTGTTCCAAACAAGTCACCTTCACCACGTAATTCAAAATCCTTTTCACTGATATAGAAGCCATCATTACTTTCTTCCATTACTTTAAGTCTTTCAGCTTCTGCATCACTTATTAAATAACAATAAGATTGTAAATCATTTCTACCTACACGACCTCTTAACTGATGTAGTGTTGCTAAACCAAATCGCTCAGCATTAAATATTACCATCATTGTAGCGTTCTTAACATCTACACCTACTTCAATAACAGTTGTACTAATTAATACTTTTACATCCCCATTTTTAAATTCTTCCATAATGGCATCTTTATCACTGTTCTTCATCTTACCATGTAAGATTTCTACTCTTACCTTATTATTGAAAGCCATATCAAACTTTTCTTTTAATTTAACAACATCATTTAAATTAGATTCCCCTTCTTCATCTTCTATTAAAGGAGCTACTACATAAACTTGATGTCCATCTTTAATTTCATTTAACATTATATTTAATACATCTTTAACTTCTTTATTCTTAACCAACTTAGTTATTATTTCTTTTCTACCACTAGGTTTAGTTTTAATAATAGATGTATCCATATCACCATAGATTGTTAATGCATAAGTTCTAGGTATAGGTGTTGCACTTAAATATAATACATCACTTAATATACCTTTATTCTGTAAGATACTTCTTTGGTTAACTCCAAATCTATGTTGTTCATCTGTTATTACTAATCCCAAATTATTAAATGCAACATTATCACTTAATAAAGCATGTGTACCAACAACCATATCTATTGTTCCATCTTCTAGTTGTTTACAAACCTTTTTCTTTTCACTAGCTTTCATACTACCTACTAATAAACCTATCTTTACATCTGTCTTACTAAATAACTTAGTCATATTATCATAATGTTGTCTTGCTAGTATTTCTGTTGGTGCCATCAAACTACTTTGGTAACCAGCTAAATAGTTTATATACATACCTATTTCAGCTACACATGTTTTACCACTACCAACATCACCTAATACTAATCTATTCATTCTCTTAGGACTTATTAAATCTTTATATATATCTTTAACAGCTAATTTTTGATCTTCCGTTAGTTCAAAAGGTAAACTATTTATAAAGTTAACAACTTTATCTTTATCAACAGTTCTCTTTAAACCAACATTATTTAATTCATATTTATATTTTAAATAATTCATCTTAAACATAAAGATAAAGAATTCTTCATATATTGTTCTTAACTTAGCTGCTTTTAATGATTTAGTTGAAGCTGGAAAATGAATATCATAACAAGCTTTTAATTTATCTATAAATTCATATTTATCTTTTATATATAAAGGAATATAATCTTCTAAATCAATATGCATATTAAAGCATTCATTTATTAACTTATTTAAACCTCTATTAGTAACACCACTAACTAAGTGATAAACAGGTTCTATCTTCATATCATTTATTATTTCAAACTTAATATCACTAGCAGTAAAACTATTCTTCTTCCTGTCATACTTACCTATAACATTTATCATTCTACCTAGTTTTAAATTATTCTTATAAAAAGCTCTATTAAATATAGTTACAGTAACTAAAAAGCCATCTGTATTTAATCTAAATGTCATTCTATTAAAATTCTTCTTAATATAACTAACTCTTGGCTCTGTATCTACTATACCTTTTATAGTAACTGTTTCATCTTCTTCCGCTTCTGTTAAAGGAACTACTTTAATAATATTGTATCTATATGGATAATACTCTATTAAATCACTTATAGTATATAGATTCATTTTATTTAAATATTGTAACGATTTACTACCGACACCTTTAATTAACCCTATATCCATATAAATCACCTAATCAAATTATATCATACATATGTTTACTTAAAACACTTTTTCGGCACTAAAAATAACAAAAAATTATACCAATAATATACCATTTTAACCCCTGGTTATAACCGCTTAAAAAAAGTAAAAAAAAGTGCATTTTTTGTTAAAAAAAAGTTGACAATTATACCTTCTATGAGTAGTATATGAAGTACCAATTCACTTTGAGGCGAATTGGTGCTAGTATCACACTAGCCAACCCCTTTTTATTCTTTTTGGAGTTGTTCTCAGGGGGACAACTCCTATTTTTTTTTGCCAAAATATAATATAATTATAATTGGTGATATCTATGGAGAAGAAAAGGAATATTTTTCAAAAGATAGCTGATTTCTTTGTAAAGCTATTTTTAGCAATCATTTCTCTTTTCAAAAAAGAAAAGAAAAATGATAAAAAAGAATTAGAAACTTTTGAAGATAATATACAAAATAATGTTATTAACTTAAGAGATTCTAATAACATTCCCCTACCAGATACTCAAAGCACAAAGAATTTTCCGGATTATTTAAGTTCCACTTCAGATAGCACTGACAATAGAGATAAAACACTTAAGATGTATAAAGACTTTGTTAAAGATAAAGACCTAAATGTCTACCAAAAACTATATCTAATCTTTGATGAAGATCATATTAAAGAAATAATTGAAGATATCTTAAAAGAAGATTATGAAATAGATGCTAAAAAAACTAAACAAGTTATTAAAGATAACATTGAAAAATTAGAAGAAAAATTACTAGAAGATGTTAAATATAAAATAGAACATAAAGATATTGAAACTGAAGAAGTATTAAAAGATTATTTAAAAGAAGAAATTAAAAAGGAAGTTAAAGAACATCCTTTAGATAAAGTTGAACCACCAAAGAAATACGTTATGGCAACAAACAAACCAGAGAAGAAGATTCAACCTAAAGAAGAAAAACTTCCAAAAGTAACTCAAGAAAAGATTATTAAAGATATACCCAAAAGGATTAAACCTCGTGTAATCGAAAAAGCTAAAGAAACTAAAATAGCAATGATTAAAACTAAAGAACCAGCTATTGTTAAACCAAAAGATCATTTATTTGTTGCTGCTAGTGCTGCAACTGTAATGGCTGCTGGTGTTGCTGTTGATTTA
>CAMJMP010000148.1 GCA_946407055.1 uncultured Mycoplasmatota bacterium | reverse complement strand
TGGAACAACAAACAGTAGAACAGGTACAACCAGAACAGCCAGCACAACCAACACAACCAACACAACCAACACAGCCAGCACAACCTGTGCAACAAGTTCCAGCAGCAGTTAATCCACATCCAGTGCAACAACCGTTGCCAACTGGACCAGGAGTTGTTTATCAACAAGCGCCTATGCAGTCATATCAAACAGTTAGTATTGATGAATTGGCAAGAGTTAATAAAAGAAATAATTTGATTATGATTGCTGCTATTGGTATTCCGCTTTTACTTGTTGTAATTATTTTCGTTTTTTCAGGTATGACTGGAAATATAGGTGGAAAAACGGGCGTGGATGGTAAGTCAGCAAGACAAATAGAAGCTGAAATTAATTCTTTTACTAATGAAGCAAAAGCTCCTTTAGCTATAGCTGATAATTTGTATACTGAAATTTCAATGAATCATGAAGACTCTCGTATATATTTAAAGAATAGCAATTCTAACACATATAAAGGCATGTGTGTTACATTAAATGGATTAGTATCAAATGGTTATTATAATAAAGATTTAAAGAATGGAAAAATAAGGGGAGTTATTTTAATTGAGGTTCCATTTGATGGTGGAGAAACAAAGAGATCTATTTGGATTACTAATGAGACTTTTGCAATAACAGGCTATGAAAAAGTAATGCTTGATTCATTAGATTTTTCAGAAGATAACAATGAAGGACTAGGTAACTATTATTATAGTGCTCCTTCTAAACAAGGAGTTGTTACGGATATTACAAAAGCAGATAGTATTATTAATGTTGCAAATGGAAAAACACTTGAAAAAGGTGCTAGTTTTATAGAAGATGAAAATGGTAATAGAGTCGATCCTAGTTTAGCTTTTACAACTAATGCTAAAAATGTAAGACTTAAAGAAATACATTCACCAAGTAACGAAAATGGTGGTACTGGTGAAGTGTATTACGGAATAGTTTGTATAAATGGAAGAATTTAAAAAAGACTTATTAAAAGTCTTTTTTTTAGTAATCAATTTTCATTGCGTGTTTGATTTTCTTTAATTGTTCAATAGCTTTTTCACGAGCCATTTTAGTTCCTTCATCAAGGATTCTTTGAACTTCTTCAGGATGTTCTTCGTAGTATCTACGACGATCTTTAATACTAGATAAATATTCATTCATCTTAGTAATAAGTTCTCTTTTACATTGAACACAACCACGAGCACCTTTTTTACATTCTTCACAAATAGTATTACATGATGCTTCATCATTAACTAATTGATGATAGTAGTAAACCATACATACATCTGGGTTGGCTGGATCATCTTTTTTAATCTTGTTAGGATCTGTTATAGCTCCCATTACTTTTGTATTGATAGTATTTTCATCATCAACAAGATAAATGGCATTACCTAAAGATTTACCCATCTTATCATTACCATCTAAACCTTTGATACGTTTATTTTTAGTAAACATACATTCTGGTTCTTTTAATGTTTCGCCATAGATAGAATTAAACTTTCTAACTATTTCACGACATTGTTCAATTAATGGAGTTTGATCTTCACCAACTGGTATCAATTCACCATCAAAAGCAACAATATCAGCTGCTTGAGAAACAGGGTATCCTAAGAAACCATAAGTAATTGATTCACCATCATTACCAAATAATTCTTTCTTTTGAGCTATTTCTGTTTTAACAGTAGGGTTTCTTTGTAATCTAGCTACAGTAACTAAATTAGAGAAGAATACTGTTAATTCAGCTATTTCTGGTATTTTAGATTGTAAGAAAATATGAACCTTATTAGGATCAATACCTGAAGCTAAAATATCAGTAGTTATTTCATAGATGTTCTTTCTTACTTTTTCAGGATTATTAAAATTATCTGTTAAAGCTTGAACATCTGCTATTTCTAAATAAAAATCATAATCATCTTGTAGGCGAAGCCAATTTTGACAAGCTCCAAAGTAATGGCCTATGTGTAGATTGCCGGTAGGCCTGATGCCGGTCAATATTGTTTTTTTCATTCTTTCACCTCTTTCATTGGTATTGTACCATATTACAGTTTATAATTAAATACAATTTTGGTATAATTACAATGGGAGTATGAAGATATGGAATATAATATTTTTGATAAATTCAAGAGCTTTTCCTTACGTCATCGTGGTCTTACGGTGTTTCTTTTTACGTCCATAATTGTTTTAACTTTTGTACTTACAATAGGTGTAAGTTTTTCTAATAAATTTTTAAATAAAAATAATGATTTTGAAGAAATACAATATTTAATGAATCAAATAAAAAAGAAAGATGAAAAAATATATAATAAATATAAGGTTAATGAAGTAGCTAAGACAGTTAGAGGTATAGATGTATCTAGTTGGCAAGGTGTTATTAACTGGGACAAAGTAAAAGAATCAGGAATAGATTTTGTTATTTTAAGAGTTGGTTTAAGAAATATTGAAGATAATACAATTAGTGAAGATAATCAATTTAGAAGAAATGCAGCTGAATGTAATAGATTAGGTATTCCAATAGGTGTATATTTTTATAGTACAGCGAGAAATGAATATGAAGTATTAGAAGAAGCATCATTTGCTTTAAATCTAATTAAAGATTATAAAATTACTTATCCAGTAGCTTATGACTTAGAAGCCTTCGGTGAAGGAAGATTAAGATGGGTATCGGATGATACTATTAATTATAATGCTTTGGTATTCTTAGACTATTTTAAGGTACATGGTTATAATGGAATGCTATATAGTAATTTAAATGATATTAGATATCATTGGGATTTATCAAGATTCTCTAATTATAAGATTTGGTATGCTAATTATAGTGGTGAATTATATAAAGGTAGAATTGATATGTATCAATATAGTGATGAAGGTAGAAGAAACGGTGTATATGCAAGTGTAGATGATAATATTGCTTACTTTGCATATGAAGAAGTTGTTGAACAAGTAGTAGAATAGGGTGAAAATATGAAATGTCCTAAATGTGGTTATGATAATTTGGGTGGAGGTACTAAATGTGGTAAGTGTGGAGCTTCACTTTTAGTTAAGCAAAAAATTAGTTGCCCTAAGTGTGCAACTATTAATCCAGCGGATAGTAAGAAATGCAAGAAATGTGGTTATAAGTTTGATAGTAAAAGACATTTATTATTTAATATAGTTATTTCTTTATTGTTTGTAGTAGTATTATTTATATTACTTTATTATAAGAAGAT
>CAMJMP010000147.1 GCA_946407055.1 uncultured Mycoplasmatota bacterium | reverse complement strand
CCTATCTTCCACATAGAGATTTCCCCTTTTGTCGTTAGTATTATAACATTAATTTTAAAATAATAAAAAAATAAGAATCAAATGATTCTTATTTTTTAGCCTTTGCAGGTTTTGCTTCTTCTCTAATTACAAATTTGTAGAATAAAGCTGCTAGAACTCCACCTACCATTGGGCCGATTATAAATACCCATAGGTAGTTGATAGCATCACCTGTTTGTAATAAAGCAGGTCCGATACTTCTTGCAGGGTTTACGCTTGTTCCAGTGAATGGTGTTCCTAGAATATGAACTAAAGCTAATGCTAAACCAACAATGATTCCAGCATTGTTGTGTTCATCTTTAGCAGTTACACTAAGAACAACAAGTACGAATACGAATGTTAAGATTGCTTCAATAACTAATGCTACAACAGGAGTTGTAATTGCACTTCCTAATGCGCTTGCTGAATCAAAACCATTTGCCCCTAAGTTTTTTGAACTATTAAGGACTAATGATAATGCACCAGCACCAGCGATAGCACCTAGTACTTGAGCAATGATGTATTCTACACATTCCATAACATCAATTCTACCATCAATTAACATAGCAACTGATACAGCGGGATTAACGTGTGCGCCAGATACTTTACCAATTGTATAAGCACAAGCAGTTAAGATTAAACCGAATGCTAAAGCAATTGGAATTAAAGTAAATACTAGTTCATTTACTCCTAATGCAGCAGCTCCTTTAGCAGCTAACTTAGTTACTACAACTGCAGTTCCGCAACCAAAGAATACAAGCATAAAAGTTCCTACGAATTCAGAAATAAATTTCTTTGCCATATTATCCTCCTTATAAGTTTATTATACACCATTTATACCAAGAAAAAAAAGACTTTTAAGCCTTTTTTATTCATCATAATTCTCAGGAAGAATATTCTTAATTGTATAATTAACTAATTGATCTTTATGATTCTTTAAGTTATTATCCAAAATTTCATTATATAGAACATCTAATGCTCTACCAATATCTTCTTGTTTAACTCCTAAATCTAATAAATCTTTACCACGTATTTTTAATTCATTTTTCTTAATACATGTTCTTCTCTTTAGAAGTTCTTGAACCATTTCATATTCTTTTTCTAATTTCTTTAATTCATTAACACAAGCAAGACTCTTACCTAGAATGTTAGCTCTTTTTAATTTAAATAACATTTCTAATTCTATTTCATCAAACTTAGCAATGAATTGTTTTAATTGATTTTCTTTTTCTGGAATATTGATATCATGATAGTTAATAATCTTTGTTACTACTTGAATATCTCTTTTGTGGAATTTTAATCTATTCATGATTTCACGTGCCATATCAGCACTCTTTTGACAATGGTTAGGGAAATGTCCTACTCCATTTTCATCTTCTTGATAACATAATGGTTTACCTATATCATGTAATAGTGCACATAATCTTAGTAAGTAATCATTTTCAGTATTTTTCATTACTACTAGAGAGTGTTCTAATACATCATATACATGTTCTGGATTATTTTGAGCAAATCTTTCCATTAATGTTAATTCTGGTATTATCACCAAGAATATTTCAAAATATTTTTTAAAGTAGAAAGCACTCTTATCTACTCTTAAGATTCTGATTAATTCATCTCTTATTCTTTCTGGTGGTATATCTTTTAGTTCTTCTTTTAAATCAAACATATAGTTTGCTGTTTGAAGATCAATACGCATTTTATATTCACCAGATAGACGTATTGCTTTTAAGATACGTAATGGATCGGCGATAAAGTTTTCATCATCTGGGCCATTTAATCTTAATATTTCATTCTTTATATCTAAGACACCTGTACCGTAATCTATTAAGCCATCTTCATCAGAATAAGCCATAGCATTCATAGTAAAGTCTTGTTCACTTAAGTATGTTTCCAATGTATTATCTGCAGAAGTATACTCAGATATTTCCATTGGGAATTTATTATTTTCGACAACTAGTGTTTGATCATTTTCACCAACAAATCTAGTTTTATAATCTTTTAGTATTTTAGGTAGTTTAGAAACATCAGCATTAGTACCTATTATGTACTTGTCAATCTTTTCATCCATTACCATTTTTCTAATAGTAGGACCTATTAAATAGCCTTCATAGTTTTTTTCATATAGGAGAGTTAGAACTTCATTGACTGGTTTTGGTATTGTGATATTCATAATTTTCCTCCTATCTTACTATTATCTAATTATTATTATACAATATTTTATTATCTTTTTGTATACAAAAAAAATAATATAGGCGGTTGCCTATATTATTTTACATTTTAGGTCCTAGAGAAGGTTCTGTTGTTACTTTCTCTTTTTGACGATTAGCTCGCCATTCTTCTATTTCTACGCTGTGTTCTACATAGTATGAAAAACATTTTTCTGTAAGGGGATTCCCTAGTGTTGTTGTCGAAGGTCTATTATCTACCTTTAACTCAATTCCATTTTCTTTTAAGTATTCTTTAATTTCTCCTAGAGTTGCTTGTTCCATATTTAATCCTCCTATATTTATTTTATCATATTATTTAGATATTTTGGTTAAAACATAATCTATCTTTTTGTAAATCTCACTAATACTAGTTATATTCTTAGTTTCATACCATATAGGTCTTACTATCTTGAATTGCTTAAATTGTTTCTTAATTATAGCAGTATCTTCTAGTAAGTAAGTATATGGAAGAATTGAATATATGTATTGATTATCAAGTTCTAATACTCTCTTTAATTCTTCTGGTTTAGCAGTTTCAATGAATAATCTTAAACTTTCTATTTCACTGAATATTGCTGTACCTTTTTTAGTTCTCTTTGGTGTGTATTTATATAATATTAGCATTAAGAATGAACATGTGAAACCAATTACATAAATAATTATATAAATTGTTCTTATGTTAGTTACTAGTTTAGCTAGTAGTGATAATATTACTGATAATACTAAGATACTTACTATTAATTCTGCATTATTAACTTTTTCAAAATCAATACTATTAACACCTTTAATTAAGATATATAAACATAGAATACTGAATAGTACACCAATTAGAATAGTGAATTGTCCACCATATTCTATAAATGGTACACAGTTTATTAATAGTAAAGATATAGATGTAAGAATAGTTATATATATGTTCTTACGATTAGAACTCTTTTCGTAGTATTTATTCTTAATATTTTCACTATTAGATCTTACTTTTATTTCTTCAATAGCTGTTTTAATACCAGTATCTTGAAGAT
>CAMJMP010000146.1 GCA_946407055.1 uncultured Mycoplasmatota bacterium | reverse complement strand
ATAATGACTTATCACCAACAGCTATTTCAAGATCTCCAGATTCAGAAGTATCTATACTACTTACTTCAGTCATCGTACCAGTTGATGCTAATTGGAATAACAAATTATTATCGGCACTAGAATCAGCACCATCTCCACCACCATTATTACCTCCGTAATAAAGATTTGTATTACCATTAGAATTCTTTCCTCCTGAATCTTTATGAGATGATCCAGAAGAAGTATCTGGTGATGTATATGTAGTATTGTCATTAGATGAAGAACTAGAACTACTAGCATCTATTTCTGAGCTACTACCTGCTGAGTCTTGTAATTCTGAATGAACTCTAACTACAGCATCTAACAATACATTTGTATTTTTAATTTTTGTTTTAACATTTTCAACATTAGTTATAATAGCAGCTTTAGCTTCAGAAAATGGGAAATCCGCAGAAGATACATCATAACTATTAACGTTACTAATAATTGTATCTACATTATTAGATAAAGTGTCCATGCCTTGTGAAACTGTAGATACACTATCTGTAATTAATAATTTCATCGACAAACACCTTCCTATTCTGATTGATCATAACTAATATTATCCAAAATTAACATTAAAGCTTTCTCAAGACTTACAGTTAATTCATCTTGTTTATAATCATCTATTTCTCTTAATATCTTATATTCAGATCTTAAATATTGGCCAGCAGATATAGATATTTGACAAACTTCACCAGTATTTGGTTCAGCAAAATATGCATTTAATTGTCTTACAAAGTGATCTTTATCAATTAATATATCTTGAACATATATTTTAAATTTAAAAATATCATTTTCATATTCTTTATATAAATCTATATACCTACCATTATTTGCATATAATGGATTATGTCTAACTTCTCTTCTAACATCATTTAGTATTTTTTGAATTCTTTCTTCAAGAGTTTCAGCATCCACTAATTGACCATCAGTTAAGAATTGTTCCAAAACATTACCTTTTTGTGCAACAAAAATATGTTTTGAATTTATTTTAATATCTTTTTTTACTTCAAATCCATCTAGTACAGGTATTCTTAAATTATAGATATTAACTATTGTATTTGCTTTCTTAGCAATTTCTAAAATAGTATCTTCTCTCTTTGCCATAATCACACCTCCACTAAATTTCCATTCCTAATGTTTTATCGGTATCAAATGTCCACATACCTTTACCTTCACTAGTAAGAATACTAATATCCCAAGTTTGGCTTGACCTTTCTCTACTAGCAGGGTCGGCAACTTCAACTTTACCATCTTCGGTCAATCCTTTTAATACGATGTAGTGACCTCCCTTAGTAAAGTGACCAGCACCAACATTCAATATTATCTGTTTACCATCATTCAATGAATTAATAATATTGTTCTTAGTAACAGATTCTTGTTCACACTCTATACCATAAGCAGTTGAAACAGCTGGGAAGTATGTCCAAGCAGTACCATTATTTTTAATACGGTGACCATTATTCAAACTCCAGTTAGCCATTTCTACTGGATCATGGGTTTCTCCAGTTAAATATGTTAAAACCATCGCCATAGATGTAGGTCCACAACCAGCTTGTGCAATAGTCTTACCGTATCCATAACTTTGTTGATAATCACCTTGATAATAATTAACAAACTCTCCTAATGCTAATGAAGAACCTGATGTACTTAAATCAGTAGTAGTTACATTCAGTTTCTTAGATCTAACAGTAGATAAACTAGTTTTTATCTCCTTTGCTAAAGCATCTATTTCTTCATTAAGAACTCTCTTTTTTGCTCTTAATCCATCGAAATCTATATTAGCAGCTTCCTCAGTATGAGCTTTAGCTAATTCTTTATCTATTTCTTCTACCTGTTCTTTTTTCTTTTTCCACTCTTCGTATTTATCTAACGCTGAAGAAAATTCACTCATTTGCGTAGAAATTGGTTCATCAAACTGTTCAACAAAGTTATTCATCTGCTCAACAGCATTATCTTTACTCTTACCTTTCCAAACATTGTTATTATCTATTGCTTTAGTACCAGTAGAATAATTTGAAAAGACATCATTAATTAAGGAAGCATCTCCATTAACAGTTGAACTTGATACCATTATTGAATCCCCTCAATTCCATTTGAAGATTTCTTATCAGCATCTGCATAGTTGTGATTCATTTTATCTAATGTATCGGCATTCTCTCTTAATTTAGCAATACCTGCAACAGCATTATTATTAATAGTAGTCCATACATCATCTAAATAATCAATTGCTTTACCATTAAAGATATCATCTGAAAAAGTATCTTTAACAAATTGATCAACGTAAGTAATATCATCATTTAAAGTATTCATAGCACTAACTATATCATTAGCACTATCAGTTATTTCATCATAACTATCAACATGTATTTCATTTTGACTCATAATATCACCTATATTTCTAGTTTAGATAACATATTCTCTGCTTCATCAAAAGTATCAGCAGCCTTGTTATTATAAGCAGCAATAGCACGTTCATAATCTATCAACGCCAAAATACTATCAAAAGCTATATTATTTGACTCTTTCATAGCATTCGCCGCATCACCAGTCCAACCAGATAATTGACTATCTAGTTTACTACGTAAATTATTTAAATTACTTTCCATGTTATCAGCTTTTTCTAATGCTTTATCACTAGCATCTCTCATAAGATCTGAATCCCAACCTATGGTCGCCATAAGAACACTTCCTATCCTATACATATAATTTACCATATAAACCAACAGTTTTCAACGAAAGTACGAGCCACTTAACACCCTATTAACCATAAAAAAAGCTATACTAAAAAGTATAACTATCTTATATAATTAACTGCTGCTAAAGCTGCTACTGCTCCATCAGCACAAGCTGTAGTTAACTGTCTTACTACCTTACTTCTTGTATCTCCAGCAACAAAGATACCTTTAACATTAGTTAAACAATTTTCCCCTGCTTCTATATAGCCTTTTTCATCTAAATTAACTATATTCTCAAACGCTCCATTACCTGGTGTTTGACCTACAGCTATAAATAAACAAGCCACATCAATATTTCTAACTTCTCCCAAATTGTTAGTTACTTCTATTTCTTTTAAAACACTGTCACCAATTAATTTAGTAACATTTGCATTCAATATGAATTCAACATTTTCTTTCTTCTTTAAATCCTCTACCCATACTTGATTACCTTTAAACTCATCTCTACGATGAATCAAATAAACTTTATTACAAGTATTACTCAAATATAAAG
>CAMJMP010000145.1 GCA_946407055.1 uncultured Mycoplasmatota bacterium | reverse complement strand
ATGAAAAAAGGTGAATACTACGAATGAAAAGATGCGTTGGCTGTGGAGTAATACTTCAATCAGAAGATAATAATAAATTGGGTTATATACCTGCTAGTAAAATAAATGAAGCTAAATACTGTGAGAGATGTTTCAAACTAACTCACTATAATAATCAAATAATTATTCCTCTAAAAGATATTAATGATAAGATCATTAAAGAAGTAAACAAAAGCAAGAAAAATGTTTATTACATAATAGATCTACTAAATATTAATGAAGAAACAATAAATACATTTAAAAAAATTAAAACATCAAAGAAAATGATTGTAAGTAAACTAGACATCATCCCTAGGAGTATTAAAACTAGTAAAATAACTGAATGGTTAAAAAAAGTATATGGTATAAATGAAGACATCTTCTATATAAGTTCTAATAAAGACACTAACTTAGAAAGAATCATCAACGATATCGAAAGAAACCAATATTATGATAGTTATATCTTAGGTTATACCAATTCAGGTAAATCAACATTAATTAACAATTTGTGTAATAAAGTTAATCCAATAAATAATAAAATTACTACAAGTTTAATTCCTAATACAACCCTAGATTTTATTAAGATTAAACTAATACCTGAAGTAACTATTATAGATTCACCAGGATTCACTTTAAGTAATACATTATATAAAGATAATGAATTAGATTTGATAAAAAGAATCAATCCAAAGAAGTTTATTAAACCAGTAACATATCAAACAAAAGATATAACATCACTATTAATAGAAGATCGTATAAGAATCTCTTTTAATAGCAATAATAGTGTTACTACTTATTTTAGTAATGACTTAATAGTATCTAAAATATTTGCTAATAATAAAAAACTATTAGATCAAAAAGTAACAACATATAACATCGAAGATAACTCAGATATAGTAATCAAAGGAATAGGTTTTATTAATGTAAAAAAAGCCTGTAAGATAAATGTTTATGGAGAATATGATAAATTAATCGAAATAAGAAAATCAATGTTCTAGGAGGTTTAAAATGGGTAACATCAAAGTAATGAGCGAAAACCTAGCTAATAAAATAGCAGCTGGAGAAGTTGTTGAAAAATGTGCTTCAGTTGTAAAAGAATTAGTAGAAAATAGTATCGATGCTGAAGCTACTATTATTAAAATAGAACTACAAAACGGTGGTTTAAAACTAATAAAAGTAACTGATAATGGTAAAGGCATGGATGAAAAAGATGCACTATTAGCATTCCAAAGACATGCCACAAGTAAATTAATACATGAAGATGATTTATTTTTCATTAATACACTTGGCTTCCGTGGTGAAGCCTTACCATCAATTGCGTCAGTTTCTGAATTAGAAATGTATACATGCAATAAAGACGTTGGAACACATATTCTAATCAAAGGTGGTAAATTAGTAACTAATGAACCATCCGATGCTAGAATCGGTACATCTATTTCAGTATCAAACTTATTCTATAATACACCAGCTCGTTTAAAATATTTAAAGAGTGAACAAAGTGAACTAGGTAACACCGTTGCTTTTATTGAAAAACTTTCATTCGCTCATCCTGAAATCTCATTTGAACTAATTAATAATGATAAAACTGTAGTTAAAACTAGTGGATCAAACAACCTACTAAAAACTATTCATGAAATATATGGCTTAAATGTCTCAAGTAAGATGATGGAATTATCAGTTAAAAACGATGACTATGAAGTAGAAGGATATATTTGCAAACCAGAAATTCTAAAATCTAACAAGAACCATATAACAACTATCGTTAATGGCCGTGTCGTTAAAAACTTTGAATTAAACAAAGCAATTAACGAAGCTTATTTTAGATATAAACCAGATATAAAATATCCAGTTGCTGTTATTAAGATAGAAACAGATCCAACCTTAATTGATGTTAATATCCATCCAACTAAACAAGATATCAAAATGAGTAAGATGGATGAACTATGTAACATGTTAATTAGTAGCATTAAAGATATTTTACAAAAAGAATTATTGATTCCAAATGCTTTAAAAGCAGAAGCAGTAATGGAACCAATTGAAAATACTTTAATTAAAAATGATGCAGTTAACAAAGTATTAGAAGCATCATTACCAAAGAATCTAAATGAAGATATTCAAATAGAATTAAATTTAAATATTAATGAAAAAGAAACACCATATAAAGAAATAACTAAAGAAGATAATACAGTTATAACAAACCCCGAGTTTAAAAAATTAAAATTAGAAGTAATAGGTCAAGCTTTAGGTACTTATATAGTTGCTCAAACAGAAGATGGTTTATACTTAATAGATCAACATGCAGCAGAAGAAAGAGTAAATTATGAAAAAGTAACTAAAGAATTTGAAAACCAAGATATTAAAACTCAAGAAACATTAATACCTATAACGATAGAATTAAGTACCAGTGATTTTATCAAAATTAAAAGACACTTAAACATTCTAGAAGATATGGGATTTAAGATTGAAGAATTTGGTTTAAACACTTATACTATAAAAGAACACCCATCTTGGTTAAAAGAGGGACATGAAGTAGAAATAATCAATAATATCTTTGATTCAATTATTGAAGTAGGAGATAAATTTGACAGAATTAAATTTAACAATTATGTTATAGCTACTATCGCATGCAAAATGAGCGTTAGAGCAAACACAAGATTAAGCATGGAAGCTATGGAAAGAATCATTGAAGATCTAATGAAATGTGAAAACCCATACAACTGTGCTCATGGTCGTCCATCAATCATTAAATTCAGTAATTATGACCTTGAAAAGATGTTTAAACGAGTAATGAACTAGGAGTGATATTATGGAACTAAAAGGTGCCGTAAGAGCAGATTATCGTAACTGGCTAAGAGATAATACAGACTATACTCAAGAATATATAAATAGTCTAGAAGACTATAAACTAAGGCGTATATATATGAGAATAAGTGAAGCTATTCCTCAATATATAAACGAAATCTTAGCAAGAGTAGAAGAAAAAGATTATGTTGGTAAAAAATATACAAGAATAGAACTAACTAAAATGACCTATAATCAACTAGCTGATATAAGGAAAAGTCTTGGTATCAGAAAAGGCAAGAAGAAGGTTACTTCTACTGAGCCAGCACCAGAAAAGACTATCAAAAAAGCTAAAGAAAGATTACATCAAATATCTATTGAAGAATTATGTAGCGATTTATTTGATAGTGAACAAACTGAATATGAAAAAGAACATGAACATGAAGAATTCTTAGATGAAAAAGAAAT
>CAMJMP010000144.1 GCA_946407055.1 uncultured Mycoplasmatota bacterium | reverse complement strand
ATTATTTCTTGATAAGAAGGAGTAAGAAATGGAACCAGAAGAAACAGGTTTGACTGTTGCTGAAAGAATAATGTTTCTTATTTTAGCATTGGCATTACTAATAGTAGGTGCAATTCTTATCTTTGGCAATATTAAGGGCAAAGATAAAACACTAAAAGAAGAAACTAAAGTAACAGAAAAAGCAAACAATGACGAAGTCAAAAACGAAACCGTATCAGATGATTCCGCAAAGAAAGAAGAAGAAAAAACTGAAGAAGATATTAAAAATAGTGAAAGACCTGAATCTACTTCAGATACTGAAGATAGTAACAAATCTTCTTCCGACAAAAAATCAGAAGACAATTCTGATACTACTCGACCTAAAGAAGAAATAAGAGATACAACTAATGAAGAACAAAATTCTACTACAGAACCAAAACGTAGTAATACTCCTAATACTAGAGTTGATGATGAAGTACTAGTTAGTACAGAAGTAAAAGAAGCACTACCTCAAGTACCACATACTAAGGTGGATGGCGAAGTAGAATCAACAGATGAATCATGGAATCTACCAGAAAACATTATCTTAGAAGCATATGTCGGTGATACTATTGTGATAAACAAAACAGTTGTTAATCAAAATGGTCAAACTGAACCAGCTCAAGTTACTGTTCGTAAGCTAGAAGGTAATAGTTATAATATTATTGAAACTCCAAATAACAGATTTGTAGTTTCTAAAGGAACTTATAAATATTACTATACTCATAACAGCATTACTAAAGTTGCAACACTTCATGTAGATGAAAGAGCAGCTAATTTTAGTTTCAGTCCTCTAGCAAGTTTCGATTACGTAGAACAAGATGAGTTCACAAAATATGAACTTACTAACATGATTGATAATAGTAAAGGAACAAAGATTACACAAGAAAACAATGTTTATGTTATAAACATTGAAAAAGCCAACAAGACAAACTATTCAGCATTATTAATTAATACTGGTGAAAAAATTGACACAATTAACAGTAATACTAAAGGTATTTATATAGGTTCAAAATATTCTACTTTATGGAATGAACACTATGACACTGGTACTGCCAGAGTAATAGTTAATATGAACTATATAAATAGCGGCGAAACAATTAGATTAAGAGTTAATATCAATGGTGTAGAAAAAACTATTGAAGTTAAATTTATAATCACAGAGAAAAAAGAAGAAAAGGAAGAGCTAGAGAGTGATCCTGAAATTATTGATAATAAACTTGAAGTAGAAGAAAAAGAAATATCTGAAGAACAACATAAAGATGTTTCAAATCCTTCTAACAAAGAAGAATTACCAACAGTTTCAAGCGATAATAAAAATGATAATGTAGAAGAAAGCAACGACATTGATCAGTCTTTAGATCGAACCTAGATTTTGACTTAACAAAAAAGCATTAAAATGCTTTTTTTCTTGTTCACAAAAATGTTATAATATATAATTGAATTAAGAGGTGATAATATGAAATTAGTTACTTTACTACCAGCCGATACTTATATTGTAATTAATAAAAGTATTATCACTGAAGAAGATAAAAATAACTTAGTATCACTATATGGACCTATAATTGGACCTATTGCTTTATCTTTATATTTTGTTCTTCTTCATGATTTAAAACTAAATGATATTATCTCTACAGAGTATAATCATCATCATTTAATGACAATCATGAAAAGTAACTTAGAAGATATTAAAATAGCTCGTAAAACTCTAGAAGGAGTAGGTTTATTAAAGACTTATTATAAAGAAGGAGATACTAATAGTTATGTCTATGAAATTTATTCCCCATTAAGTGCTAAAGAATTCTTTTCTTCACCAATACTAAATATAACTTTATATAACAATATTGGTAAAAAAGAATATGAATTCTTAAAAGAAGAATATCAAATACCAAAAATAGATTTAAAAGATTATAGCGATATATCTTCATCACTAGATACAACCTTTAAATCATCATCAACATTTGATCCAATAGATACTAAATCACATACAACAAATTCATTATCATTGAATAGTAATATTGATTTTGATTTAATAATATCTAGTTTACCTAAAGGTTTAGTTAACGAAAAAACATTTACTAAGAAAATAAGAGAACTAATAGAACAATTATCATTTATCTATGATTTAGATAATTTACAAATAATAGAAATATTAAGAAAAACAATTAATGAAAAGAATACTATTGATAAAGATGCCTTACGTATTAATGCTCGCAAACATTATCAATATAATAACAATGGTAAATTACCAACATTAATTTATCGTACTCAACCAGAGTATTTAAAAACACCAACCGGTGATAATTCAGCTCTAGCCCAAGTGATATATATGTTTGAAAATACAACGCCTCATGATTTTCTAAAAAAGAAAAACAAAGGTGCAGAACCTACGGCTAGAGATTTAAAAGTTATAGAAAGCTTACTAGTTGATTTGAAATTACAACCAGCAGTAGTAAATGTTTTAATAGATTATGTTCTCAAAAAGAACAATAACAAATTAAATCAAGCTTTCATTGAAACAATAGCTGGTCAATGGAAAAGATGCAATATTGAAACTGCCCAAGAAGCTATAGAACTTGCTAAAAAAGAAAATAATAAAGCAATCAAGAAAGTTGAAACAAAGACTAAATTAAAATCTAAAGATTCAGAACCAGTATGGTTCAATGAACATATTGAAAAAGAAGAAATGACTCAGGAAGAATCAGAAGAGTTACAAGAATTATTAAAAGATTTCAGGTGATAACATGAACAAAAAAGAATCATTAAGTAAATTTGATGAAAAAGAACTTGTTGATAATTTTAATAAAGCTTTAGAAAATAAAGAGTTTAAAAGATTATTAAAAACATTAGATGTTTCCAAAGAAACCGCTATGAAGTATACTTCTTCATTAGAAACAACTATAGAAGAATTAAATCATTGTAAGGATTGCCCTGGACTAATTAGTTGCCAAAATCGTCTTGCAGGTAATGTCTTCTATCCTGAAAAAAAGGATTCTCAAATTGTCTTCTCATATGTTCCTTGTAAATATGAAAAAGAACGTATTAAAAAAGAAAAAGAACGTCCAACACGTGATAAAGACATCCAGAACGCTAGAATGGCAGATATCGATATCACAGATAAAAAGAGAGTGCCAGTTATTAAATGGTTAAAGAAATTTTATGATAAATATGATATTAACGGTAACTTTAAAGGTTTATATTTACATGGTAATTTTGGTTGTGGTAAAACATACTTAATTGCTGCATTATTTAATGAACTAGCTAAGAAA
>CAMJMP010000143.1 GCA_946407055.1 uncultured Mycoplasmatota bacterium | reverse complement strand
GATATTTTAGATACACCTGTAAGTCCAGAATTATTACCTCCAGATAGCAAAGGTAATATTCAACAACAAACAGAATCAGTTATTGGGCCATATGTATTACATGATTTCTTTCTATATCATTTCTTAAGATATGGTGCAAGTCCTAAAAAGATTAAATTCATAGCACTAAAAGCATTTAAAGATATGTATGATGAAGAAACAATAGATAAATGGCTTACTGTGTTTATAAAGAAGTTCTTTAGTCAACAATTTAAAAGAAGCTGTTTACCAGACGGACCAAAAGTTGGTACAATTTCAGTTTCTCCAAGAGGAGACTTAAGAATGCCAAGTGATGCTGATAACACTATTTGGTTAGAAAGATAGAGAAATCTATCTTTTTTCAAGAAATACTTGACAAAAAAGAAAATGACAATTACAATGTACACAAGAGGCGGCGATAGTAATGATATATAAGCCAATTTACCTCAAGAAAAAGAAAAAGTTACTGATACCCATAGGGATCAATATTTTTTCCAAAATAAAACCTTATATAAAAATTAAAAACACTGTTTATTTAAAACAGTGTTTTTTTTACCGCCTAAAAAGGGGGTTGATTATCAAAGAATAGTTAACCACATCTAAACAAAAATATATAAGGGAAGGAGGTAAAATATGGGAAATGTTATCGCCAGAATAGCATTTAGTGGAGGTCCAAAAGCAGGTAAAACAACAATCAAAGAAGATACTAAAAAGATGATTGAAGAAGAATACGGTTTTAAAGTATTCCTAGTACCAGAAACAGCAACCGAAATAATCGAAGCTGGATTTATACCATCAGCAAAGCCAGAAGATGGAAACAAAAAGAAAATGACCCTTTTTAGAAGAACTAACATCGCTTTCCAAAAAATGATTTTAGACTTACAAATAGCTAAAGAACTAGCATTCGAAATTGCAGCCCAAGCAGTTGAAGAAGATGTTGTCATAATCTACGATAGAGGAATCATGGACAATAAAGGATACCTAATGAAAAACCTAGGTCAAGTAGTAGGTAGAATAATATTCGAAATGATGATTAGAAGATATAGATTAACAGAAGAAAAAATAAACAATAGATATGATGCAGTAATCATTCTAGAAACAATCGCTAAGATAAAAGAATTCAGCAAAAAAGTAGAAAATGACAATACAAAAAGAATAGAATCAGGAAATGAAGAAGCCATAGAAGTAGACAACAATGTAACTGAAGCTTGGAAGAACCACAAAAATAGAATAATCATAAAAGCAACAGAAACTCCAGAAGAAAAAAAAGATCTAACACTAGATACAGTAAGAGGCATTCTTAATAAGAAACTAGAAAAAACCCAAGCTAGAAAATTAACTAAAAAAATATAAAACAAAAAGGGCTGGAGCAGTCTAGCCTTTTCTTGTATAATTAGAAAGAGAGGTGAATAAAATTGGAACAACAAAATATCTATGATAACGAAGAGTTCTTTAATAGCTATCAAGAAATGAGACAAAGCACAACCGTACCAAACGCAAACGACTTAATTGAGATTCCTCAATTGTTTGAACTAATTGGTGATGTTAAAGGTAAAACTATTCTTGACTTAGGATGTGGAAGTGGCGGCCACGACAGAAAATTAATAGAATTAGGTGCTAAATCAGTACTTGGAATTGATCTATCACACAACATGATAAATGAAGCAATAAAGAATAATAATACAGATAAAATAGAATACAAAGTAATGTCTATGTGCGATATAGATAAACTAGATAGAAAATTCGACTTAGTTGTTTCATCACTAGCAATCCACTATATAGAAGATTATGATGGCTTATGTAAAAAAGTATACGACATCTTAAACCCTGGCGGAGAGTTTATCTTCTCAAACAGCCATCCAAATGATACAGCTCCAATATTAACTAATCTAGAACATAGATGGGTTATGTTAAATGATAAAAAATACTTCCTTCTAAGTGATTATAACAACGAAGGAAAAAGAAGTAATTTCTGGTACATAGATGGAGTAGAAAACTACCATAGAAATATGAGTACTTTAGTAAATGGTTTATTAAAAGCAAACTTTAGATTAGAAAAAATGCAAGAATCTTACGCTTCAGAGGAAGCAATAAGACTTAGACCAAAATACATAGAACAAAAAGACCACAGTTACTATGTTTACTTCAAAGCAAAAAAGGAAAACTAATAACAACATAAAAGACTATAAACTATAGTCTTTTTTTCTTGACTAAAAAGTAATATAATATCATAAGGAGTTGTATAATATGAAAATAATAAAAATTAATGATTCCAAGATGAGTGATACAGAAATAGAAAAAGTAAAAAGAAAGGCAAGAGCATTTTTAATTCAAGATGACAAAGTTTTAGTAGCAAACTATGCTGGTGTATGGTTGCTACCTGGTGGCTCTATAGAACCAGATGAAACCAAAGAAGAAGCAATTATAAGAGAACTAAAAGAAGAAACCGGCGTAGATTACGATCTATCAGAATTAGAAAACGTCTTAACAATTAATTTCTTCGAAAAAGATTATCCAATAACAAGCAAAATGAACATCAACAGATTACTAGTAACAGATTATTACTTTGGTTATTATAAAGGAGTCGACATTTTCGGTACAAAAAGAAGTAAGTCCGAAAAGAAATTGAACTTCTCATTAAAACTAGTTACTTACGAAGAATTAGAAGCTCTAATTAATGAACCAAGTGATAACCCAAGAAAGAAATTCTTTGATAGAGAATTAAAAGAAGTATTAAGTTATCTAAAATCAACTATAACAAACGAAAAAACTGATTCAGAAGCTTTAGATATTAGTACACTAAAATTAACAAAAAAAGACCTAGATTAATAGGTCTTATTTTTTATCTAGAAAATATGTTATAATCATAATAGGATGTGATGATATGAAGATAGTAAAAGCAATTTTAAGAATCATTGGATACGTTTTATTTGTCCTATTATTAGCAGTAATAATCATAGCTATATGGCATCAGATAAACAATAATATAACTAAAAAGAATATCACAGTTCCTGGTGATAGAATCGAAATATACGATAATGAATATATCCATGCCGTAAAAATGGGAACAGGAGATTATACAATAGTAATGTTACCAGGAATGGGAACACCATCACCTTATTATGATTACTATAAACTAGCTACAGAAATATCAAAAAATGCTCAAGTAATTGTAATGGAACCATTAGGTTATGGCTACAGTGATAATACTGATAAAGATAGAAGTCTAAAGAATTATGACCATGAATTATCTAAAGTTTTAGAATATTATAGTATAAATAAAAACATAATTTTAT
>CAMJMP010000142.1 GCA_946407055.1 uncultured Mycoplasmatota bacterium | reverse complement strand
CTACTTCAACATATTCAACATACACAATAACAGCAAATCGTGAATATAAATGTACAAAACAAAGCGAATATATCGAAATGCCTGACTATAATGTTTACACTTATTGTCTAGAACCAGATATCAACGTTTCACTAAATGGTACTAACTATGAACTATCATCAGTATTATCTTCAGGTAAAGTAACTATCGATGACATTCTATCTAAGACATCTACCGTAAACACTGATGAAAACGGCAATAAATTATATAAATATAAGAATTATAATATTGTAAAATGTAATCCAGAAAAGAGTAAGGATATTATAATTACAAGCAATGATACAAAAATAGAACAAGTATCATGTACAATGCGTATAAAAGAAGACTAATTAGGACACTTATTTAGTCTTTTTTATTGAAAAAAGTTTACATATACTATATAATTAATATGTATACTATGATAATAGAGCAAAGTAGTTGATGTTTATGAGTGATGGAAGAAAAATAAGAAGGTTAAATAGGCTTCAGTTACTTGAAATAATGTACGAACAAGAACAACAAATCAAGAAACTGGAGGAAAAAAATAACTACTTAAAGAATTATATAAAAAAACAAAGTATTGAATTAAAAGGGCAAAAAGAAATAATTAATCTTCTTTCTAAACTAGGTAAGAATCCAATGGGATTAAACTTAGATAATACCTTAACGGTAAAGAGCAATGAAAGATTGAATCTTCGAGATGACTGTATAGTTGTTCCTCAAGATGTAATCTGTGATATGCCAAGATTAAGAGACAATGGGTAGAAAAAAGTATTATCCAACTCTGAATGAATTGAAAGAAGAAATCGATTATTTAAAGGAGAAAAAAAGAAAAGGTAAAAATATTTTAAATTTTTTAATAATTATTACATTTATTATTTCACTCATAATTATTATAAATGTATACTTTATTCCAATATATGAAATAAAGGGAACTAGTATGGATCCTACATTCAAAAGAAATGATGTAGTAGCTGTACTAAAAGGAAAAAAGATTGAACGCAATGATATTATTGCATTCGATTACAATGGAAAGATATTAATCAAAAGAGTTATCGGCGTTGGTGGTGACAAAATAAGCATCACTGAAGATGGTAAGGTATTTGTTAATGATAAAGAATTAATTGAAAATTATGCAATTAATATCGGAGATGGAGTTAATACCCAAGATTATCCATTTACCGTACCGGCTGATTCATACTTTGTCTTAAGTGACAATCGTAAAGAATCTTTTGATAGTAGAAATATTAATTTGGGTTCTATTTCCCAAAACCAAGTAATAGGAAAAATCAAATTTATTATTTGGCCTGTAAAGAGAATAAAAATAGTAGAAAGGTAGATATATATGGGCAAGAAAAGATTAACAAACATCTTAGTATTCCTTGTGTTATTTTTATTCCCATTTATCGTTAATGCGGAAACATACACAATAACAGTTAACGGTTCTAATCCAAACCATACATACCAAGCTTACCAAATCTTTGGTGGTACTGTATCTGGTGGCCGTATATCTGATGTCACTTGGGGAACAGGTGTTAATACAACAACATTGTTTGCTGAACATCCAGAATACACAAACCCTGAAACAGTAGCAGGTACATTAGCAACTGAAGCTGATGCCAGAGCGTTTGCCAATCTTATCATTGGTTATCTAAATTTAGCACCAACAGCATCTTGTCAAATAGTAGGAAATACTTGTACAATGTCAAACCTTGCTGGTGGTTACTACTTGATCAAAGATGTTGATCACTCATTAGATAACTCAGAAGAAGTATATACACCATATATTCTACAAGTTATAGAAGACAAAACAGTAAGACCAAAATTATCAAACATTCCATACTTAATGTATGAAATGCTTGATCAAGATAATTATGGAACAGATTCACTTGCTGTTGGTTACAATGAAGATGTTACATTTAATGCTACAGTATCAATTCCTGGTGATTACACATCATATGAACATTATGGCTTAGTATTAACTAGTGAAGTAGCACAAGGCCTAACACCTACTACTGGATCTATTAAAGTCTATATTGGTGATACTCAATTAACAAATGGATTTACAGCTGGTATTAGTGGCCAAATAGTTACAGTAACATTTACTGACTTAAAAAACATTGCTTCAATTACTAACAATACTGATATTAAGATTGAATATGTTGCTAAAGTAAATTCCAATATTGTAACTGGTTCAGATGGAAACACAAATACAGCATACATTACATATACAAACAATGCGAATGATCCAACTCAATTAACTGGTAAATCAGAAACACTAGAAACTTATATTTACACTGGTAAGATAGTTGTTCACAACGTTGATGAAGATGGCGAATCAATTACTGGTTCAACATTCTCATTGATTGGTCCAGACGGAACAATCGTTGGTGTAGTAGATGATGACGATGAATCATATATACATCTTAGTGGTGTAGGTACAGGAACTTATATCTTAAGACAAACTGGAACGCCAGATAGTTATGAACCAATTGAAGATGTTACATTAGTAATTACTGCAAACAATTACACTGGTGAATTAACAATAACTAGTCATACTGGTAATCAAGTAACAATTTATACTGAAGATGATTATACATTGATTGAAGTATTTAATAAATATAGTGCTTTATTAGCCTTCACAGGAGGTCGTGGTACTTTAATTTATACAGTAACAGGTCTTGGAGTTATGGGCTTTGCTGTTTTACTAATATTGGTTAGAAAGAGAAGAAACGATTTAGAAGACTAATTAATTAGGAGGCATAATATGAAAAAGAATATAATTGACCGCATATTAATTATATTATTCATAGTTGGCTTCCTAATTTTTATTTACCCAATTGCCAGTAATTATCTAGCTAAAATAACTCAAATAAAAGAGATTGATAATTACTTGGATTTAATAGCTAAAATTGATGATAAAGAATATCAAAAATTAATTGATGAAGCTAATGAATATAATGAAAAGATCTTCGAAGGCGTGGACTATGAAGATATCGTTATTAATGAAAAGAAATATAAAGATATCTTAAAAGTAGGTAATTCTACATTACTAGGATATATGGAAATAGATTCTATTAAAATGAAAATACCTATCTATCATGGAACATCTAAAGATTCCTTAACTGCTGGAGCAGGGCACTGGGAAAATTCATCTTTCCCTATAGGTGGTGTTAATACCCATGCTGTCTTCTTTGGTCATCGTGGTTTACCATCAGCAGAATTATTTACTGATTTAGATTCAGTTAAGAAAAATGAAGTAATTAGAGTACATATTTTAAATGAAGAATTATATTATCAAATAACAG
>CAMJMP010000141.1 GCA_946407055.1 uncultured Mycoplasmatota bacterium | reverse complement strand
TAATGATTATACAGGTATGTTAAAAAACAAGAATTTAATTGTTATCATGATTGAATCAGGTTCAGCTGCTTTAATTAACGAAGAGTATTTCCCAAATATTTATAAACTATATAATGAAGGATGGGCTTGGGAAAATTCATACTCACCACGTAATGCTTGTTCTACAGGTAATAACGAAATGAGTGGAATGATATCTCTTTATTCAATTAATAATAACTGTACTGCCAATAAGTATAGTTCTAATAAATATCCAGAATCATTGTTTAACCTATTTAAAAAAGCTGGATATACTACTTCAAGTTATCACAACTACACAGAGCAATATTATCGTCGTAAAGTAATTCATCCAAACATGGGTAGTGAAAACTATTATGGCGTTCAAGAATTAGGTATTCCTTATTCTGATCTTTATAAGGAATGGCCAAGTGATGAAGAATTAATGGAAAGATTCTTAAATCTAACAGAAGACCAAGATCATTACATGGCTTGGATAACTACAGTTAGTTCTCATCAACCATATAACACATCTAGTGAAATGGGTGATAAGTATCTAGATTTATTCAAAGATACTAATTATGACATGACAGTAAGAAGATATATGTCTAAGTTAAAAGTGGTTGATAATTCAATTGGAATCTTAATTGATGGTTTAACAGCACAAGGCAAATTAGATGACACAGTAATCGTTATTTTCTGTGATCACTATCCTTATGGAATCCCAGCAAAAACATTCCAACAATTATTTGAAAATGATGTAACAATTAATAATGAAGTAGACAGAACCCCATTTATAATATATAATTCTGAGTTGTCAGCAACAAAGTATCAAGACTATACTACATATATTAATATTGTTCCAACAATCGCTAATCTATTTGGTTTAGATTATGATCCAAGATATTATGTTGGTAACGATTTATTAAGTGAAGACTATGTAAGTAGAGCTTATTTTGCTGATGGATCATGGCAAGATGAAAAAGCCTTCTATAACGCTACAACTGGTAAAATTTCATATAAATCAGAAAATGATACATATGATAATTCAAAGATAATTGAAATTAATAATGAAATAAATGATAAGATTAGAATGTCTAACTTAGCAATTAAAACCAATTATTTTAGTTACTTAGATAGCCAATTACATCCAGAAGAGGATAAAAAAGAAGGATAAACAACAAGTAATACAAGAAAGTAGAGTGAAACATGCAAAATCTAGTAATCGTGGAATCTCCAAGTAAGAGTAAGACAATTGAAAAATATTTAGGGCCCGAATACAAAGTAGTTGCTAGCATGGGCCATATTAGAGACCTTGCTACAACTGGTAAATTTGGTTTAGGTGTAGATGTAGATAAGGATTTTGCTCCTTCATATATACCAATGAAAGGTAAAAAGAAAGTGATTGCTGATCTTAAGAAATTAGCTAAAGAGTCAGATGCTATCTATCTAGCAACCGACCCTGACCGTGAGGGAGAAGCAATTTCATGGCATTTAAAAGATACTCTAGGATTAAAGAAAAATTACCAAAGAGTAACTTTTAATGAAATTACTAAAGATGTTATTTTAAAAGCCTTTAGTGAACCAAGAGATATTGATAATGATTTAGTTAAGAGTCAAGAAACAAGAAGAATTCTTGACCGTATCATTGGTTTTAGATTATCAAAATTAATGCAA
This sequence comes from uncultured Mycoplasmatota bacterium, assembly GCA_946407055.1. Taxonomy (GTDB): domain Bacteria; phylum Bacillota_I; class Bacilli_A; order RF39; family UBA660; genus Coprovivens. The sequence goes on along the minus strand of CAMJMP010000141.1, from coordinate 1,684 downwards.
TCAAAGACAGGTGGTAAATCTGCTGGTCGTGTTCAAAGTGTTGCTTTGAAACTAATTGTTGATCGCGAAAGAGAAATTCAAGCTTTCGTACCTGAAGAGTATTGGACAATCACAGCTAAGTTTACTGACTTTGATGCTGTTTTAGAAAAGTATAAAGACGATAAAATTGAAATAAAAAATGAACAAGAAGCTGATTATGTATTAGATCATTTGGGTGAAGAATACTTAATCAACGGTATTGAATCTAAAGAGAAAAATAAAAATGGAGTAATGCCATTTAAAACAAGTACATTGCAACAAACTGCATCTACTAAATTATCTTTCTCAAGTAGTAAAACAATGCGTATAGCCCAAAAACTATATGAAGGTATGAATATCGGTAGTGAAACTGTCGGTTTAATTACCTACATGCGTACAGATAGTGAAAGACTATCACCACAATTTATAAATGAAACTTTTAAATATATTGAAGAAACATATGGTAAGCAATACGTAGGATATGTTAAAGAACAAAAGAAAAACGATAACATGCAAGATGCTCACGAAGGTATTCGTGTAACATCTATTTATCGTACACCAGAAAAAATGAAAGCATATCTTTCACCAGATGAGTTTAAATTATATAGTTTAATCTATGCTCGTTCACTAGCTTGCCTTATGGCTAACGCTAAGATTAAAGCTACTACAGTTACTTTATTAAATAATGATTATTTATTTAAAGCTACAGGTAGCGTTCTAATCTTTGATGGTTATTTAAAAGTATATGCTAAATATGAAACTAATGAAGATGTTATACTTCCAGAGTTAACTGAAAATAATACATTAATTGCTGATGAAGTATTAAAAGAACAACACTTCACAAAACCAACTCCAAGATATACTGAAAGTTCATTAATTAAAGAACTTGAAAAACTAGGAATTGGTCGTCCTTCTACATATGCAACAATCATGGAAACAATTAAGTCACGTGAATATGTTACAGTAGAAGATAAACATTTCGTACCAACTGCTATTGGTATTGAAACTACAGATAAATTACAAGAAGGTTTCTCCGATATCATTAATGTTAAATATACTGCTGAAATGGAAACAAACTTAGATGAAATAGCGGAAGCTAAATTAGATAATATAAAAGTTCTAAGAGATTTCTATAATAAGTTTGAACCAGAAGTAGAAGATGCATTTAAACATATGGAAAGAAAAGAAGCAGAAGAAACTGGTGAAACATGTCCAAATTGTGGATCACCATTAGTAATTAGAAAAGGCCGCTATGGTGAATTCGTTGCTTGTTCTAATTATCCAGAATGCAAATACATTAAAAAAGAAGAAAAAGAAACAGTTGAAATTTGTAAATGTCCAAACTGTAATGGAATGATTATTGAAAAAACAAGTAGAAAAGGTAAAACATTCTATGGCTGCAACAACTATCCAAAATGTCAAACAGCTTATTGGGATAAACCAATTGATAGAATGTGTCCTGACTGTGGTAAAATGCTCGTTGAAAAGAACGGTAAAGTCCATTGCAGTGAATGTGAATATACTGAATAAAAGTCATACTAATGACTTTTTTCTTTTTTTTTGCTAAAATATAGATATAAAGTAGGTGATAGTATGAAAGACAAAATTAAAATATTATTACTTTTATTAGTATTAGCAGGGATAATTTTTGCTACAATCAAAATAA
>CAMJMP010000140.1 GCA_946407055.1 uncultured Mycoplasmatota bacterium | reverse complement strand
GTTTTTCTAGTGTTTCACCTATTATTGAATATAAGTATATATTTATTTCTTTATTAGAAATAGTACTTATATAATCTTTATAACCATTTAATTGTTTTAAATAGTTTTCATCTTTAACATTATTTAACTTATAGTCAATTATGTCTATATGGTCTACATGTTCAACCATCAAATCTATTATACCATGATATTCTGTATTATCTAGTTCATAAATGAATTCATGTTCTTTATAAATAGTAGAATCTTTTATATTCTTTAAGATATCTAGTGATAAAAATTTTTGAACTTTATCTTTGATAAATTCATCTTCGATAAGTGAATAATCAGGATTTTTAAAATCTAATAATTCAAATATTTCATGAACTTTGAGACCTAGTTGCATATTTTCATAAGTATTCTTATTGATTAATTCGTGTGTTGTTTTAGAGAAGTGTTTGTTCTCTAATTCTTCACTTTCTTTAATAGATATTTCTTTTACTTGGATTGGTTCAGTTGTAATAGAGATATCTTTTAGTTTAGTTTTATTAAATTGATAATTAAGATCTATTTCTAAATCATTAATATCTATTTCTTTATAGTATTTTTCTATGTATGGTTTGATTGATTCAAGTATTTTAGAGAAGGACATATAATGTCTTCTAATAGATTCATTTATAGCACCATTAGATTCTAACTCATAGTTAGTTGGTTCTAGGGATGGTGTTAGAAGAATCATCTTTTCTTGAGCTCTTGTTAATGCTACATAGAATAATCTAATACGTTCACCTACTTCTTCTTCAAGATAGTGATATTTAACTAAATACTTAGTAATAGTTTCATGAATACCATCTTGGAAATATGGTGTTACTATACCATATCTATTATCGTATGTGAAACGTTCTTTTATTTCATCTATATTAAATTCTTTAAATAATCCTGGATAGTAACAGATATGATATTCTAATCCTTTAGATTTATGAATAGTCATTAATTTAACTGAGTCAGAATTAGAACCATCTATAGAATATTTCATATCATGTTTTTTCTCGATTAAATCATTTAAATAATCTCTAAATGTATAAATGTTATAACCTAAAGTACTTAAGTTATTAGCTACATCCATAAGTTTATTAATTCTTAGGATAGCTACATCTATGTCACCTACAGTAATTAGTTTTTCATACATATTAGTTTTATTAATAATATATTCTAAGAGATTAGAGATACTTAAATGAGTTAGTTCATTTGAGATATCTTTAAAATCATTATAGATACTAGATTCAGTAAAATTATTATTTTTAAAATAATTAAAGATAGTTTGATCGTCATAGTTATATAAGTAACTACGAGCTATACTTATGAAGTCATATTTAAATTGCTCAGCAAAATTATTACCATTTATATTAACTATTAAATCTATTATATTTTTAATGATATAGAAATCATCTGCTTCATTGAATTTCTCTTCTTTATATAAAGTTAAAGGAATACCTAAATATTCAAATACTTTTTTATAAGTATCAAATTCTGCACCACGATCTATTAAGATTACAAAGTCACTATAAGATATATCTCTTAGTTTCTTTGGCTTTTTATCAAATACTTGATATTTATTTTTAATCTTCTTTTGAATATCACGTGCAATAGCAAAGATTTCAATTTCTTCTTTGGTATATGGTGTGTCTTTATCATATGGATATTCTAAGATTTCCATCTTATTATCTTGGTCTGTTTTACCTTCTTTACTATATGATTTATTACCATAAACCATACGATGTGATTCTTGGTACTCTGCTCCACCAATATTATTATCCATGATTAAATCAAAGATATCATTGATTCCTTTTAAGACTTCTTCTCTTGAACGGAAGTTATCTAATAAATCGATTTTTACACCGTTCTCATTATTCTTGTAAGCATCATATTTATTCTTAAAGATATATGGATTGGCATTACGGAAACGATAGATAGATTGTTTGATATCACCAACCATATAAACATTATTATTTTCAATCATCGAAATGAAAGCTTCTTGGATGTCGTTAGTGTCTTGGTATTCATCAACCATTATTTCTTTGAAGTTTTCTTTTAGTTCTTCTCTAACACTTTCATTTTCTTTTAAGATTTTTATTGATAATAATGCTATATCTTGGAAGTCATATATTTCATTTTTAGCTTTATATTCATGTAATCTTTTTAAGTATTCATTAATAATATCTAAAATAGCTTTAATATAGGTATTAGAAATCTTTAAGCCTTCTTTAATAGTTTCTTCATTACTATACTTAAGAATTGTAGATAGTTCATCTTCAGCATCATAATAGTTTTGTCTTAAGCAAGATGTTTGTTCATCTAATCTGAATGTTGGTTTAGATTTCTTGTTATTGAAAGCAATAATCATTTCATCAATAGTTTTAGCATTATAGATAGCATCTCCATAAAGACTTAGCTTTTCTCTATTTGCTTCATTTAAACAAGACATGTAATCTTCATAAGCATTATTACATTTTTGTTTTAAATTATTAATAATACCAATATATTCTTCATAGATTTTATTTAAGAATTCTTCACAAGTGAAGTTAGTTAAGTAATTATTTAAATACTCTTCTCTATCTGGTTTAGCATCTATTTTATCTGATATCTTTAGAATAGATTCTTTAATACTTACATCATCTTTAACACAGAAATCTCTTATTAAATTAGTAAACTCTGGAGTTGGATTTTGATAATAGTTATCAAAAACATCATCTAAGATTTCCGCTTTTTTCATTTTGATAACTGTTTCTTCTGAGATAGCTATATTATTAGATATATTTAGTAAATAATGATATTTTTTTACAATTGATAAAGCGAATGAATCGAATGTTGTGATATAAGATTGATCTACTAATTCTAGTTCATCTTTTAGAGATGGGTCTTCAGCGATAGCTTCTCTAATTCTTTCTTTCATTTCAGCTGCAGCAGCATTTGTGTATGTTAGAACAAGTAATTCATTTACATGTGTTTTTTCTTTGATGATACGAATAACACGAGCAGTTAAAACTGCTGTTTTACCAGATCCAGCACCTGCTGATACAATAATATTAGATTTAGTAGTATCTATTGCTTTTTGTTGTTCTTCTGTAAAATTCATTATTCGTCACCCCCTATTACATCTTCTTTGGATAGTTTATCAAATTCAACGATGTCGTTTGGTGTGTGATAACAGATATCACGATATTTACAGAAACGGCAGCCATAGTTTATTTTTCCTATCTTTTTAGGCGCGATATCAAAGTGAGCATTGGTTATTAAATCAGCTGCTTCATTTATCTTCTCTTCGGCTATGGCAGCTAATTGATTAATTTGTTTTGAGGATAAAGTATTTGCATAGCGATAAAAAC
>CAMJMP010000139.1 GCA_946407055.1 uncultured Mycoplasmatota bacterium | reverse complement strand
TTTTTTAAATATTTTATTTTATATTTTGACAAAGTATGATAAGATAATATATGAGAAGATAGAAGAGGTGGTTACCGTGTTTGGTAAGATCAAATTCATAGCAGATAATACTGCACACGTAGAAACAGTTGTTTCTGCTGAAGAAATGGGAGACTTAATGAATACACATGTTGTATTTGAAGCTCCAGATCAATTGATACTAGGTGAAGTAGAAGAAGTTAATGATGAAACAATTAAGATTAGATTTTTAGGTGAATTCCACGATGGTAAATACGTTAGTGGTGTTATTAGAAAACCAGTTTTAAATAGTAAAATTAGAACAATTAATAATGAAGAGTTAATGGCAATAGTTGGTGTATATGATGGTACAACATTTAAAGTTGGTGCTTCATCTATTTATAAAGGTTATGAAGTATGTGCTGACATCAACAACTTATTTGCTAACCATATGGCAGTATTTGGAAATACTGGTTCTGGTAAATCTTGTGGTGTAGCAAGAATTGTTCAAAATATTTTCTCTAATCCTAAATTGATCTCATATAATGCTAATATATTTATTTTTGATGCTTATGGCGAATATAAAACTGCTTTCTGTAATTTAAGTGCATTAAATCCTAATTACAGTTATAAGTTTATTACAAGTAATGTTCAAGATAAGGATGATCATGAATTACATATTCCATTCCATTTATTAAATCTTGACGATTTAACTATCATGTTACAATGTGATAAGCATAGTCAAATTCCTATTTTGGAAAGAGCATTAAAATTAACTAGAATCTTCAGTAAAGATGATGAAGTTGCTGAAAGATATAAAAACCACTTAATAGCTAAAGCATTAATTGCTATTTTATATAGTAATCAAATTACTGCTAATAAGAAGAATGAAATATTTAAAGTATTGGAAGTTTGTCATACTAATGACTTTAACTTCGATAGTACAATTCAAGGTTTAGGTTATACAAGAAGTTTATCTGAATGTTTTGAAATCGATAGTAATGGTAACTTTGGTGAATCAGTATTGATTACTGAATATATCTTAAAACATGTTGATGAAGACTTAGAGATGACTGAAGAACCTGCTAATGCATTCTATAGTATGAAAGACTTTGCTAACGCATTAGAGTTCACATTAATTAGTGAAGGTTTCCAAGATAACCAACAATTATATGATGACTCTATGTTATTAAAAGTTAGATTAAATGCTATCATGAATAGTAGAATTAATGATATTTATAAAGTTAGTACATATATTTCTACAGAAAGTTATATTGCTTCACTTGTTGCTGTAGGTAATAAAAAAGCACAAGTTATCAATATTAACTTAGAAGATATCGATGATACTCAAGCTAAGATTATCGTTAAGATCATGGCAAGAATTTTCTTTGATTTCTGTAAGACAAGAAAACAAAGAGCTCAAATTCCTTTCCATCTATTCTTAGAAGAAGCACATAGATATGTTCAAAAAGATGCTGACGTATTCTTAATTGGTTATAACATTTTCGACCGTATCGCTAAGGAAGGTCGTAAGTATGGTGTTCTATTAAATATTATTTCACAAAGACCAGTAGAAATAAGTGAAACAGTTATTGCTCAATGTAGTAATTTCTTAATATTTAAGATGACACACCCTAAGGATATTGAATATATTAGAACGATGTTACCTAATATCTCAGCAGATGTTATTGAAAAACAAAAAGTATTACAACCAGGAAACTGTGTAGGATTCGGTGGAGCATTTAAATTACCAATGGTAATTAAGATGGAAATGCCTAATCCAGCTCCTAACAGTAACTCTTGTGATGTTAATAGATGTTGGATGGTACAAGGTACTAATATTGCTACTGCAGAAAGTACTACTGCTCCTAGTGGTAATGCTCAAGCAGGTGGCCAACCAGCAGCTGTAGCTGCAGCACCTAAACCAGCATTTGGAGTTCCAACTCCTACAGGTAATGGCGGAGGACAACCTGTTAATCCTGCTTTAGTTGGATTAGGTGGCAACACTTCAACTTCTGGGACATTAACTTAATAGACAACCAATTGACAAATAGTATTTAACTATTTGTCTTTTTATGTTATAATTAAATTACCTAAGATAGTTGCTCACTTATCAATAAAAACCGAGTAAGTGATTATAAGGGAATCTAATTAACTGGTGGTGTTGAAGACCTTGCTCGAAAGAGAATCTCAATGAGATGAATTGTAGGGATCCTGAAATCAGTTATGTGATGCCCACCTGTGTAGAGCAGGTTTTTATATCACGAGTGAGTATGTCTTAGGTTTTTTTATGTTTTGTGCTATAATTTAATTGGTGTTGTTTATGGATGAAAGAATTCTGAGAGTTATTTCACTAGAACAATTAAATAAAATAAAGAATTTAAATATTTTAATTGTTGGTTTAGGTGGAGTAGGTGGAAGTGCTTTTGAAGCCTTAGTTAGAATGGGAGTTCAACATATTACGGTAATTGATAATGATAAATTTGATATTTCTAATCTAAATCGTCAAGTTTTATCTAATTTAAGTAATATAGGCCATTTTAAAGCAAATGAAGCCCTTTTAAGAGCTAAATCTATAAATAACGATATAATTGTTGATTCTAGGGAAATGTTTCTAGATGAGTCTAATTTTAAGGAATTAGAAATAAGTAAATATGACTATGTATTAGATTGTTGTGATACAGTAAATACAAAGTTATTATTGATAAAAGAGTGTTTAAGTAATAATATAAATATTATTAGTGCAATGGGTACTGGTAATAGATTAGATCCTACTCAGTTGGAAATAGCTAATATATGGAAAACTTCTGGTGATCCATTAGCTAAAAAGATGAGAAAATTATTAAAAGATAACCACATTAATAAAAGAGTTAATGTAGTATATAGTAAAGAGATACCTGTTAGAGTTAGTAATCCAGTTGGATCAACTAGTTTGGTACCTAATGTAGCTGGTTATTATATGGCTGGTTACGTTATTAATGATGTTTTGAAGAAAGGTGATTAGGATGGAAGAAGAAAACAAAGAATTAGAAGAAAAAGAGTTAAAGAATATTGATGAAGTAATGAAGAAAAGTACGCTCACTAATCCTGATTTAACGTTTTGTGAAAAAACAACATATTTAGACTTTTTGTTGAGTAATGCTCAAAATGAAGAAGAACAAGAACAAATTAAACAAGTCGTAGATAATTTCCTAGAAATATCTAAGGAAGAAGAAAAAGAAGAAGAATAAAAAAAGACAAATCATTGATTTGTCTTATTTTTTACTTATTAAGAAATCTGCTAGTAGGTGAGGATCTTTGTCGTTCATAACGATATTATAGATTAGATTAACTACTGGCATTTTTATTTTTCTTCTACGTACTAATTTATAGAT
>CAMJMP010000138.1 GCA_946407055.1 uncultured Mycoplasmatota bacterium | reverse complement strand
TTAATTCAAGTAAAGATTTTGATATAAATATTAAATCTGCTACTTATTTAGTTGCATTGCATAATTATGTATCACTAATTGAATCGAGAGCTAATATGGATCAAGAACATTATGATAAGTTTGTTCAAGATTGTCTTAAATTAGAAGAGTTTGGGATTACAATTGATCCTAAACCAACTAACTTCTTTATAGATCCTAAAGAAGGAGTTACAATCATCGATCCTGTTCTTAAAAAACCAAGTGATAATCTAGCTACTAATGAACATTTCTCTGAATATATTATGTTTGCTTTTTTAGGTTATGGAAGACCAACATTATATATTAATAGAGAAGATTATTCAGTAGTACCTATGTCATTAAAAACAAGAATAATAATGGCTTATGCACAAATAGATCAAAAGGTTGCTGTTGCTCTAAGGAAAGCAAATATTGAACCTGATTATATTAGAGCCGCATTAAATAAATCTGTTTATAAATATGAATTTAAGAAAATAACTGATGGAGATGTATTCGAATATCTAAATAAAGCTTGTGCTTATGAAAAAGAGAGAAAAAAAGAAGAAACTCCAGCAGGGGAAGATACAATTACTTTAACATGGAAAAGAGAACAACAATAGTTGTTTTTTTTTGATATTTTGATATACTTATTCTTGTTGTGGAGGGGTTTCCATGGAAAAGATGATACTAATTAAATATGGTGAATTATCAACAAAGAAATCTAATATTGGTTTATTTTTAAAACAATTAAAAGATAATGTGTCTTATGCTTTAAAAGATATGAATGTTAATATTAGATTTGATAAAGGTAGAATGTTTATTAATCTTGAAGAAGATAACTTTGATGAAGTTAGTGATAGATTAAAACATGTATTTGGTATTCATGAATTTGATGTAGCTTATAAAGTTTATAATAAAGATATAGATGAAATAGGTAAGAGTGTTTTAAAGTTAGTTAAAGGCAAAGAGTTTAAAACATTTAAAGTAGTTACTAAAAGAAGTGATAAGAATTATCCAATAGATAGTATGGAATTTAGTCGTAAGATGGGTGGCGTACTACTTAAGAATATTGAAGGAATTAAAGTAGATGTTCATAATCCAGAATTATTAGTTAATATAGAAATAAGATTAGATGCTGTATATATCTATTTCAATAGTGAAATGGGTTTGGGTGGATATCCAGTTGGTGTAGCTGGTAAAGGTTTATTAATGCTTAGTGGTGGAATTGATTCGCCTGTTGCTGGTTATATGGCAATTAAAAGAGGAGTTAAGTTAGAATGTGTTTATTTTGAAAGTCCTCCTCACACTTCTTTAGAAGCTAAGAATAAAGTTATTGAACTAGCTAAGAAGTTAGCTGTTTATAACAACGATATTAAGTTACATGTTATTAAGTTTACTGATATTCAAGAAAGTATTTATAAAAATTGCCCTCATGAATATTTAATAACTATTATGAGAAGAATGATGTATAGAATTAGTGAAAGAATATGTAGAAATAATAATTGTAAGATCATAGTTAATGGTGAAAGTATTGGTCAAGTTGCGAGTCAAACATTAACTAGTATGGCAACTATTAATGAAGTAGTTAAGATTCCAGTTATTAGACCACTAGCTTGTTTTGATAAATTAGAAATAATTGATATAGCGGAAAAGATAGATACTTATGAGACAAGCATTCTACCTTATGAAGATTGTTGTACAATATTTGTTCCAGAACATCCAGTTATTAATCCGGAAGTAACATTAGCTAGGGAATATGAACAAGCATTTGATTTTGAAACATTAATTAATGAAGCAATTAATAATCATGAGATTATTAAGATAAGTGAATTAGAGAATAAAGAAATAAATGATTTGTTGTAATAAAAAAGAACTCAAATACGAGTTCTTTTTTTACATTCTTACTTCCATGATAACTGGTAAGATGATTGGTCTACGTCCAGTTAAACTATTTATGAATGGATGTAATTCTAAAATAATTTGATTACGTAAATCAGTATAACTATAAGGACCACTTTCTAGTGTCTTATTAACTATTTCAGTAATCTTTTCTTCTATTTGATTAATTAATTCGGCGTTTTCGTTAACAAGAACAAAACCTCTAGTTGTAACATTTGGTTTGATTAATAGTTTTCTTGTTAATGGATTAACATTAAGGATTGTAATTAAGATACCATCACGGCTCATTAACTTACGATCTTTAATAACTACTGAACCAACTTCACCAATACGTGAACCATCAACATAGACATCACCAGATTGAACTGATTGACCTCTATGTACACCATTATCATCTAGAATTAATGAATCACCATTTTCCATGATGAATGTATGATCTTCAGGAATACCACAACTTTCTGCTATTTCAGTATGAGCTTTTAACATACGGTATTCACCATGCATTGGCATGAAGAATTCTGGTTTAATAAGTCTTAACATTAGTTTTAATTCTTCTTTTTTAGCGTGTCCAGAGGTATGGATGTCACTAAATTCAGAATTAGTAACAACTCTAACACCTTTTAAATATAATTTATTAATAATTCTATTAATACTTGCAGCATTACCTGGAATAGGATTAGATGAGAAGACAACTAAATCATCTGGTAATAAAGAAATTTGTTTGTGTGTACCATTAGCTATTCTTGATAGAGCAGCAAGTGGTTCTCCTTGAGAACCTGTACATAAAATACATATTTCATTTTTCTTTAATGATTTAGCTTGATTAGAATCAATAAAGATATCTTTATCATCTAAGATTCCATTATTTAAAGCTATGTTAGTAGCTGATTCCATTGAACGACCAAAGATAATTATTTTACGATTGTTCTTTTTACATGTTTCAACAATATGCTTAACACGATAAATGTTAGAAGCGAATGTAGCGATGATGATACGACCATTGTAACCATTAACAATATCACTTAAGGCATCATCGACAGTACTTTCTGATTTAGAGAATCCTTCAGATAAAGCATTTGTACTATCACTCATTAAAAGTCTTACACCTTCAGAACCAATCTTAGCCATCTTATGTAAGTCGGCGATTGGTCCGATAGGAGTTAAGTCGAATTTAAAGTCTCCTGTTGATACGATTGTACCGTTTGGAGTGTGAAGAACTATAGCATAACTATCTGGAATAGAGTGCGTAGTTGTAATAAATTCAATTTTAAAATGCTTTGATGTAATTATAGATTCTTCATTTATTGTTTCTAAATTATCATAGTTTATTGAACGATCTTCTAATTTGTTTTTAATCAAATCAATAGAAGTTTTAGCTCCGTATATTACTGGTATATTAACATTTTGTATTAAGAATGAAATACCACCAATATGGTCTTCGTGACCGTGAGTTATAATTAAACCTTTTATTTTATTTTCATTTTGTTTTAA
>CAMJMP010000137.1 GCA_946407055.1 uncultured Mycoplasmatota bacterium | reverse complement strand
AAAAGCGAAAAAACTTTCGCTTTTTTATTTTGGTTATGATAAACTTAATATGGTGACCGTCAATGAATTATATCAGAGGAAAATTTAAACAGATGATTTTTGAAAGTGATAATGGATATAAAGTAGGTCTTTTTAGGGTGAAAGAAACTGACGATGAAGAAATGAAAGACTATGTTAATAAGACGATTACTTTTACTGGTTATTTTGCAGATATAAATGGAGAAGACTACTATAAACTATATGGTAGTTATATAAATAATAATAGATATGGTATGCAATATCAGGTAGTATCTTATGAAAGAGAAGAACCTAAAGGAAGAGATGCGGTAATAGATTTCTTATCTAGTTCTTTAGTAAAAGGATGTGGAGAGAAGACAGCTATTCAAATAGTAGATACTTTAGGTGATGATGCTATTAATAAAATAAAAGAAGATTATATGAACTTGGTTAAGGTACCTGGTATTAGTGAAGTTAAAGCAAGAAGAATATATAATTCAATTGTTAAATATCAAAGTACTGATGAAATAATTATTGAATTAAAGAGAATAGGTTTTACTATTAATGAAGCACTATCTATTTTAAATAGACATGGTGAATACTCTTTAGATGTAGTTAATACTAATATATATAGTTTGATAGATATAATAGATTTTAATAAATTAGATACAGTATTTCTTAATCTAAAAGCAAGTGATGCAAAAGAAAGAGTTATGGCTTGTTTAATAGAATCTTTTAAAAGATTAGGAATGAAGAATGGCGATACTTATTTTTATCGTGAAGAAATATTTAATGCTATAAGAGAAGATTTTAGAATATATATTGAGAGTGATGAATTAGATGTTTATCTTGAAGAATTAAATGTTAATGGAGACATTATCATTGAAGGAGATAGATACTATTTAGCAGAATATTATTTCTATGAAAAAGATATAGCAGATAATTTATGTATGATTAATAGTATGAGTATTGATAAAGTAAGTAAGTTTGATGATTTAATTATTAATATAGAAAATGAAACAGGAGTTAAATATAACACTGATCAAAAGAAAGCTATTAAGAATGCTTTAGTTAATAGAGTAAGTATTATTACTGGTGGACCTGGTACAGGTAAGACGACTATTATTGATGCAATAGTAAGATTATATATAAGATTACATAACTTAAATTATAAAGATATTTTAAATGAAATAGCTCTTTTAGCACCAACTGGTAGAGCAGCTAAAAAGATTAGTGATACAACTGGATTACCAGCAATGACAATACATAGATATTTAAAATGGAATAAAGAAAAGAATGAATTTCAAATAAATGAGTTTAATAAGAACTATCATAAGTTAGTTATAGTTGATGAAACTAGTATGATAGATACATATTTATTTGATAGTTTATTAAAAGGTATAACACATAATATTAAATTAGTATTAGTAGGTGATAATAATCAGTTACCTTCTGTAGGACCTGGTTTAATATTAAATGATTTAATAGAAAGTGATGCTTTTGTTTATACACCTTTAGAACATATTTATCGTCAGAGTGAGAATTCTTATATACCAATATTAGCTAAAGAAATAAAAGATCATGAAATAGATGAAAACTTTATGGTACAAAGAGATGATTATAATTTCTTAGAAACTAATACTAATTTAATAAAAGAAATGATAAGAAGAATATGTTTGTTAAGTAAAGAAAAAGGTTTAACTGAAGAAGATATTCAAGTATTGGCTCCTATGTATAGAGGAGAGAATGGTATAGATAACTTAAATGTATTATTACAAGATATATTTAATCCTAAAAGTAGTAAGAAGAAAGAGATTAAGTATGGCGATGTAATATATAGAGTTAATGATAAAGTATTACAATTAGTAAATGATCCAGATAATAATGTGTTTAATGGTGATATAGGTTATGTAAGAAGAATTAATACAGTTATGGAACCTAAGAAGAAAGATGTTTTATTGATTGATTTTGATGGAACTGAAGTATTATATGAAAGAGAAGATTTAATAAATATAAAACATGCTTATGCAATTACGATTCATAAGAGTCAAGGTTCAGAGTTTAGTCATGTAATAATGCCAATATCTAAAGCTTATTACAAGATGTTATATAACAAATTAATATATACTGGAGTATCTAGAGCTAAGAAAAGTTTAGTTATGATAGGTGAACCAGAGAGCTTTATAATGGCTGTTAATAATGATTATTCAACAAGAAGAAAGACTACTTTAAAGCAACATATCCAAAATAATTTAGAGTAAAATTTTACAATTTTTCACTATAATAGTATAATTTTTTCAGTCAAAAGGATAAAAAGGGGGACTTTTAAATGAAAAATACAGGTGAAAAAAGTTTAAAAGTATATATATTAGAAAACTGTGATAAGTATTGGGATTTATCTACACAAAAATACCAAGAATTATCTAGTTTATTAGATGCCTATAATGCATCAAGATATACTAAAACACAATTTTGTAGACAATTTGGATTAAAAGATCTTAAGTTTGTAGATTTATTAAGAATATTAACTAGACCTAATAACTATAATGCCTTAGTTGCTATTGGTCAAAAATATGCTCCAAAAGAAGTTGTTACAAGAGGAAGAAAAAGAAGTCACTAATATAGTGATTTTTTTTTGGATTTTTATTATAATAGTAATGAGGTTTGATAAAATGAAGAACAGAAGACAAAAGTTAGATATTTTATTTAAAGTTTTTTATATATTATTATTAATAGTTATTTTATTTATTGCAATATATGGTAGTTATAAAGATTTAGCTAGTTGGTCAGTCTTATTCTGGATAGCTGTTGTATGGATGATATTATTAAGATTCATACAATATTATATTTATCATCATATTGAATTTGATTTTTATGATATAGAAGAAATTGAATATAATGAAGAGGGTTTAATTAATAAAATATTAAAAGGTTTAAAACTAGGTAACGAAGAAAGTATTATTAATGAAGAAAAGTTTAAATTGAGTACATATGTTAATAAACTTAATAGTAGAGGTTTAGTTTATGTTAAATCTGATTTTGTTAATGGTAATAAGATGTTAGTAATAAAGAAACATTTAGATGAATTTAATACTAAACATTCTGGTTATAGAATATATGTCTATTTGGATTTAGTTACATATACTAAAGAAGTAGAAATAATGCTAAAGCAATTCACTAATTTTACTGATAGATTTAAATTTATTGATTTGGGATTTGGGGATGCTGATAACAATATTATGGTAATGAGTTACTCTAGTAAAGATAGGAAGTTTAGATTAGGTGGAACTTCTTATAGATATAATATGAATGACTATAAAAAAGTTAAAAAAGAATTGAAAAAGATGATAAAGAAATAAAACTTTACAAAAGAATTAAATAGTTTTATAATTTATTCATTAAGTTTGATTATTAATTGTTGATGGAGACA
>CAMJMP010000136.1 GCA_946407055.1 uncultured Mycoplasmatota bacterium | reverse complement strand
AGAAATTTAGGCATAGATCCTTTTGGTCAAAGATATGATAGAACGGATTATGCTTTGGATATTAAAGAGAAGTTTAAAGATGTTGATCATGATGAATTTGAAAAGAGAGAAGATTTAGTTAAAGTAGCTGGTCGTATTATGTTTATTAGAAAGATGGGTAAAGCATCATTCTTTACTATTCAAGATAAGACTGGTAAGATTCAAATCTATATTTCAATTAATGATATTGGAGAGGATGCATATACTTTATTTAAATCAGCTGATATCGGAGATATAGTTGGTGTTTATGGTAAAGTTATGAAGACTCAAACTGGTGAAGTAACTATTAAATGTATGGAATATACTCATTTAGTTAAAGCATTAAGACCATTACCAGAAAAATTCCATGGTTTAACTGATATAGAAGAAAGATATAGAAGACGTTATGTTGATTTAATAATGAATGAAGATTCTAGAAAAGCAGCTTTAATGAGACCTAGAATCATTAGATGTATCCAAAAGTTCTTGGATGATCAAGGATTTGTTGAAGTTGAAACTCCTATTTTAACTACATTATTAACTGGTGCTTCAGCACGACCATTTATTACTCATCATAATACACAAGATTTAGATATGTATTTAAGAATCGCTTTAGAATTAAATCTAAAGAGATTGATGGTTGGTGGAATTGAAAGAGTTTATGAAATAGGAAGAACTTTCAGAAATGAAGGTATGGATCCACAACATAACCCAGAATTTACAATGATGGAAGTTTACCAAGCATATTCTGATTTAGAGGGTATGATGGATTTAACTGAAAGAATGTATAAAACAATTGCTAATGAAATATGTGGTAAGACTACATTCCATTACTTAGGTCATGATATTGACTTAGCTGGTGAATGGAAGAGAGTTTCTATGACTGATGCTATTAAAGAAAAGACAGGAATTGACTTTAAGAAGATTAAGAAGTTAGATGAATGTTTAAAATTAGCTGAAGAACATGGTATTGAATTAGAAGAACATGAAAAACAATTTGGACATATAGTACATAAATTCTTTGAGAAGTATGTTGAAGAAACTTTAATTGAACCAACATTCTTATATGGACATCCAATTGAGATTTCTCCATTAACTAAGAAAGATCCTGAAGATGGAAGATTTACTCAAAGATTTGAATTATTTATTTCAGGTCATGAATGTGCAAATGCTTATACTGAGTTAAATGATCCGATTGATCAATTAGAAAGATTCGAGGCTCAATTAAAAGAAAAAGACATGGGTAATGAAGAAGCTAATGATATAGATATGGATTTCATTGAAGCATTAGAATATGGTATGCCACCAGCTGGTGGAATAGGTTATGGTATTGATAGATTGGTTATGTTATTTACTGAACAAGAATCTATTAGAGATGTAATTTTATTCCCTACAATGAAGGAAAGAAAAAAAGACTAATATTAGTCTTTTTTTATGTTAGAATTAAAATAGGTGATAGTGGTGGATAAAGAAGAATTAAATTTTGATGAAAAAAACAGAAAACTTTCTAAAGCAGAAAAAAAGAGATTAGCTAAGTATAACGAAATAGAAAAAGAAATGCTAGAGAAAGGTTATGAAAAACACGAAATAACTGTTAGTTTGGTTAAAGCTAATGTGTATGCTTTCTTTGATGGACTACCTTTTATTCTAATATTCTTTTTAATTTATTATTTTGTTGGTAATAAGTTTACTATTGGTAATGGAATTGTGACAGGTATAATTTTTCTTTTGAACCTTATAGTTTCAACAATTGTTCATGAAGGATTACATGGTTTGGGTTATTTACCATCTGTAAAAAATCCTTCTAAAGAAATAGAATTTGGTTTTATTAAGGAAATGTTAACTCCTTATTGTGTATGTAATGCTTTATTAAGAAAGCATCAATATTTGATTGGTTTATTAATGCCATTCTTTGTATTAGGTGTGTGTGTTTCAATTTTAGGTATAGTATTTGGATCTTTGACTTTGCTGATAAGCGGTTCTTTTCAAATTATGTGTGCTGGTGGAGACTTGCTAGTTGCATATTTAACTATTTGGAATAGATCAAAGAAAAAAGATGTTTTATATCATGATCATCCAACTCAATGTGGAGTAGTAATGTTTGATAAATAAAAAGACTTGAAAAAGTCTTTTTTTATTAGGTTTTTAGGACACTTTAATTTGATATTGTGCTATAATTTTTATAGGGAGGTATGAGGATGAAAAAAAGATATGGTAAATTTTACTTAGTAATTATTATAGCTTTAGTTGCTTTAGCATTTACTTGGATTTATCCAAATGTTACATGTAGTGATGTTTGTACAATTGCTAATGAAACTACAAGAGCTGGAATAATGGATTTCTTTACAATGGCATTCTATAGTTTCTACTATAGATTAAATGAAATTTTCTATATTTTTGCGATAGGTGGTTGTTATGGTGTATTACATAGAACTAAAGCTTATCGTAAGATGGTTGATAAAGTTGCCAATTTTGTAAGAGGTAAAGAGATAATATCAACATTAGTATTAACATTAGTAATGGGTTTATATACTGCATTCTGTGATCAAATGTTAGTATTATTAGCTTTTATACCATTTATTATTACAGTTTATTTAAGAGCTGGTAGAGATAGAATTACAAGTATATTAGCTGCTTTTGGTGGTATGTTTATCGGATCAACAGGAGCATTATTAGGAACTAATGGAATGGCTAGATTAATGGTTTCAGTAGGACTAGAAGTTAATAGTGGAATATTATATAAGATTGTATTCTTTATAGCATCTTATGTATTATTTAACTTATTTACTTGGTTACATATTAGAAAACAAACTAAACTAGTTGATTCTACTAAATATGATTTATTTAATATTGAAGAATTAGATGAATCTGATCTTAAGCCATATATGAGAACTAAAGCATGGCCAATGGCTATTGTATTAGGTATCTTTGCTGTTCTTGCACTAATGTCATTCATTAATTGGAAGGAAAGCTTTAATGTAAGTGTATTTAATGATGCACTAGTTAACTTTAAAGCGAAAGCTGATGTTTTATATCACATTTTAGGTGATGTTGAAGCATTTGGTAATTGGACTTATATTACATTATCTGGAATAATGATAATATTTACTCTAATTATTAGTGCTATGAGTAAGAGAACAAAATATTTCTTACATGACTTTGGTTATGGTATGAAGAGAATATCTAGAGTAGCTATTATGTATGGTTTATTACATATTATCTTCATGATTAGTTATGTATATGGATGGGCATTTAATCCAGTAGTTAAATTACTAAGTGGTAAATATGGATTATTTAGATTATACTTTGCTGCATTATTAATATCATTATTAGCTATTGATCCAGAATTAATAATCTATGTATTAGGACTTCATATGGTTTCATTATATGAAGAAAAATTATTAGGATTAAGTTTAA
>CAMJMP010000135.1 GCA_946407055.1 uncultured Mycoplasmatota bacterium | reverse complement strand
ATATAAATAAAATTTCATTTTTTTTTAATAAAAAATAAATAAATAAATAAAAATATATTAATTAATGATCTTGTATGAATTAAATTATTGCTTTAACCAAAAAATATTTATAATTTAAAATATGCAGGAAATTAGTAATGATTTAAATGAAAAGCTTCTCGTTAAGGACTTCCAAGAAGGCAACGACGAAGAAAATATAGATATGTCAAAAATATTCAACAACGAATACAACACAGGTGAACATCCTTCCCAAAAATTCTTTGAACAACACTTAAAAAGTGTTGAATACGTTGGTCAACTTTTCAAGACTGATTTTAAAAATGGTCTCAGTTCATCAAATAAAGAAGACTTAGAATGGAGAGAAAAAAAATGGGGAAACAACCATCTCCCTCCTGAAAAAGCGAAAACAATCCTTGAACTTATTTTAGAATGCTTCGATGATTTCATGCTTCGTGTTTTATTAGTCGCCTCAATCATTTCTTTAGCCATTGGTATTGCTAAAGATGGTATTAAAACAGGTTGGATCGAAGGAACTGCTATTTTCTTCGCTGTATTTTTAGTAGTCACAATCAGTTCTTATATGAACTACCAAAAACAAGAACAGTTCTTGAGATTATCAAGAGAAAACAAACTCAAGAAAGTCTTAGTAATCCGAGACGGTATCGAAAAAGAAATTTCTATAGAAGATATACTCGTCGGTGATATAATCAAATTACGTATTGGTGATATAATTAACGTAGACGGATTCGTCTTCGGTGATGCTAAAGTTGGTATGGATGAATCCCCCGTAACTGGTGAATCAGACGTCATGTGGAAAGTGAACAACTTCGAAATCAAAGGTCAAAAATATTCATGTCCTTTTGTCTTCTCTGGTTCACAAGTAGTCGATGGATACGGTAACATGGTTGTTGCTGCTGTTGGTGACAAGACTTTCGAAGGTCAAAATAAACAATTAATTAATTCCGCAGGTAAAAAAAAAGAAGGAGGTGAAGATGGAGAAGAAGAAGACGATACGGATTTAACCCCATTAAAAAAGCAATTAAATGACTTGGCAAATTTGGTCGGTAATTTAGGTTATATTTTCTCTATGCTCATTGGTTTTACTCTTTTCTTAAAAGAATCCATAATTCATGTAATTAATGGCGGTAGGATATTAGATGCATATATTCTCGATATCTTAGTCAATGCTTTCATTATAGCAGTTACTGTCATAGTCGTCGCCATTCCTGAAGGACTTCCTATGGCTGTTACAATCGCGTTTGCTTTCTCCGTAGATAAAATGAAGAAAGAACATAACTTAGTTAAACACTTGGATAAATCTGAAGCTATGGGTAATGTAAACAATGTCTGTACTGATAAGACTGGTACTCTTACTTTAGGTGTGATGAGAATCGCTGCATTCTTCATTGAGGATGAAGATATTAGATTAAATAGAGCCAAAGTCCAAGATGAAAATTTAAGAACCTTAATATGGAATTGCATTTATAAAAATATCACTTGCGTTGAAACAACAAATGAAAAAGGAGAAAAAGTACTCAATGGTGATATGACCGAAAAAGCTTTATATACTTATTTAAAAGAAAATCAATATCCTTTAGAAGGAGATAGAAAAGGTAAATATGTTCTTCCATTTAAATCAGAATATAAATATATGATGAACATATACCAAGAAGAAAATGGTTATATTTTATATGCTAAAGGTGCCCCAGAAAGAGTCAGTCCTTTCTTTAAATATTACAGAACAAAAGGCGGCCAAGAAGAAAACTTCGAAGAACATGCTCAAGATTTAACCAATCAACAAGCCTTATATGCAGAAGATTCCATGAGAACACTCATTTTCGGTTACAAGAAATTAACCGAAGAAGAAATAACCAAAGCTCGAGAAGCCAATCCCGAAGATGACTTTAAATTCTTCAATGAATTAGCCGAAGGTCTTTGCTTCGCTTTCATGATCGGAATCAGAGATAATAATAGAGAAGATGTTCCTGATGCTATAAATAAATGTCATCATGCTGGTATTACTGTTCGTATGGTTACAGGTGATAATATCAATACTGCAATTGCCATATCAAAAGATGTTGGAATTATCGAACCTCATCAAGCAGCTGAATGCAAAAATATCGCTGCTCATTATAGAAAAGTCGTCCAAGATAACTTAGAAGAAAGTCAAAAAGGAATCATTAATGGAGAGAATCCTATTGCACTCGAAGGAGAAGTATTCCGTGTTATTTGCGGTGGTATAACAAAAACTCAAGGAAAAGATGGTAATTTGGAAATCAAACTTAATAATAAAGAAGCATTTAAACACACAGTGCAAAGATTAATGGTCATTGCAAGAGCCTCACCCGAAGATAAATTCATTCTTGTCTTTGGTCTTAAAGAATTAGGTAACATTGTCGCTGTAACAGGAGATGGTACTAATGATGCCCCCGCTCTTCGTCAAGCACATGTCGGATTCGCTATGGGTATAAGAGGAACTGATATTGCCAAAGACGCCGCAGATGTAGTATTACTCGATGATTCATTTAGTTCTATTGTAACTGCTTGTAAATATGGAAGAAATATCTATGATTGTATTAGAAAATTCGTCCAATTCCAACTTACTACTAACGTCGTTGCTGTTTTCATGACTTTCCTTGGAGGTATAATACTCAAAGATTCACCTTTGAATGCTATTCAAATGTTATGGGTTAATCTTATCATGGACTCTTTCGCCTCATTAGCCTTAGCTACTGAAGATCCCACTGATGCTTTACTTGATAGAAAACCATACTCACGTGATGCTTCTATATTAACACCAATGATGATCTTGAATATTATCTCGCAATCTGTATTCCAAATTATTGTTCTTACTATAATAATATTCTATGGTGATTATCTCTTTGGTGTTCCATCTGATAGAGAATTAGAACATTTCATGTGGAATAATACTAACGGATATCATTTCACTATATTCTTTAATATCTTTGTTTTCATGCAAGTATTCAATTCAATCAATGCCAGAAAATTACAAAAAGATGAATTCAACGTCTTCGAAGGTATCTTAGGAAATTGGTTATATCTTTTAATCCAAGGAATTATTGTCGTTGGTCAAATTATCTTAGTAACCTTCGGTGGAAGAGCTGTTAGAACTCATCCTTTATCTCTTAGTCAACACTTCTATTGTCTCTTGATTAGTTCAATGACTTTAGTTTGCGGATTCTTTGCTAAATTACTTCCGATTGATGTTAGCGAGAAAGTCGAAGAAGAAGAAGATAGAAGAAAAACTCCTGATACTTATAAGAAAACTATTGGTCTTGGTTATATGAGCAGAGGTAGAATGAATATGTCAAGTGGAATGCGTTCTTTAAGTTCTAATTCGAGAGTGAAAAAATAAGTAATAAGATTTAATTTTATTTTATTAAATGAACAAATAATAAATAGATTATTTTATTTTATTAAATTATTACATAATACTAAAATAAACTAAATT
>CAMJMP010000134.1 GCA_946407055.1 uncultured Mycoplasmatota bacterium | reverse complement strand
TTTGGCGTTAGAAAATTAGGATTTAATGAAAATGGAAATGCTTCTGATTATATAGTAAAGGTAACACCAAATGATTATGTTCCAAATGGTGAATTAGACCCTGGAATGACATATATTAGAGATAATATTGAAAGTGTTGAAGCTAATTTCAAATATAATATTTATTTTTCTGATTTAGCAGATATTATCTATGAATATGATGTAGTAGCAGATCTATATATCTATGGTGATAATGGGGACTTAATTGCACCAGTTCAATCTACACAAATAATAGATAAGAAAAAGATTAATTTAAGAAAATCAAATAAATTTAATTTAAATTTACCAGTTAAGATTAACTATAAAGATTTTGTTGCTAAAGTTAATAATTACTTAACTACTAATGGTGTTAGTGGTAAAGCTAAGTTACTTGTAACTTTAGATGTTAATTCAATTGTTGATTATAATAGATTCAGTGATGTGGTAGTTAAAGATAGTGTTGTTCAAATGGAATTACCATTAACTTCTGATAATAATCAAATTCAAATTAGAACAACAAATTACAATGATGATGATCGTTTTGAAAGAGTTGTAATTGGTGAACCAACTAATGAAAAATTATTATATGCTGGTTTAGTAATGTTTGTTCTTGGTGTGGTATCATTTATTTACTTTGTATCATTCATATTTAAAACTATTCCTAAGAAGAGTAAATATGTGCTACTAAGAGATGGTTTATTAAAAGAATTTGATCAAAGAATAGTTAATGTTAAAGAGTTCCCAGTAGTAGAAGGACAAAACATTATTGACTGTTATAGTTTTAGTGAATTATTAGATGCACAAGATACATTGAAGAAACCAATTTTATATAATGAAATTGTTAAGAATCAAAAATGTATATTCTTAATAGTTGATGGCGAGAATGTATTTAGATATGTTTTAAAAGAAGTAGATTTAGAATTCAAATAAGGCACTATGTGTCTTATTTTGAGTAATAAGGAAGTGAGTTTATGAACCCTGATTTAGTTCATTCTCTTAATAGTTTAAGAACTTTAAGTATAGATATGATTAGTCAAGCTAATAGTGGACATCCAGGTATTTGTTTGGGTGCAGCACCTATTATTTATTCTATCTATGCTAATCATTTAAAAGTTAATCCAGTAGATCCTAAATGGATTAATAGAGATAGATTTGTTATGTCATGTGGTCATGGTTCTGCTTTGTTATATGCAACATTGTTTATGGCTGGTTATGATATATCTATTGATGATTTAGTAAATTTTAGAAGATTGGGTTCTAAGACACCTGGACATCCAGAGTATGGAGTTACACCTGGTGTTGAAGTTTCAACTGGTCCATTAGGTCAAGGGTTTGCTAATGCTGTAGGTATGGCAATTGCTGAAAGATATTTAGCAGCATTATTTGAAGAGAAGATTCCTAAACAAAAGGTAGTAGATTATTATGTTTATTGTTTGGCTTCTGAAGGAGACTTAATGGAAGGTGTTGCTTTAGAAGCAGCAGCAGTAGCAGGTAATTTAGGATTAGATAGATTAATAGTTTTATATGATTCTAATGATGTTACTTTAGATGGAGATTTAAAACTATCTAGTACAAATGATGATATTATTAAAAAATATATCGCTATGGGTTGGGAAGTTGATTATGTTCAAGAAGGTAATGACACTAGAGAAATAGATAAAGCTATTGTTAGAGCTAAATATAATAAGAAACCTACTTTAATAGAAGTAAAGACTGTATTAGGTAGAGGTAGTATCAACGAAGGTAATCATATAGTTCATGGTAAACCATTAACTAGAGATGATATTGCTCAATTAAAGAAAAAATTAAATATAACTACTAATCATATGGAGATAACTGAAAACGCAGTTAAGTATTTAAGATTATCTATAGCTAATAGAATTAATACACCATATAATGAATGGCAAAGGTATTTTAAAAATATTAAAAAAGATGCTAATGCTGAAGTTACAAAATTAATTAATTTTATTGAAAAACAAGATATAGGTATGACATTTACTTCAAAAAGTTTTAAGATTCAAAATGATTATATGGAAGAATTAAGAGAATCTAATTCTAAGCTAATGAATATTATTAGTGATAGAACTAAGTTCTTCTTAGGTGGTAGTGCCGATTTAAGTTCTTCTTGTCATACAAACTTGTATAAAGAAATAGAAATGAGTAAGAAGTATCCAGCTGGAAAGAATATGTACTTTGGTGTAAGAGAACATGCTATGGGTGCAATACTAAATGGTATGGCATTAAGTGGTTTGAGAGTTTATGGAAGTACATTCTTGGTATTCTCTGATTATTTAAAACCAGCCATGAGAATGAGTGCAATGATGGAATTACCAGTTACTTATGTGTTAACACATGATTCAATTGGTATTGGTCAAGATGGACCAACACATCAACCAATAGAACAATTAGCAATGATAAGATCAATTCCTAGATTAGTGGATTTTAGACCTTGTGATATTAATGAAGTAGTGGGTTGTTGGGATTATATAATTAATAATAAGAGACCTGCTGCGATAGTATTATCTAAAGACGAAGCACATATCTTATCAGGTACTAGTGGTGAAAATACTATGAAGGGTGCTTATGTAATTAGAAAAGAAAAAGAAAAGATAGATGCAGTAGTAGTTGCTACTGGTTTAGAAGTAACTACAGCATTATTAATAAGTGAAGAATTGAAACAAAAAGGTATTGATTTAAGGATTGTTTCTATGCCTTCAATGAAGTTGTTCTTAGAACAAACAGAAGCTTATAGAAAAGAGATAATTCCTGATGGAGTAAAAGTTATTACTTTAGAATCAGGTAGTACAATGCCTTGGTATAGATTTACTAAACCAGAATATACTATTGGAGTTAATGATTTTGGATATAGTGGAACTAAAGATGAAGTTCTTGAAAAAATGGGATTTGATTATGAATCTATTTTGAAGAGAATAGAGGAGATTGTTCACGAATAATATCTTGTCTATAAACATAATAAATGATAGAATATTAAGCATTAGAGGAGTGATATTATGTTATTAGCTGCAAACTTTGTAGTAGATATTTTATATATCTTACTAGGTATGGTAGTTGGAGCTGTTATAAGTTTCTTTGTAACAAAAGGAATATTTACTAAACAATTAAAAGAAAATCCACCAATCAATGAAAAAATGATTGAAGCAATGATGAGTGGAATGGGAAGAAAGCCTAGTCAAAAACAAGTAAGACAAGTAATGGCTCAAATGAAAAAATACATGTAAGACTTATGTAACAATAAGTCTTTTTTTGTTGAATAATATTGATATTTTTGGTATTCTATATATAGAATAAAGAGGTGTTGTAAATGATTTTAAATATTATAGATCAAATTTATAGTAATAGTCATTTTACGACTTTATTAATTGGAGCAATTGCTTTTTTAATAGTTTTATTTATTGTTGTATTATATATGGGTGTTAAGGATGCTAAGAAAGCTAA
>CAMJMP010000133.1 GCA_946407055.1 uncultured Mycoplasmatota bacterium | reverse complement strand
TTTTTCTTTTTTATGAAACTAAATGTTGAAATAAAAAAGGCACCTTTACTACTTACGTTAGTTTGTAGTATTGGTGCTTAATGGGATTCCAAAGGGTTTATCCTTGGCACACATTGTTATTGGCTCTGCCAATATCATAGTGTGTTACTATCTTGTCAGAAAGATAGTCTAAAGAACAAGACTGTCGTCTTTGTCCTTATTCTTCTTTTTACCACTAATAAACTCTTCAAATTCATCATTAAATTCATCTTCTTTATGTCTAGGTATTAATCCATCAGCTACTAAATGATATACAAAATTAGCCATTTTATTGATAACATTTTTTAATGTATCAATTGTATTAGATAAAGTAAATGCTTTATATCTTAAATTAGTATTTTCATATTTTAAATTTCTATTTTCATCTTCTAGTTTCATATTTTGTTGATGTATTTTTGAATAATCATTTGTTACCTCTTTAAGGTTCTTATAAGCATTATTTAGTTTAGGTTTTAAATCTTTAACTTTCTTTGCTTCTTCTACTACTTTATTCATACTATCAAAAGTTTCTTTCTTAACTTTAACAGATTCTTTATCAAACATAATAGTCTTATTTGATTTCATTTTTTCTTCTAATTCATTAATTGATTTTGATAACTTATCATCTTTTAGATCTAGTTCATTAGTTAATGATTTAGTTAGTTTCTTAAACTCTTTAATATTAATATGCTCTCTATCACTATGTTTAGTTCCTCTTTCTAAAGCAAAACCACACATATTTAGATATTCACAATATTCATCTTGTAACTCACTCAAGTGTTCTTTATCATGTATAAATTGTTTTTTAGATATTGTGTATCTTTCTGTATTAGTTCTTTTATCTAATTTCTTAACTAGTGGAACTACTACACAATGAATATGAGGTGTTTTTTCATCCATATGTAATGTTGCATGTAATATTTGATTATCTTCATATCCTAATCCAAAATGTACAAATTCCATACATCTATCAGCCCAATTTTTAATTTCTTCTTTACTCATTTCATTAAAGAATGTGTGTGTTGCAGTGAATACTAATTCATCTGCAACTACACTTTTTGATTTATCTACCATTTGTCTAAATGTTCTTTTTCTATCATCTCTTTCAGTTTTCATTCTTTCTTCATGTTCTTTTTTATAGTCTTTAGTTATTTCATAAAAGCCTTTAACATATTTCATATTAAGTGGAACAAGTTCTACATTATCTTTTGTTTTAGATAAGTCTATATCAGGATTAGATTGATATGCTTTTTTCTCTCTTTTATTATGTGATCCAATTTGTGCTAAATCATTTAAAGTATAAATAGGTTCACTTCTAAATATTGCATAATTCATACTAATTTACCTTCTTGTATTTGAAATTTAATTACATTTTCTATAACATTAGATTTATTATTTTTATCAAATAATTCTACAGCACTCTTTCTATTATCCTCTAAACTTGTAATGTAATAGTTTTCTGTTGTTTCTACATTTCTATGTCCTAACAAATTAGCTACATCATTAATCTTAGTTCCATTATTTAATACTTTAGTTGCATATGTTCCTCTTAAATCATAGAATCTACATTTTTCTATTCCTAATTCATTATGTATTATTTTAAATGGATATTTAGGAACATCAGTTCCAGAGAATGATCCATCATCATTAGTAAATACTAGATTTAATTTTTCTTCATTATCTTTGTTAATAACTATTCTTTTATCAACAACTTTTCCATTATCATTTGTTATTGTTTCTAAGTGATAATATTTATAATCTTTACCAAATACTTCTTTAAGATATTCTTGTCTTTCTTTATAGTTTTTTAATGTTGTTATTAATGTATTTCCAATATAAATTTGTCTTGTTCCAGATATAGTTTTAGTTGTACCTAAATACCATCTTCCTAAACTATCTTTAGGTTTATCATATAAGTTATGTCTTATATTTATTATTCCATTTTCTAAATCTATATCTTCCCAAGTAAGAGCAAATACTTCTCCAGTTCTCATTCCTGTATAACATGATGTTAAGAACGATGCTACAAAAGTAGCATTGTCCTTAAATCTATCTATTATTTTATCTATTTCTTCATTTGTATAATAATGTCTTTTATTATTAAGTTCTTCTTCTATTTTAGGTAGTCTTAATGTAAGAGCTGGATTATATTTTATAAATCCATATAAATTGCATGCATCTCTAAATGAACCTTTAATGACTTTTAATATATTCTTATAATATGTTTTAGAATGATTATATTCATTAACTAAATCAGTTATAAATGAATTTAAAGCAACACTTGTTATTGTTGATAGTTTATATTTTCCTATATTCTTTTTTAGATACTTATTAATAATTATTTTATATGTTTGAATAGTATTATATTTTAAATTATTCATACAATAATTTTCTAACCAATAATCAAGATAATCTGAATAAGATAAATCACATTGTTTAAATGGAATACCTGCATTTAAATATTCAGTATATGCTAGTGATCCAGATTCTAAAGCTTCTGCTTTAGTTCTAAATCCTGATTTACTTAACCATTGTCTTTTATTATCTACCTTAGCTATTTCAATTCTATATTCATAGAAGTTTCCTCTTTTTCTGATATTAATTTTACTCACTTACTTCTACCTCAATTACAATCTTTTTAATATCAGATAAATTAGATAAATCTTTTCCCTCATTTTGAATTAAAAATCTTTCTAGTGAAGATTTTAATACTTTTAAACTTCCTAATTTAATAGCTGGTAAATAACCTTTTCTAATTAATTCATAAATATAATTTGGACTTGAGTGTAATATAGAAGATACTTCATGAACTGTATAAACTAACTTATCATTCATCTGAATCACTATCCTCTCCAGTAATTTCTCTTATCATTCTTTCCATTTCTGCTTGTTCTTCTGGAGTAGCAGGTTCAGATTTAATATCTTCATTAAGCCACCAAGGAACTGGTGATTTATCAACTTTATCACTATTATATTTATATTTATTTCTATTATTATATTTATTATTATGTTTAATTGAATAATCAATATCTTCTTGATTATTTGATTTATCTCTTATTGACCATTTATCCCATATGTTATCAACTAATTGAATAACCCTTCTAGTATTTTTATCATTATGATCATAAATACATTTAATTAATCCTATCTTTTCTAATTTCTTAATATGTCTTGAAGCTGTTTCTATTGTTATACTATACATTTCAGATAATCTCTTATTTGTTATCCAACAATATCCTTCCTTTTTGCATAAGTATATAATACGTTCAGCAATCAATTTTTCTTCTGGTGTTAATAATTTTGTTTCATAAATGTGTTTTGGTACTACTGCATAAATTACAATATAGTCTTCCATGTTTTTAATCTCCTTTCAAATTACTGAACATCGGCCTTTGTTCAATACCATTATCTCGAATATTGATTATTTAAAACATGTCAAAAAATTCTCTATTTTTATCCTA
>CAMJMP010000132.1 GCA_946407055.1 uncultured Mycoplasmatota bacterium | reverse complement strand
CGGATGGAAGTTCATCAACAATAATTCCAGAGGAAGTACCGCTACCACCATTCCAGCAACAAATGGAACAGCTTTGGTACTTGTACCAACTAACCACTGTACAGCATAAGTCACACTAATGGCAGGGTATCTAATTCCTAAAGATAATAAAGTTCCAGCGGCTACTCCAAAAAGCGGAATAATAATAATATCAATAGGTGTTTTCTTTCTAATGACATATTTCATTGCTAAAGCAACACCAATACAAACTAAATAAATTGTTAAAGGGTCACCAACTTGGAATTTAAAAGCTAAGTGATCAATACTTCCTGGACTTGTGATAAACGAAGTTCCTAAAGAAGTACAGGCCGCTATTTCTCCGACTGCTGCTAAAACTATAGTTTTAAGAGCGTCAAATTTTAAGGCTAAAGCAATACCAACGCCAATTCCGGCGCCAGTCATATATTGTAAGATAGTAGCAATGCCAAGCCAGCTACCACTTTCAGTGGTGTGTCCGTTAAACATATGGAGCATAAAAGCACAGAACTTACTTGTTTCGGCTCCATAACCAAATAACTTACCAATCGTAGCGAATATTGTTCCTACGATTAAAGTAGCAAATAAACCATAGGCCATTCCGTTAAGGGTTTTCATTAAGAAACTAAGTACAGGTTTTTCTTTCTTTTCTTCCATATAAGTTAATTATTATAAAAATAATTTAATTATTTACAAGTTTATTTGTTCTTAATAGGATAATAATCCACTCTTTTGGAGTGATTAAAAATGCTTGGGTATACATTGTTTTCTATTCCCGCTAATTCACAGACTTTTTTATGAACTCTAGTAGTTAAATCTAATTCTCTTTCGTTTTTATCAATGATGTTATTATTAGGGAAAATTGGATCTCCAACATTAATAGTAATTGTGGCAATTTGTTTTAAAATCTTTTTTCTAAACCATGATGGCTTTCTATATGAATAAGCAATAGGGATAATTGGTTTATTAAATTGAATAGCAAAGAAACTACTTCCTCTTTTAAATGGTCTAATTGGAGCGTAATATTCCCACATACTCCCTTCAGGATAAATATGTAGCCATCCGTGATCTACATTAACTAATTTATCAATCGCAGAATAATATTTCATCGTCGCTTTTAAATTATTCTCTGGTATTGGTATCCCGCCTACTAATTTCATCACCCCACCAGAAGGGCCGTTAATGTTTGGAGCCCACACTAAAACATTTGGTCGAATGTGGTTAATTGTCCGCATTAAAAAAATATAGTCCCAAAAGGCAATATGATTAGAAACACTAATCACTCCATTTTTAATAATATCTTTATGGTTTTTAAGATTCTTTTTCCCTTTTACTATTAACCCGTACCAGATTTTAGCAACTGGAAAAACAATAATATTTAATAAAAAGCGAACCCAAAACCTTTTAAATCTAAAAGATTTACTATTATCAATATATGGATAATTTTCATCAACTACATGATGGGTTTTTTCAATTACATTAACATAATGTTCATCAGTAAATTCTGGATATGGATATTTAGTGGTCTGAGGATCAAAATACATATAACAATTATTATACATAATAATCTTTATAGGTATAAAATAATTATAGATATGGATATAGAAATTTCTAGGCTACAACATTTAATAGATACTTCTAAAAATATTGTCTTTTTTGGTGGAGCAGGTGTATCTACTGAAAGTGGGATTAAAGATTTTAGAAGTAAAGACGGGCTATATCAACTACACTCTAAATATGGCCGACCATATGAAGAGATGCTCTCCCACACATATTTTATGAATCATACAGATACTTTTTATCAATTCTATAAAGAATTTATGATCAATAAATCTGCTAAGCCTAATGCTGCTCATAAATTTTTAGCAAATCTAGAAAAGAAAAAGAATCTAGTTGTTATAACTCAAAATATTGATGGCCTACATCAATTAGCGGGTTCAAAAAACGTTTTAGAATTGCACGGCTCCATCCACCGCAATATTTGTATGGATTGTGGAGAGAAATTTGATTTATCAATTGTAGAGAACTCTATAGGAGTTCCTAGATGCCCTAAGTGTGGGGGAATAATCAAACCTGAAGTCGTTTTATATGAAGAACCACTAGACCAATTTGTTTTGGAAGCTAGTGTGAACGCTTTAGAGCACGCTGACCTATTAATTGTGGCTGGTACATCTTTAAGTGTTTATCCTGCTAGTGGATTAATTAGATATTATGGCGGCACCAATATTGTGGTTATCAACAAAGATAAATTAGATATCCATTTTGGTAATGTATTAGAAATCAATAAACCCGTTGGAGAAGTATTCTCTCAACTTTACATATAAAAGTTTTGAATTAGATAGGTAAATTATATAGAATAACTATTAGTTAACAAGGAGATTATTAATTATGGCATGTTTTGTTGTAAGTGCAGCCGCTGGTGTAGGAGTTGCTATTGCTCGTCACGCTGTTAAACATTCAGAAAAGAAAAAAGCTAATGCAGGAATCGCACCTAAAATTGAAAAATTTGGTTCTGATACCAAATGGAGCAAGAAACTTGCTTATTTAGAATTAATGTTATTTGCTGGAAGTTTTATTTTAGCAATTGAACATATCATTCACGGAGAAATCGTTCCATTCCCACCATTTTTCACCGCTATTGGTGAAGGTGGAACAATAGATATGCTTAAAGAAATGGGCACCATAGGTGTTGCAATGCTTGGCATTTTAATTGCTGTTTGGGGTATTGGTGTTCTTGTTAGCGACTATATCAAATTTAAAAGAAGAAAGGCTCTTCCTGAAGCTAAAAAAGAAGGGGCAAAGTAATGTATTTCTTAACCGCTTTAGGCTTAGCATTAATCGCTGCAGTATTGTGGTTCTTCTTTAGAGACAGAAAAGCATTACACTTAGATGTTCTTACTATTATTTATGGTGCTAGCGCGTTAATGTGGTTAATCGACTGCATTGCTAGCTCTATTAAAGGCGAAGGTTTCTTAAGTTTTGATGCTAAAGATGGTTGGATTTCACTTGCCACATTAGGAGCAGGATTATTCCTCTGGTTAATCATTAGCTTCGTACTTAATAATTTGAAAAAAGAGGCTAAAGAATAACAAATATTACAAAAATATTAACCGCTTAGAAGATTAAGCGGTTTTATTTTGCTTAACTCAACAAATTATTTTAAAATAATTATGTTCGTTATATGCAGACTTGAAACGCGCCACAAGACCGAAGCACGAAATACTGCGGGAGTAGGTATAAACTTGGCTTAAAACGGATAGAGGACACCCATATATTGAATTACTAGTATGTGTGTTAGGTACTAGTAATGTGGAAAGTATCGCCCAGTAGTGATATGAGTTTATAGGATAAATGGCGACAGGTTATTGACACGGTCCTATAAGCAAGAAGATCATCACGCTCCACACAGATTATCAATCTGAGCATGTGGCCATCCAACTGAATCAGTGATGTAACACCAGTAATTAGGAATAATTGGGTTTATTAGCTAATTAC
>CAMJMP010000131.1 GCA_946407055.1 uncultured Mycoplasmatota bacterium | reverse complement strand
AATAATGATGATAATAACAATGACAATTTGTATAAAAGTCCTTTAAAGATGGATATGAAGAAAAAAATAGAATTAGGAGTTTTAATTTTTTTAATCATTTGGGGAGTTGTTTTTGGGGTTAATTATCTTTTATACACTAAGAGTGAAAAACCTATTTTAATGCTTCCTTTGAAGACTAAATATGCAGATGGTACTGTTACTCAATATTTAGGTATTGGTTATACTTATCGTATTTATGATAGAGTATCTATTAAAACTGAAGAGTTTGTTCCTTTTTGGAAACCTATGCAAAAAGCTCAAGTTCAAGAAAATGGATTACCTATATTAGAAAGCGGTTATAATGTACCAGAAAATTCATATCATCATGATAAATATAAGGGCTTAGTTTATTTCTATGCTGGTTGGGATTTAATAGGTACATATAAATGTGTAAGTACAGCTACTGGATGTGTTAAAGCATATAGTGGTTATGATATTTATAATATTGAAAATGCTGAACCATTAACAAGACTTGAATCGCAACCTGTAATTTATTCATATGCTGATCGCTTTGGATTTGTAGATGATTCTTATGAACAAAGTGTTGAATATGGTAGTAAGCAATATGTAAGAACTATTTATATTGTTGATTTAGAGAAGAACAAATTAGTTGCTAGATATGCTGATATCAAATATGATCATTTTGATAAATTTGATAAAGCTCGTATCGGTGATAATGGTGATGCCATTGTTAAAGATGAAGAATCTAAAAAATGGGGAATTATTAATTTGAGTAAAGAAGGGGAAATATCTCAAGTATTACCTTTTGAATATGATTCTATTACACGTGATCAAGATACTGGATACTATATTATGATGAAAGATAATAGATGGTATGTATATAATCTTGAAAAGAAGACAAAAGTTTCTGATGACTTTGATGAAGTTATATATGATGTATGGGAAAATAATAACATGAAC
Source organism: uncultured Mycoplasmatota bacterium (assembly GCA_946407055.1). GTDB lineage: Bacteria > Bacillota_I > Bacilli_A > RF39 > UBA660 > Coprovivens. Next base: position 2,550 of record CAMJMP010000131.1, on the reverse strand, counting down.
TTCTATGTTAAAACTGGAGTTAATAAAACAGTTGGAGAAGATAAATTTATTAACTTTAAGATATATAATATTGATGGAGAAGGTTTATTAACTAAGGATAATATATCTAGTATATATGAAACAAAAGGTTGGATTATGTACTTAGATAGAACAGATAAGAGACTTCATTTCATCGATTATAGTGGTGAAGAAAAAGTAAAATCTGGTACATATCCAGTACAACTTAATTTTACAGAAATGGAATATGATAAATTAACACATCCTGCGTTTGAAATGGACCTAGCTAGTAATGGTTATTTAAGGATAAAAGTTTATGAAGGACGTAGTATAAATGATGATTATCATACAGTATCAATTAATACTGCTCCTTGGGGCTAGTTGTTGTTGACTTAATGTAAAATTAATAGTAAAATACCTTTAAGATTTCTTAAGAAAGACGAGTAATATATTATGAATTTTACAGAGAGAAGCTAAAGACGAGCTGAGAATGCTTCATTGGATGATATATGAAAAACACCTTTCACTATATTAAGAACGCATTAAAGCGATAAAATAAGAATTAGAGAGTACCTAGGTAAAGTAAGGTGGCACCGCGGAAATATTCGTCCTTACATTTATTAGGTACCTTTTTTATTAAGGAGGAAGAATAAAATGATAAGTAAACCAAAAGGAACATATGACTTATATGGGGAACAAGTAAAAAAATGGCAATATATTTCTAGAGTTGTCGATGAAGTGATGGAAAGATATAACTATGGTTATATTAGAACACCTATTTTTGAGAGTAGTGAATTATTCCATAGAGGTGTTGGAGATACAACTGATATCGTAACTAAGGAAACATATGATTTTGTCGATCGTGGAGAAAGAAATATGACTTTAAGACCAGAAGGAACTGCTGGTGTTGTTAGAAGTTATATAGAAAATAAAATGTATGGAGATCCTATTCAACCAGTTAAGCTTTATTACAATGGTACTATGTATCGTTATGAAAGACCTCAAGCAGGTAGAGATAGAGAGTTAACTCAATTTGGTGTTGAAGTATTAGGTAGTGATGATCCAGCAATGGATGCAGAAGTTATTAGTGTTGCTGTTAATATTTTTAAGATGTTAGGATTAAAAGGAGTTAAAGTAAAAATTAATTCTTTAGGTGATATTGAATCTAGAAATAAATATAGAGAAGTATTAATTGATTACTTTAAACCACATATTGATGAATTATGTGAAGATTGTAGAGAAAGATTAGAAAAGAATCCTTTAAGAATATTAGATTGCAAAGTTGATGCTGATAATGAATTATTAAAGAATGCTCCAGTAATGTTAGATTATTTAAATGAAGCTTCTAAGAATAGATTTGAAGATGTACAAAATTATTTAGATGTATTAGATATTGAATATGAAGTAGATCCTAAGATTGTTAGAGGATTAGATTATTATTGTCATACTGTATTTGAAATAGAAGCTACAGTTAAGGATTTTGGTGCTAATAACGTAATTGCTGCTGGTGGTAGATATGATACATTAGTAAGTAATTTAGGTGGACCAGAAACTCCTGGTATTGGATTTGCTTGTGGCTTAGGTAGATTAGTATTAGCTTTAGATAAAGAAGAAATACAATTACCTATAAATACGCAGTTAGATGCTTTTGTATTATATGTTAATGATACTGAAAAAGAATATGCTATGGCTTTAACTCAAGATCTAAGATTAAATGGATTTAGAGTTGAAACTGAACTAACTGGACGTAGTTTAAAAGGTCAATTTAAGCAAGCAGACAGATTAGGTGCAAAATTTTTAATTATTTTAAATAATGAAGATTTAGTTGGAGGAGAAATCCAAGTTAAAGATAATGCTACTAAAGAAGTAACTATGGTTAAAGAAGCAGAAATAGATGACTTCTTAGATTTAAATTTAAGATAGGGTGAGTTTTATGGATGTAATAGATTTATTTAAAGAAGACTATAAAGGTAAAAAGGTTACTATTTGTGGTTGGATTAGAAATCATCGTAAACAAAAAGAATTTGGTTTTATAGATTTTAGTGATGGTACTTGTTTTGAGCACTTACAAGTAGTTTATGATAATAAGTTAGATAACTTTGATGATATTCAAAAGCTATTAGTTGGTTGTGCATTAGAAGTTAGTGGTGAAATAGTAGAAAGTGAAGGAAATCAAGATTTTGAATTAAAAGCTGAAAGTATTAAATTATTAGGTGATTGTCCTGCTGATTATCCTATTCAACCAAAGAGACATACAAGAGAATTCTTAAGAGAACAAGCTTACTTAAGACCTCGTACAAATCTTTTCCAAGCAGTATTTAAGATTAGAAGTGTAGCTGCTCAAGCTATTCATGAATATTTCCAAAGTAATAACTATGTTTATGTTCATACACCACTTTTAACTACTGCTGATTGTGAAGGATCTAACCAAATGTTTAAAGTAACTACTTTAGATATGGATAAAATTAAAGGTAAAATAGATTGGTCTAAAGATTTATTTAATAAAATGGCTTATATCACTGGTAGTGGTCAATTACATGGTGAAACATTTGC
>CAMJMP010000130.1 GCA_946407055.1 uncultured Mycoplasmatota bacterium | reverse complement strand
ATTTAATTATGGGGTTATGTGCTATTAATATGTTGATACTACCTTATTCTATTAAGTTTATAAATAGAAGAAAAAGGGTTAATAATATTTTATATTATAGTAAATTATGATAAAATTTTATGGGAAGGTAGATGTAATATGGATTATGATGTAGTAATAGTAGGAGCTGGTCCAGCCGGTTTATTTGCTGCTTATGAGTTAATTACAAAGAATAAAAAATTAAAGGTTGCTATTTTAGAAAAAGGATCATGTGTTAAGAATAGAGTATGTCCTATGAATAAGAAAGGTATACCTTGTCAAAATTGTAATCCTTGCGCAGTATTAGCAGGTTATGGTGGAGCAGGTACATTCTCTGATGGTAAATTAAACTTTATTCCTAAGCTAGGTAAAAGTGATTTAACTAAGTATATGCTTGAAAGTGAAGCTAATAAGTTGATTGATGAAACTGAAGAAATATTCACTAAGTTTAAAATGGATGCTGAAGTATATCCATCTAATATGGATGAAGCAAATGAAATCAAGAAACAAGTTGCTATAGCTGGAGCAAGATTATTAGTTATTAAACAAAAACATCTTGGAAGTGATCATCTACCAGAATATATAGAAGGTATTTGTGATTATCTAACTAAAAAGGGAGTTACTTTATTAGATAGAGCAGATGTTACAGATATTAAAACTATTAATAAAGATAAACATGAAATTACATATAAAAAAGGAAATAAAGATATTACTATTACAAGTAAGAATGTAATTGTAGCACCAGGTAGAACTGGAGCTAAGTGGATTCAAGAATTAGCAGATAAATATCAAATACCATACTTATCTCAAAGTATTGAGATTGGTGTTAGAGTAGAAGTTAGAAAAGAGATCATGGAAGAAATAACAAATGTTATTTATGACCCAACTATTTTCATTAAGACTGATACTTATGGTGATGAAATTAGAACATTCTGTACTAATCCAGGAGGATTTGTAGCTAAAGAAAATTATTACGGATTCATTTGTGTTAATGGTCATGCTTTAAAGGATATAAAGAGTAATAATACTAACTTTGCATTTATTTCAAAGGTTAATTTAACTCAACCTGTAACTAATACAAGATTATATGGTGAAAGTATTGCTCGAATTGCAAATGTAATGGGTGATGGTAAACCAATTATTCAAAGTTTAAAAGATTTAAAACAAGGTCGTAGAAGTGAATGGCATAGAATTAATAAAGGATTTATTGAACCAACACTAAAAGATTGTGTTGCTGGAGATTTAGCTTTAGTAATGCCACATAGATTAATTACTAATATCTTAGAAGGATTAGAAACATTAAATAAGATAATTCCTGGTGTTGCTAATGATGATACTTTATTATATGGACCAGAAATTAAGTTCTTTAGTAATGAAATTGAAACAGATAATAACTTCAAATTGAATGATGATAATATCTATTTTGTAGGTGATGGAGCTGGTAAAGCAGGTAATATTGTTACTGCTGCTGCAACTGGTTTAGTAGCTGCTAGAGATATCTTAAAAAGAAAATAAGAATAACTAAGTTATTCTTTTTTTTGTGCTAATTAAATGTTATAATAATTAGAGAATAGAAAAGTATGTGGATGTGATATTATGTCATTAAATAAAGGTAAAAGTTTATGCATGTTTTCAGCTAAAGGTGGGGTTGGTAAAAGCGTTAATATACTTAATTTAGCTGGAGTTTGTGAACACTTAGATAAGAAAGTTTTAATTATAGATTTTGATTTATATAGTGGTTCTATTGCTACATACGTTAATAAGAAATTTAAAAAATCTGTTTATGATTTAGCAGAAGATGTATTAAATAATAGATTCACAGTTATTAAGGATTATGTTGTTAGTGTAGATGATTATATTGATGTACTACCTGCACCAAAGGATCCTAGAGATGCTGGTAAGTTAGATGTTAGAACAATACCAGATATTATAAAGATTGCTGAAGGATACTATGATATTGTGTTAATTGATACAAATCATGCCTTAAACGATATAAACTTATTTATTTTAGAAAATGTATCAGAAGTATTATTTATGACTACTAATGATCCATTAGATTTAAAGAGTTTAAGATCTTTAATTGCTATATTTAAAGACTTAGAAATAACTAATTATAAAGTATTATTGAATAATAGTAGAGATCCTTTTAAATCATATTTTAGTTTGTATGATATTAAACATATTTTAAAGACTAATATTGATTATACTTTATCTGTAGATATGTTCTTAAAAGACATGGAAAAGTATATTATGGATGGAATTATTATTTCTTTAGATAAGAAGTTTAGTAGTGTTATGAGTAAGGATTATCAAACATTCTTGGTAATAGCTACAGATTTACTAGGAGGGGATAAGAAATGAGTAAGTTAATTGAAGCATTTAATGTAGAAGTTAAAAGTCAATATTCTCCAAGTAGTGATTATGATGTATTTAAAGATAAAGAATTATTAGATAGTTTTAGAATAAGAATCTTAGAGAGTTTATCTAATAAGGGTTTATTTAAGCAAAGTATATCTAGTGATGTAATTAATGATGAAATAAATGAAATGTGTCGCGGTTATGACATAAGTAGCCAAGAAAGAAATTATTTATTTAACTTAGTAGACAATGAAGTTAATGGATTTGGTCCTTTAACTGAATTATTAAAAGATAATAATATCAGTGAGATTATGGTTAATAATCCTAAAGAGATATTTATTGAGTTAGATGGTAAGATTCAAAGAGATGATTCTGTATCATTTATTAATGATGAACATATAGTAAGAACGATTGAAAGATTATTAAGTGAAAGTGGTAAATCAATTGATGTTAATAATCCAATGGTTGATGCAAGACTTGTTGATGGGAGTAGAATCAATGCAGTTATACCACCTCTTTCAAAGAGTCCAGTTATAACTATAAGAAAGTTTAGAACTAATGTAGAAGATATGGATACATTAGTAGGTAATGGTACATTAACTCCATATATGGCAAGATTCTTAGAAGCTTGTGTTAAAGCAAAACTAAATATTATAGTTAGTGGTAATACTGGTAGTGGTAAAACAACTTTATTAAATATATTAAGTAGTTTTATTGATAATGATGAAAGAATTATTTCAATAGAGGATGCCTTAGAATTAAATTTAAAACAAGATAATGTAGTTAGTTTAGAAACTAAAGTATCTAATTATGATGGTTTAGGTGAAATAACTATTAGAGATTTAGTAAGAAATAGTTTAAGAATGAGACCAGATAGAATTATTATTGGTGAAGTTAGAGGTGTTGAAGCTTTTGACTTGTTACAAGCAATGAATACTGGGCAAGATGGTTCATTAACAACATTACATGCTAATAGTTCTAAAGATGCTTTAAGAAGATTAGAAACAATGGTTTTAATGGATAGTGCTCAAGCACCTGTACAAGCTATTAGAGAGTATATTGATAATGCAATAGATATAGTAGTTCATATGAGTAGAATGCGTGATGGTAAGAGAAAGATTACTAATATATCTGAAGTAGT
>CAMJMP010000129.1 GCA_946407055.1 uncultured Mycoplasmatota bacterium | reverse complement strand
TATGGGCTCGTTTCTTTATAAATCCAACTTCGTATAATATATATTATGTTAACCGTTAATAGAATAAAAGAAAAGAGTGTTCTACTCTCTTCTAATTACTATCTTGCAGTATCAGGTTTATTTCTACAAATAACTTCTTCACGTACGCCATTTTCTACATATACACAAGTACATGCAGCTCCGCCACGACAATTAGTACAATCGTTAGTAGCAGCACATTTAGCAACTCTTATTTCATCTTCGTTCTTTTGAGAAACAGCATTGAAATTAGAAACGATATCTTCATTATAAGCAATCTTCTTATTTAATTCCTCAACAATAGAAGCATGACCTTGATTAGTTATAATCTTATAACCTTGAACTTCTTTAAAACTATATAATCTTTCAATCTTAGTTAATAATTCATTATATTCATTTAATTGTAATTCACATGAATTAAGATTTTGTAAATCACATACATATTTTTCAGCAATATAATTTTGCCATTTAGTTATTTCATCATAACAATAACTTTGAATATCTTCTTTTATTTTTACATTATCTTCATATTCTGAAAAATAATCAGTGATCGGTTTTAAATCCTTAGTATCACCAGAGATGTAGTAAGCCTTTAAGCTCTCCCCTACTTTCTCCTTATACTTAACCATATTATTTTTATAAAAACTCTTAAACCAGAAAATTCCTAAAATAATTATTACAACAAATACTGCAGCAATAATTATTGTTTTAAGTTTCTTATAATCTTTTGGTTGTTCTTCTTGTACATTATAACCTTGAATTCCGTTATTCATAATCTATCTCCCTCTCCTATTCCTTGGATGATACTGATAATCTTGTTTCAGTTTTTCATTTACTAAATGAGCATATATCTGAGTCGTAGAAATATCTTCATGTCCTAATAATTCTTGTATAACCCTTAAATCTGCTCCATGACTTAGCATATGTGTAGCAAACGAGTGTCTCAAGACATGTGGTGAAACATTTTTATCTATTCCACATCTTTTACATTCATTTTTTAATATTTTAAAGAATCCTTGTCTACTAATATTCTTTAAACTATTACTAATAAATAGATAATCAGATATCTTATCTTTTAATATCTTATCTCTATAACTACCTATATAAATATTTAAATACTTTATTGCTACATCACCAATTGGTACAATTCTTTCTTTTTTACCTTTACCAAATACTCTTACAAAGCAATTATGTAAATCAATATCAGTTATCTTTAGATTAACTAATTCACTGATTCTTAAACCAGTTGCATATAACAATTCTAACATTGCTTTATTACGATAATCATAAGGAGTTACTAAATTAATATCTAACAATTTATTAATTTCTTCTTCAGTTAAATAATTAGGTAACTTCTGTGGTAACTTCGGTAATAAAATATTTAAACAAGGATTGTTATCAATTACTTTTTCTCTTACTAAAAAATTATAAAAGGAATTAACAACAGTTATATGATGAGCTAATGACCTAGAACCAATATTATTAATATTATCAAAATACTTGGTCATATCTTTATATGAATTATTAAGAAGTTTTCCATTAAAATAAATATCTAAATCTTTTAAATCATTACTATAACTAGCTAAAGTATTATCACTAAGTTTTCTTTCATACTTTAAATAATCTAAATATTTACTTACATATTCACTCGGTACATACTCCTCTATCATATAATCACCATATACTAAAATTATAGTTTATTTTTCTTAAAAAGTAAACTCATATAATAATATTTAATAAACTATAACTTGTTATCTATTCTCTAACTTTGCTATAATTAATATGGTGATTGTCATATGGAAATTTTAGCAGATAAATTAAGACCACAAAACCTTGATGAAATTATTGGCCAACAACATTTAGTTGGTAAAAATATGATCATCAGAAATTTAGTTGAAAACAATCACTTAGTAAGTATGATTCTATATGGTAAACCAGGAATTGGTAAGACATCAATCGCCCAAGCAATTTGTAATCAAACCAATAAACCTTATCGTATGTTGAATGCTACTATTAATAATAAGCAAGATTTTGATATCGTTATTGAAGAAGCCAAGATGTATGGTGAAATGATTGTTATCATGGACGAAATACATCGCCTAAACAAAGATAAGCAAGATTTATTATTACCATATATTGAAAATGGTTTAATAATTCTTATTGGTATGACTACTTCAAATCCTTATCATAAGATTAATCCAGCTATTAGAAGTAGATGTCAGATCTTCGAATTAAAAGAATTAACTATCGATGATATAAAAGAAGGCATAAAAAAAGCTTCTAAACATCTAAAAGGTATTAAAATAGATGATGAAGCAATTAATGTCATTGCTAAATTATCTTCAGGAGATTTAAGAAATGCTATTAACTTATTAGAAGTAGCTTATTATGGTTCATCTGATAAAAAGATAACTAAAGATGAAATATCTAAAATAAACGCAAAAGCAATCTTCTTTAGCGACGCTAACGAAGATGGGCATTACGATGTCTTATCAGGACTTCAAAAATCAATTAGAGGAAGTGATGTTGATGCTTCCCTACACTACTTAGCAAGACTTATCGAAGAAGGAGATCTTGATAGTATCTATAGAAGATTATCTGTAATCGCTTATGAAGACATTGGTCTAGCTAATCCTGGTATTGGGCCAAAACTAATGGCAGCAATTCATGCTTCTGAATTAGTTGGTCTACCAGAAGCTAGAATCCCACTTGGAGCCATCGTTACAGAAATGGCTTTAAGTCCAAAAAGTAATAGTGCTATATGTGCAATCGATGCTGCTTTAGAAGATATTGAAAATGGTAATACTGGTAATTTACCAGCTCATATCAAAACAAATGCACCAGATTACAAATATCCGCATAACTACCCTAACTCATGGGTTAAACAACAATATCTACCAGACAATATAAAAAACAAAAAATATTATCAAATGAAAAATAATAAATATGAAGAAAATTTAAATAAACTACATAGAGAAATGAAAGGTGAAAAATAATGAAAGTATCATTAATCGGAACAGGAGCTTATGGTGTAGCAATGGCCATGATGCTTCATAAAAATAATAAAGACATCATAATGTGGACAGAATCAGAAGAAAAATTAAAACAATACGAGAAAGATGGATGCATAAAAGGAATCCTACCAGGTATTGAGTGTCCACCAGATATTAAACTAACAAACACCTATGAAGAAGCGGTAGTTGGAAGAGATATCATCTTCATCATGAGTACAGCTCACTTCGTAGGTGGTATCTGTGACGCTATTAAACCATACTTAAAACCAAATCAAGTAGTATGTATTGCATCAAAAGGAATTGAAAACAATAGTTGTGAGTTCTTAAGCAACATTGCTAGAGAGAAACTACAAACAAGAAAAATTTGTATCATCTCTGGTGGATCATTTGCTATCGATATGGCTAATGGTAATCCAGTAGCTCTTACCGTTGCTTCAAAGAGTAAAAACTCTCGTCACTTAGTTAAGAAAGCCTTACAAAGCGATACAGTTAAACTAAGAGAATC
>CAMJMP010000128.1 GCA_946407055.1 uncultured Mycoplasmatota bacterium | reverse complement strand
AAGTATATTAGTGAAAAAGATATATGGCTGGTTATTTCTAAGAATAAATGGCAAAAGCAAAGAGATCTAACCTTAGCTGATATAGTAGATGATATATTAAATACTGATAATAGTAAGTTATTATCGATGTATCATTTATATTACAAGAAAGATGAAGATACTATTGAATTACCAAAATTAAAGAATAATGAATAGGGAGGTTTTTTTATGAACCAACAACATGTTGATCCTATTACTTATGATCAATTGTATAAAAAATTAGTTAAAGTTTTCAAATCACAAGATGAATTAGATTTAATTAATAAAGCTTATGAATTTGCTAAAGAAAAACATAAAGGAAAAAAGAGATTAAATGGTGATGATTATATTTCACATCCTTTAGAAGTAGCAAATATATTACTAGATTTAAATTGTGATTATATTACTATTGCAGCTGCACTTATTCATGAAACAGTTAATCATTCAGATGCAACGTTTGAGGAGATAGAAGAAAAATTTGGGGAAGCTGTATATAGAATTGTTTATAGTATAAGTAAAATTAATAGATTAGAATTAAAAGATAATCAAGATAGCTCTGCTGCTTATTTAAGAAAAGTATTAGTAGGTTTATCTGAAGATGTTAGAGTGTTATTTATTAAATTAGCTGATAGACTTCATAATATGAGAACTATTTATGCTTTACCTCCAGAGGAGAGAAAAGCTAAAGCAATAGAAACTACTAATGTATTAATACCTATTGCACATAGATTAGGTATTAATAGTGTTAAGAGTGAGTTAGAAGATATATGTTTAAGATGTACTAAACCTGATGTATATAATGATATTTTAGAAAAACTAGAAGGTTCTAGAGAAGAATTAAATGAACTATTAAATGAAATGAAAGATAGTATTTCTGAAATATTAACACAGAATGGTATTAACTTTAAAATAAAGGGTAGAGTTAAATCTGTTCATAGTCTTTATAACAAGATGGATAATGGAAAAAGATTTGAAGATATCTATGATATTTTAGCTTTAAGGGTATTCGTTGATACAGAACAAGATTGTTATTTGACTATAGGTTTAATTCATTCTAAATATCGTCCTATGCCAAATAGATTCAAGGATTATATTGCAATGCCAAAAGAGAATATGTATCAAAGTTTGCATACAACAGTATTTGGTATAGATGGTCATTTATTTGAGATTCAAGTAAGAACTTGGGAAATGGATGAAATAGCTGAAAAAGGTATAGCATCTCACTGGTCTTATAAAGAAAAAGGCTCTGCTAAGATTCAAGGTATGATGGAACAAAAGCTTGAGATGTTTAGAAACGTTATTGAAGCTAACCAAGGTACTGAAAGTGATTTAGAGTTCGCTAATAATATGAGTAGTGAATTATTAAATGAAATGATATATTGTTTTACTCCTAAAGGAGATGTTATGGAACTTCCTAAGGGAGCAACTCCTATAGATTTCGCTTATCGTATACATAGTGGTGTAGGAGATAGAACTATTGGAGCAATTGTTAATGATCAAATAGTTCCTTTGGATTATGAATTACATGATGGAGATATTATTAAGATTAATACAAGTAAAGAACCTAATCCAAAGAAAGCTTGGTTAAATTTTGTTAAAACAAGTCAAGCAAAGAATAAGATTAAATCTTATTTCAGCAAGCAGGATCGTATTAATTACATTAATATTGGTAAGGAAATGTTAGAAAAAGAAGTTAGAAGAAGAAAGTTATCTTTTGGTGATGTTCTGACTGATGAAAATATTAAGAAAATATGTAATGATACACATTTAGAAGATTTAGAAGATATTTATTTGTCTATTGGATCTTTAAGATTTACTGCTGGTTATATTATCAGTTTGATATTTGAAGATAAGAAGAATGTTGTAGATGTTTATTTGGGTAAGGCGATTGGTAGTCATGTTAATCCAAATAGAGCTATGAAGGGCGATGTTATCGTTGCTGGTACTGATGATATTTTAGTAACTATTGCTAAATGTTGTAGACCAGTTAAGGGTGATGATATTGTTGGATTTGTTACTAAAGGTAATGGTGTTCAAATTCATAAAAAAGGTTGTCCTAATGTACAAGATTCTGAAAGATTAATTGATGTTGAATGGAATTATGATAATAAAGATGGATCTTATTTAACTGATATAAAAGTTAAGGTTATTAGAGGTAAGAATAATTTATTAGAGATTATTACGAAAGCTAGTCAAGCTGAAGTGTTTATTGAATCAGTAAATACTTATGAAGATGATGACTTTACTACTTTAGCTTTAACTGTTAAAACAAGAGATATAACTCAATTAAATAATTTTATTAATGATGTTAAATCTTTATCTGATGTTAAGAGTGTGGAAAGAAGGATTAATTAATGAGATGTGTTGTGCAAAAAGTAAATTCTAGTAGTGTTACAGTTGATGGTAAACTAATTAACAAGATTGGAAGAGGATTAAATGTCTTAGTAGGATTTACACATGATGATACTGATAAAGATATTGAGTACATGGCACATAAAGTAGTTAATTTAAGAATCTTTGAAGATGAAAATGATGTAATGAATAAAAGTGTTATTGATGTTGGTGGTGAAATATTATCTATTAGTCAATTCACTTTATATGGTGATGCTAAAAAAGGAAATAGACCTTCTTATATAAATGCATTAGGAGGGGAGAAAGCATTACCGATGTATGAAAAGTTTAATGAAGAATTAAATAAGTCAGTTAAGACTTGTGGAGGGGTATTTGGTGCAGATATGAAAGTAGAAATACTGAATGATGGACCGACAACAATTATTATAGATTCAAAAAACTAGAAGTGAGGTCATTATGAAAAAGGTTATTATTACAATTGTATCAATAGCTTTAGTTGTTCTAATAATGTATTCTTTAATGGGACATGCTAAAGATGAACCAGTAGAACAACTTAAAGTTAATGAAATAGAAGTAGATATTAAAAGTGAAACTATTCAAAAACTTTATAAGGTTGTTAATCAAAAAGATGATTTAAGAAAAGCATCTTTAAATAATGAATCTATTGATGATGAAACAATTATTAAATATATCTTGGTGAATTTGGAACCTAATGATTATAAAGATTTTGGCGTGCCAAATGTTAAAGTTATTTGTGAACCAGCAAAAGGTGTTATATTTCATTCGGATCATCCGTGTAATGTAAGATATATCCCTAATCAAAATATGGATAATATTAAGAAAAGATTGTTTAATATTGATAGAAAAGTTGAATATAAAGATATTCAATATCGTGGTTTAGATTGTCGTAATAATGGTAGTAGTTATTATTGTAATATAAATGGTTATAATGATACTACAGCGTCTTTTTCAGTGTTAAATAAAGCTACTAAATATAATAATGAGATATACTTATATGAATACTATTTGAAGGTTAATTTAAATTCTATAGAAGATTGTACTAAGTATTTTTCAAAAGATTATTGTTCTGATTATAAAGGTAAGGAAATACCTGTTATAGTAGATGATGTAATAATTAATAAGGGTGTTTATTATAGACATGTATTTAGATTAGGTAATGATGGTAATTATTATTTAAAATCTAGTAATATATTTGTTGAATAAATTAAAAGAAAGTGTTTTTATCTTT
>CAMJMP010000127.1 GCA_946407055.1 uncultured Mycoplasmatota bacterium | reverse complement strand
AAATTACTTGGAAAGAAATGGATTACCACAATATATTAATTCGAAGTTTATTAATAGTTCTGGAACAGGAGCTGCTAAACCTGATATAGTTGAGTTTGGGTGTTATTCTAACTTTAATGAAGCAGTTAATGCAAGTGGTACAGTTAATGAAATATCAGCAACTAGTCCATTATTTTGTGATCAACTTAGAACAATGTTTGATATAGAACATATTTATATAATGCATTATGATGTTAATAATGTAGTAGGTTGTTTAATGGATTTGAATCAAATAAATTGTAAGAGAAATTCTTCTTTAAGAACATTCTCTAATACAGCGGTTGATTATTTATATACTTTAGATGGTTTTACTACTGCTGATGTTGTTAGCGATAATAACAAGAAATTTGATGCTACATATATGAGTGGTTATAGAATTGTTGTTGAATATAAGAAAGTAACTAATACGACTTATACTTATAATAATAATTTGCGTTCAACTAGTACAACAACAACGACTGTTCAAAAGAGTGATTATTATTATGCAACATTGGAAATACCATTTGGTGCTGATCAATCTAGTGGTGTTTCACAATACCATATTGATATGTAGGGAGGCATTAAGATGAACAATAAAGGTTTTACTTTAATGGAACTAATGATAAGTGTTTCTTTAGTATCAATAGTATTAGTTTTTACATTAAACTTATTAAATGATATTAGAGCAGAAGAAGAGTTGGGTTCTAATAAGACAGCAGATTTAACTAATAGAACTATTATTACAAAAGTAGTGCAAAAAGACTTAGATAATTTACAAATAGTGGAATTCGGTACAACTGGTAATAATACAGTAAATGGAACTACAATTTGTCAAATGAGAAAAAATGAATTAAAGAGTCAATATAATGTAGATGAAAAGAAATGTATTTGGATGTTGATGAGTGATAATAATTGTAGAGTTATTATGATTGCTAGTGATGTTGGTAAAAATGATGCTAAATACTTCATATATGGAAAGAAAAATGGTACTTGTAAATCAGGACCACTTAGTGAGTGGACTTTAGAAAAATGGGAATTGAAGTCAGCTTTATATAAAACTATTTCAATTGAAACGACAACAATACCTCAAGAAAATAATACTAATAATAGTTTAGCTGGTGATTTAGCTAACTACTTGGTAATGATTAAGGTACCAACTGTGTTATCAGATAGTTATTCTAATACAAGTATGAATTTCGATTTAGAGTTTATTTACTATACAACTAGTCTTAATAATTTAAAAGACGTGGGTACGATTGGTGCGAATATGAACAAGCAATTAAAGGGAGCACCGTTCTCGTTTCCAAATTAGTTAATAAAAGATCTCGATAAGAGATCTTTTTTTGTAAAGTAAGTGTTTTATTAGCCATATAAAAGCAAATGGTCTTTTTATCATGATATAATTGATTTATGGTGATATGATGGCTAAGGAGAATAAAGGTTATACTTTAACAAAATTTAAAAAATCATCTTTGTTAAATATTATTAGAGATAATATTCTTTTTATTGTGGCTATATTATTAATACTTTTTATTAATTTTGTAAAGATCCCTTATCAAGTTGAAATGCCTGGTGGTGTTATTGATTTAAGTGATCGTATTAAAGTTGATGGAAAAGAACTTAATGTTAAAGGTTCATATAATATGGCTTATGTTGAAGTTGCTCAAGGAAGTATAGTTTATTATCTTCTTGCTCATGTAATTCCTGATTGGGAGATTGTTAAAATGAGCGATGTTGTGTATGCTTCATCAGAATCAATTGAAGATGCTAATAAAAGAGATGTCATCATGATGGAACAAAGTAAAGATATGGCAACTATTGCTGCTTTAGAAGCTGCTGAGCTTCCATATGAAATAGTTAAAAAACAAAATAAAGTTGTTTATGTAGATGAAAAAGCTGATACTGATATTAAAATTGGTGACAGTATTATTGAAGTAGATGGAGTAAAAGTTGATAGCATTGAAAAAGTATCAAATGAAATTCAAAAAAAAGAAGTTGGTCAAAAAATTTCTTTTAAAGTAATAAGAGATGATAAAGAAATAGATGTTAATGGTGTTTTATATGATGCAGATGGAACTAAAGTAGGAGTAGCTGCTGTTGATACCTATGATATAAAATGCGACAAGAAAATATCAATTTCATCTAATGAGTCTGAATCAGGACCTAGTGGTGGAATGATGATGTCTTTAATGATTTATAGTGGTGTAACTAATAAAGACTTGACTAAAGGTAGAAAAGTTGTTGGTACAGGTACTATTAATTTAGATGGTAGTGTTGGAGATATTGGTGGAGTTAAGTTTAAGGTAATGGGTGCTGCTAAAGCGAAAGCAGATGTTTTCTTAGTTCCAGAAGGTAACTATGAAGAAGCAGTTAAAGTTGCTAAAGAAAAGAAATATAAAATAGAAATAGTAAAAGTATCTACATTACAGGATGCAATTGATTATTTAGAAGGTGAATAATAAATGGGTTATTATAACGAAAATGTTATTGATGATATAGATCCAAATATTGTAAGAAATCCATCTTTTGATGAATGGTTTGATATTGTTGAATCCATTTTGAGAAATGATGAATTTCAAAGAAGAAAATTATTTCCCCATCATCATAATATGAGTGTTTGGGATCATTCAATATTTGTGTCATTTAGATCTTTTGTTATGGGTGGTATATTTCATTGTGATACAAGAGTTTGCGCAATAGCTGGCTTGTTACATGATTTTTATCCATTAGCATGGTTATATAATGAAGAACTAGCTGCTTTAGATAATGGAAATTATATGGAAAGATTAAATAGAAAAGAACCATTATTTAAAAGACACGGATTTACTCATGGAAGAGAAGCAGCAGAGAATTATATTAAGTTTTTTCCAGAATTGGAAGATCCTAAAATAACAGATGCTATAAAGAAGCATATGTTTCCACTAACAATTGGTATTCCAAAATATAAAGAAAGTTTTGTAATAACACTTGTTGATAAAAGTAATAGTGTTCATGAGCTACCAAATCCAATAGTGGTACCTGGAATGATTAAGAATTCTGTAGTTAAAATATTTAATAAACAAAAATTTGGTAAATGATTATTATAAAGTTTGTGTAAAATTTGAACTTTTTTAGGTAAAAGTAAGGAAATTTAACGAGATTTATTATATAATTTATTTAATAACGAAGGGATGGAACAACATGATGATTGAAAGTAAAAGGAGATATTTGGTCGTAGCAATATTAATTATATTAGCTATGTTTATTTATATGAGCGCTTAAGAATCGTTGGATTCTTTTTTTATGCAATTGATTTTTATGTCCTATTATAGTATGATTATTAAAGATAGGGATGGTAGAAAAATGCAAAAGTTTAATCTAGATAGTGAGTTAGATAGAATTCAAAATAAAAGTTTTAAAAAGAGTAATGGTTTGAATATGCAAAGAGTTCTAATTGTTGTATTAGTTTTAATGGTTGCATTAACTTATTCATTAAATGCATCTTATTCTGTAGATTTAGCTTATGGAAATTCTAATAAAACTTATGATATTCATGTAGATGTAGTTAATGGATATAAAAGTAGTTATGATTATAAAATCGATCAACCTTCATTTAAAGAAGTAAT
>CAMJMP010000126.1 GCA_946407055.1 uncultured Mycoplasmatota bacterium | reverse complement strand
TTTCCAAATTACCTAATAATGCAAGAGCAATTGATGATGCTATTGATAGTGGTAAATTAGTTGTATTCTCTACAATATATGTTGTTATACTAGCAGTTATTGGTGCTGTAGTAGGTGGATTCTTTGTTAAAAGATATGATCTTTCTACAGGTTTATATACTACATATTTAGATTTTGGAAATGTAGTTAATGTTAAATATGTTGATGTAGTATTAAGTGCTGGTGCAGTTTCATTATTATTAACTTTAGTAACTGCAATAGTATATTATATTATTTCGTTCTTTAGAAGTAAGGGAGTAACATTAGGTTCTTATATATCATTATGTAGTATGGCTTTATTTCCATTATATTTTGGTATATTTACTTTATATCCAATACTATCAATATTCTCATATTTTGCAGGATTCTTTATTTTAATTATTAGCTTTATATTTAGTTTATTAACTTTATTTAATGGGATAACTACATTAATTAAGTTTGATAAACCTAATAATAAAATATTCTATAATATATTTACGATGAGTATTGTAGTATTAATACTTATTGGAATACTAGTGGTATTCTTTCAAAATGATTTTAATTCAATTGTTAATATTATTAATGCAATGTAAAAAGAACTCAATGAGTTCTTTTTTTTATGCAAAGAAAAAACTCAGTAAAACTGAGTTAATTTCAAACTGGTGACCCGTACGGGATTTGAACCCATGAATGTATGCGTGAAAGGCATATGTGTTAACCGCTTCACCAACGGGCCAAAATAAATGGTGGGCCTGGGGGGACTTGAACCTCCGACCTCACGCTTATCAGGCGTGCGCTCTAACCAGCTGAGCTACAAGCCCATTTCTTTTAAGCCTTTTTTATTTTACATTAAACTTACTTTTTTTGCAAGTTTTTTGTAATAAAATGCAGCTTTTTCTTGCTGACTAGATAAGTATATCAATAGTTATGGGAAAAATCAATATAAAATTTAACTATTATGACAATTTATTGTGATATACTATTTTTACATACAAGTATGTTAGTAAGAGGGTTTTATATGTCAAATATTATAAAAACTAAAGAAGAATTGTTTAAAACTAGAAGATGTCTTGAAATATTTAGAGACGAAGGGTTTAATGGAGATACTTTAATGGTGGCTGCTCATCGTTTGATGCCAAGGGATAAAAGTGGCTTTATAACTGAATATAAAATTAAAGATCAAGGAAATAAACCTGTACAGTACGTTAATAGATATAATCGTATGGAATTTGCTATAGATAAATGTAATGAATGGATTAATGCTAATATTGGTACTTTAATGAGAAAATATAATATAAGCGATGAAAGGGTTTTTAGAAGTTATTTAACTATGTATTTATTAATGCATGAAACTGAACGCATGTATTTACATTTAATGGGTAAGGGATATATTCCAAGTCCTTGTGAAACTGTTAAAGGTAGTTATAGTATCATGAATGAACTTATATTAACTCCAAGTCTTAATCCTGTTAAACAAGTAAGAAGGGTAGTATCATTGATTCCATATAATAAACATCCAGAAAGGTATATTTTTGAAAGAAATGCTAATGTTGAGACTTATAGTGGTTTATTAAGTTTAGCAGCTGATGAAGGCAATAAAGAAATGGCTGTATTATATAGAGAATTAGCTACCAAATCTATGTTAGTAGGGTATGAACAAGATAATAAAGGATGTTTGTATCATACATTTAAGGATTTAATGATGTTAGATTATTATGATAAGATTAATAAAAAAGAAAAAATGGATCCTAATGATGCTGCTAGATTTGGTTTAGAAATACCAGAAGAGACACGAAAGAAAATGCTAACACGCAAATAAAAAAGAACTAAGATAGTTCTTTTTTATTTAAAGTTTTTAAATAACTTATTTAATAATCTATTAATTAGTTTTGTTTCAGCTGAGTTAACTGCTTTCTTTCCTAATTTATACATTGGATTATTCTTTTTCGCTTTTTCAGCTTCCTTAGCTGCTTTTTCTTTAGCTTTTTGTTCTTCTTTAAGTTTCTTTTCTTCTTCTTTAGCAGCTTTCTCTGCAGCCTTAGCTTCTTCAGCTTCTCTCTTGGCTTGTTCTTTTGCTTCTTTTTCAGCTTGTTTTTGTGCTTCTTCTGCTTCAATTTGTTCTTTTACTAATCTATTTAATTCACCAATTTCTTCAAATGCAGATTCTCTTTCAATTGGTTCATCATATTTACCAACTAGTGTTGAAGCGTTGATTATTTTATTTCTTGAAGTATCATCGATTACTCCCATCTTACTTTGTGGAGGAAGTATTTTAGCTTTTTCAACAACTTCTGGTTCACCATTTTCGTTTTGGAAACTAATTAATGCTTCACCAGTTCCTAAAGCTAAGATTTCATCGTATGTATTAAAGTCTGGATTAGATCTGAATGAATCAGCTGCTGTTTTAACTGTTTTTAATTCAGTTGGTGTATATGCTCTTAAGTTGTGTTGTACACGATTACCTAATTGAGCAATAATTTCATTTGGTATATCAGCAGGTGATTGAGAAATGAAGTATAAACCAATACCACGAGATCTAATTAATCTAACTACTTGAACAATTCTCTTTAAACGGTATTCTGGCATGCCATTAAATAACAAGTGTGCTTCATCGAAGAAGAATACCATTTTTGGTTTATCTAAGTCACCAACTTCTGGCATCTTAGTATAAAGAGTAGTTAATATCCATAATAGGAATGATGCAAATAGATCTGGAGATTCAAATAATCTTACAGAATGAAGAATATTTATAAATCCTTTTCCATCAGCATCTACTGCTAAGAAGTCATTTATATCAAGTTCAGGAAGACCAAAGAATTTGTCTCCTCCTTGATTTTCTAATGCTAATAAACATCTTTGAATAACTCCTACAGATTGAGTAGTAACATTACCGTATGATGTAGTGAATTTTTCTCTGTTATCACCAACATATTGTAGTAATAGTCTTAAGTCTTCAATTTTATCTAATTCCCATTCATTATCTTTAGCAATTTTAAATACTACTGTTAAAACTCCTTCTTGAGCTTCTGTTAATCCTAACATCATTGATAAGATTTCAGGGCCAACTGAATCTAAAGTAGTTCTTACTGGGTGACCATAATCACCAAATATATCCCAGAATCTAACAGGGTAGCCTTGATATTCGAAATTTTCAAGTTTTAATTTTTGTACTCTTGAATCAACATTTTCATTTGGTTCACCAGGTAGGGCAGTACCAGCTAAGTCACCTTTAACATCAGCCATAAATACGGGAATACCTGCAGAAGAGAAACTTTCTGCCATTACTTTAGATGTTATTGTTTTACCAGATCCAGAAGCACCAGTAATTAAACCGTGTCTGTTTGCCTTATCTAGTAGTATACATAGTTCTTTTTTGTCGTTTTTTCCGATTAATATTTTGTTATCAATATACATATAATCAGCTCCTTGGTTTTATTATAACATTATAGAAATTAATTTGTTATAAAAAAAAGTAAGAAATACTAGCATTTATTTTATTTTTATTGTATAATTAATCTCGTACTGAAGGAATCCTTTGGTATGTGCCTGGGGCATTAGCTCAGTTGGTAGAGCAACTGACTCTTAATCAGTGGGTCTAGGGTTCGAGTC
>CAMJMP010000125.1 GCA_946407055.1 uncultured Mycoplasmatota bacterium | reverse complement strand
AGATACTAAACCAACTATATCTGTTGTTGAAATAATGGGTAGACATGCTGGATGGTTAACTTCTGCTGCAGCTTTAGCTAAAGATGATAGTTGTGATGGAGTAGATGCTATTTATTTACCAGAAATACCATTTGATATAGATAGTTTTGTTAAACATACAAAAGAATTATTAAAGAAGAAATCTTGTTTAACTATTGCTGTATCTGAAGGAATTAAAACTAAAGATGATAAGTTTGTATGTGAGTTAGTAGATGAAAACTTATTAACAGATTCATTTGGTCATAAAGAGTTGGCTGGTTGTGCTGAAGCTTTATGTAAGATATTAAAGAAAGAATTAGGAGTTAAAACAAGAGCTATTACTTTCTCTACATTACAAAGAGCCGCTGCTCATTTAGTATCTAAGAATGATTTAACTGAAGCATTTAATTGTGGAAGAAAAGGTGCTAAGTTAGCATTTAAAGGTGACAGTGGTAAGATGGTTATTATGAATCGTGTATCTAATAAACCATATAAGATTAGTTATGATGTATTTGATGATATTCATAAGATAGCTAATGTAGAAAAGAAAGTACCTATGGAATGGATAGATACTAAGAATAATTATGTTAAGAAAGAATTGGTAGAATACTTAAGACCATTAATCCAAGGAGAAGTAAAACAAATATATAAAGATGGTTTACCACAACATATTAATTTGAAATAAAAAGATGATTAGAAATCATCTTTTTTTCTATTAAAATAAAAACTTTTTTGTTATACTTAAACTAGGAGATGAGTCTTATGGATAAGAAGAAAATAATCATCTTAGTTGTAGCACTTGTAGTGGTAATAGTTGGGGTTTTAGTTGTTGGTCTTTTCATGAAAAATGGAAAAGATGAAGACAAGGTTGAATCAGTTATTACACTAGATATTAATCCTAGTATGGAACTAGAAATAACTAAAAAAGGAAAGGTAGCTAGTATTCAAAGTTTAAATGAAGAAAGTGATAAATTCATTGACCGTAGTTTAGAAGGTAAACCAGTTGAAGAAGTATTCTATGCTATTGTTAAGAAAGCTAAAGAAGAGCATTTAGTTGAAGATGGTGAATTAACTATTATCGTTGGTATGGAAAAAAGCGATAAGAGTATTGAAGATAAATTAAGAGAAGCTTGTAATAAGAATGAAATTGGAAGTAAGATAGTTGTTCCAAAGATTACTGAAGAAGCTAAAAGAGAAGCACAAGGTTATGGAGTTACTCCAGCTAAGGCTGCTTATATTTTAGAAGTAATTGGTGATAATGAAGAATTACATTTTGATGATTTAAAGAATAAATCTTCAAGAGAATTAATGGAAATGAAAGAAACAGGTAAATACTGTGATCATGGTTATGTATTACGTGGAGATGTTTGTGAAAAAGTAGCGAAAGAAGAAAAGCCAACAGAAGGTAAGACATGTCCTGAAGGTTATGAAGATGTTAATGGTCAATGTAGAAAGATTGGACCATTTAAAGATGAATTATATTGTGAAGAAGGATTCACATTAAGCGATGGTAAATGTAGTGGAGAAGTAGCACAATCTGCTAAAGCAAGTTGCGATAAAGGTACTTATAATGCTGGTAGTGGTAAATGTGAAGAAGCTACTAAGGTTGGAGAAGCTAAAAAAGCTTGTAAGGTTACTGGACAGGATCCTGAAGATAGAATGATGTCAAATGGAAAATGTTCACGTGGTAAACCAATTATTCCTGAAGGATGTCCTGATGCAATTGAACTAGATGGTTGGTGCTATAATCCAAGTGGTGATTATGATGCAATTGCAACTTGTGATGCTGGAACATATCAAAATGGTGCTTGCTATACTGTAACAACATCTGATGCTAAATATAGTTGTAGTGAAGGAACATTAAATGGTAGTAAGTGTATGGTTATTAAAGAATCTAAAGCATTAACTAAACATGGATGTGAAGAAGGTTATTCATTACATCAAGATAGAGTATGTGTAAGTGAAACTGAAACTAAAGATTATATAGTTGGATATACTTGTCCAAATGAAGCAAGACTTGAACATGAATCTTGTGTATATTATGAACAAGTAGAAGCTAAATCAAGATAAAAAGATATCTAAAAAGATATCTTTTTTATTGAAGTATGATAAAATGAAAATAGGTGGTAGTATGGATTGCAAGATTATAGTAGTTAGGAGAAAACAAGAAGAATTTGAAAGTGTATGTGACAAGATAGAAGAATACATAGTAAAAGAGAATCTTGCTAAGTATGGTGGAACACTAAGATATAGTTGTTTAACTTATGATGCTGATTACTTGTTTCTTGCTTTAGTTGATAATGTACCAGTAGGTTATTGTGCTGTTGTAAAAGATTATGATTCATACTATATATATCAAATTGGAGTTAAAAAAGCGTTCCAACAAAAAGGTATAGGTCAAGCAATGATGGAACAAGTAATGGTTTTAGCTGCAAGTGATAACATGGATATTACTGCTCATGTAAGAGAATATAATGAAAACTCTAAGAAGTTATTTACAAGATTAGGTTTTGAAAAAATTGGTGTTGAAGGAGACAATGGAGCTTATAGATATCACCAAGATACAGTGGCAATGGGTGGAAGATAAAAAGAGATTAAATATCTCTTTTTTTATTTGAAAATACCTAAAAATATATTATAATAAGGAATTGAAAACAGGAGGGTTAATATGGAAAAATTTGTAAGATTAGGGCTTCAAGAAGCTTGCAATGTTGTTAAGACTTTAGGAATAAGCTCTGATGTTATGTATTTACATGGCAATGTAGAAGTAAAAGGAAAATTGTATATTTATGAGAAGAAAGGTGATCAACTAACTATTACTGATGAAAATGGTGTTAGTTTAACTATTAAGATTGGTTATAGTGAAGAAACAAAAAAAGATTATCTAGGAAGAGATTATGTTTGTCCAAAACATGATGTATTCTTAGATTATAAAGTAGAAGATGGGCATCATCTTACTTTCCATAAGGTATTTTCTTATGAAGATGGACATGAATCTTTAAAAAGAGGTTATGAATCTTTTGAAGATGTTGATAGACATCATTTATTAAGAGGAACAGAAACTTCGTATGTTGGAGCAGATGGTAAAAAGGAAGCAACATTCACTGTTGAATTAGGTGAAGTGTGTCCTGTTGGAGAAGAGAAGGCTTATTTATTCTCTAGTGCTGGAATTGAACATGATAATAAATTATTCACTGTAGATGGTGGTCAATTAGTTTCTATTCATAAAGATCCAGCAGCAGGTTTAGATGATGCTAAGAGTTTCGACTTAGTACAAGAAAGAGAAAAAATTGAAAATTTCTTAAAGAGTGGTGTAAAATTACATCCATTTACTAGAGAAATAATAAAAGATGCATATCGTAAATTAGATAGAAAAGATAGATATGCTAAAGATATCATTAGATATTACAATGAAGAAATAGGTGGCGTTCAAGCTGTTCTACATATGAGAGATAGCATTGGTAAGAGTATTGAAGGTGCTATTGCTCCAGAAGCAATTGAAAAAGTTGCAAATGAATTTAGAAAAACAATTATTGAAAATAAGAGAAACGAAAGAGCAGAAGAAAGAGGTTCTTTCAAGTTCTAAAACAAAATAAAATCTACACTAATGTGTAGATTTATTTTTTTTATAAAGTTCTTTTTCAG
>CAMJMP010000124.1 GCA_946407055.1 uncultured Mycoplasmatota bacterium | reverse complement strand
ATTCTTGTTTGGATTATCGATTGCTATTGTATTTTCTGCTAAAGGAATTTTAAGAGAAGCAACTTTTCTTTCAGTAATATTTTCTTTTGTAGATGATAGATTATTAACATTTACAAATAGAGATATATCGATAAAATTTTCTGTATTCTTTAATTCATATACATTTTTAAAGTTATTAATTAAAGCATTATATTTATCGTAATCTATAGATAGCTTTTCATCAATTACTAAACTACCAGTTGATTTAACAGGTTTTACGCTTAGTAATTCTTCTTCTATTTTATAAATAGAATTACTATTTGATAACTCTTTAACCTCTATTACAGCTTTTGCTTTATATGAATATTCATATTTAACTGTTTTAGGCATTTCTAGTTTGTAATACATATTTGTATCAATGTAATCAATAATATCTGCTATATATTGATTATCTTTTTCTAGATAGTCTTCTTTATAGAACTCAGTGTCTGTTATATGCACTTTGTAATCCACGTTAGTTGTTTCTTTGTATTTAAGAATACGTGGATGAACTAAATAGCCATATAAAACAAAAGATACTATACCTACTAGTAATGCTACTACTGCTATTATAGTTAATCTCTTTATAATTATTTTTCTAGAGTTTCTAGATTTCTTTCTAGTCATACTATTACCCTCTTTATTCAAATTGTGATCTAATCCATAATGTTATTTTACCCAATTTGCTTATTTTAAATTCGACTTTGCCAATGACATCTTCTTCAGTAATGAAGCCATCATCATTATTTTGATTGGCATCGCCTTTGGTATATATTCTAATACCACTATCTTTTTTATCTATTTTTACTATACGGTGAACTACTTTAATATCTTCTTTATTAAATACTATTACGTCACCGACTTCTAAATCTTCTTTAGTAGCTTTGTATACTACTATATCACCTTTACTCATTTCCTTACGCATTGAACTAGAGCCGATTATTAAGGCACCGTAAGAAAATTTACAAGATACTATACCAATAAAAAATACTACTATTATTATTGAAACAATAAACCAAATGTTATCTTTTCTTAGTTCACTATATTTTTTTACTTCTTTATCAGGATTATAATAATTCTCAATGTAAGAATATATAACTAATGGATAAATCATTCTACAGAATGTTCTAAAGTAAATATATACATCTGGTATTACCGGAAGTATAAAAGCATATAGCGATAGTATTAAACGGTATGCGATTATTGGTTTGATTCCATATCTAGGACTTAAATATGAATATAATATATTACTTGATAAACAAGAGAATATTACAAAACCCATGAACAATAAGAAATCATTTAATTTACTAAGATCGAATGACCCAGTAAATAAGTTTATATCAATTAATACTGTTAATATTAGTGTTAATATTTTTGATGCTCTAATATTAACTGTTAAAAGTCTATCTCTCATTATTTCTGTTGTTATAATTACAACTATTGTTGGAATTATATACACAAAGATTCTCTTTAGACTTAGCATTGATGTATTACGATAAAAGCCCGAATAAATTCCTAGTGTATAAAATAATGCTAGATATAAAATAGCAAATACTATCATAATTATTAGTATTTGTTTTTTGTTAGTGAATGTATTGCTTTTCTTTCTTAGCAATAAAGAAGAAGCAATAGCACCAAAAGTTGTTATTAAAGCTAGTATGATACTAGCTTTATAAAATGGAAAAAAGGCACATATAAATAGTGCTATTGTTAAAATAGATTCAAAAGCAAGGGCTTTTGTTCTTTCCTTTTTCATGTGCCTTTCACCCCTTTTATGTGTTAATTATATTAGTTCTTTGGATTTGCATTTAATGTAGCTGTGATTGTTGTTGTAACATCATTTTCTACTGGAGTCTTAATAGCTTCTACTGTTATAACTAAATTTGCTCCTTCGTCAGCTTGTCCTTTTTCACCTAATACAGTTTCTGCTAATGGTTCAGCAGTTACTCTAAAGTAGTTACCATCACTGTTTGTTACAGTTGCATTTTCTAATACTGCTTGTAATGTGTCACTGTCATTTCTAAATGGTAATGTGATTACTGCTGTGTCACCTCTTTTAGTGAAACCAGTTAAAGTAAATGTTACATTATGATCATCAGTTCTAACGAATTCAATTTCTCCTGCGCCAGTTTTACTGAATGTAGTTTCATTTCTGAAAATAACATTAAAGTTACTGTCATCTACTTTTACTGTAGCTTTAGCATCATTAACATGTAATGCTTGGCCGCTCATTGCTGCGTAACCTACTCCTAATAATAATATTGCAATAATGATTGCGAAAATTCCTGTTCTTTTTTTCATTCCTTCTTACCTCTTTCTTATTTCTTATATAAATAGATTACTATGCTAACTCGTATTCTATTCTACATTATTATTGTACATTTTTTTTGACAAAAAGTCGACACATTTGTGGCTTACTTAACACTAAAAATGACACTTTAAAAGTGTCATAATTTTACACCATCCCTTTGAGCTTTTAGGTACTCTTCGGCGTCCTTAAAAGTCAGTAAAGGAATACTAGGATCATGTTGATGTTTAATAAACCTTTCACCTACTACATAAGCAGCTTGTTCTTCTGGGTTTGCATAAGTGAAACAATGTCTCCAACTATTGTAATAATCCATGAAATCTTTGCAAGCTTTTTCATATTCTTCTTTGAATTCATCTTTGCCTTCAGTAAGAATGATTATATCTATCAATCTATTAATGTGATTTTCTTGACTACTAAATTGATCATAGTCTTCGTGAACACTACCAAATGGTTCTTCCATTTTAGCAGCTTCAACAAGTAGTTCACCCAATCTTGGATATTCTCTTTTCATATCTTCAACAATAGCTGCAATTCTTTCTTCTTCTGTATCATAATAAGCAGTATAGTTATATTGCATTGTATGATCAAATTCATAACGTCTTTGAGCATCTTTTTCTTCGCTTCTTCTTCTTAATTCAGCTCTTGCTTCTTTATATGTTATTAATATACTTCTAGGATTTTGTTGATGTTCTCTAAAGGCTTCCATTATTAGATATGGTGCTTGTTCTTCTGGGTTTGCATATGTGAAACCTTGGCGCCAACAGCGATATGCTTCAATAAGCATACTTACGGCACTGGCATATTCTTTTCTAAATTCAGGTTTACCTTCAGTTACCATAACTATATCTATTAATCTATTAATCTCATTTTCATATTCAATAAATCCGTCATAATCTTCATGTTCTTGACCGAATGGAGTTTCCAATCTAGCAGCATCTTTGGCTGTTTCTCCTAGATTAGGAAATTCTCTTAAAATATCTTCAGTTATAAGAGCTATTCTTTCTTCATCTGATTCACAATAAGCCGTGTAATAGTATTTCATTTTACTCATATAGTTCACATCTTTCTACTGTATCAATTATATCATATTATTAATTATCTTTTGTATAAAGTTATTACATATAAATCATAGCAATCTTTATTACGATCATAGATAGTGTTATTAATGATTGGAAACATATGATATAAATCTTTTTTATCATAAACGAATGCTATGTAAGTATCATTATCTAACTTTAAATCTTTAACTTTTAAGTCTTTGCCTTCATCTATTTTATGATAATTTCTTCTATTCATATATTCTTCAAACGTTTCTATATCATTAAAGTCTTTATTGATTTC
>CAMJMP010000123.1 GCA_946407055.1 uncultured Mycoplasmatota bacterium | reverse complement strand
ATCAATATTGAAGTAATTAAGGGATCTATATTATTAGATATTAAAGATGATGATAGTGTTTATACGGTAGAAAGTAGTTTTGATGATGTTTGTTATGGAATATTCGATGAAGATAATACGCAAATAGATAAAATATGTACTAATCAAGAATTAAAATATAAAAAAGATAACTTAAAGATGGGTAGTTATACTATTAAACAGTTAAGTACGGGAATAGGTTATGTTTTAGATGAAAATGAGTATAAAGTGAATATTAATCGTGATGCAACAGATGCAGTAGTAGAACTAAAGAATAGATTAATTAGAAATGATATTGTAATTAATAAGAGTTATTGTAAAGGTAGTAACTGTTTAGTTGAAGCTGGAGCAGTATTTAATGTAACTGATAAAAATGGAGACTTAGTAAAAGTACTAACTACTGATAATACTGGTATTGCAGATATTAAGTTGGGTTATGGAAGTTATACTATTGAGCAAACTAAAGGGATGGAAGGTTATAGTATGGCTGATATAATTGAAACTAGAATAGTTAATGAAACTGATAAGTTACTTTATAATATAAATAATATATTTATTGAAAAACCAGAAGAAGAAACAAAAGTGGCTTCTGTAGTTAAGATAATTGAGGAAGAAGAACCGCCTGAAACTAGGGCAGATTCTTTCGTAGAATACTTAAAGCAAATGATTGAATTTGTTGTAGATTTCTTTAAAAATAAGCTATTTTTTCTAAAAAATGTTAAAAATTGACAGTTTTTAGCATTTTTTTGCATGAAAAAAAAGGAAAATAGGGGGTTATCTCTAATATATATAGTTAGAGGGTGATTTTTATGGCATTTGTTAGTAATGACGAAATAAATACTATAAGAAGCAAAGCTAATATTGTTGATATTATTGGCAGTTATCTACCTCTAACACAACGTGGAAAGAATTATTTATGTGTTTGTCCTTTCCATGATGATCATTCACCAAGTATGAGTGTTTCACAAGAGAAGCAAATTTATAAATGTTTTGCTTGTGGAGCGACTGGTAATGTTTTTACTTTTGTGGAAAATTATGAAAATGTTCCATTTATTGAAGCTGTATCAATAGTTGCTGATAAATGTGGTATGGAATTATCTAAGGATGTATTAACAAATACTAAAGTAGATAATTTTAAAGAAGAACATGCAATAATGGAATTATCACAAAAGTTCTTCCAAAATAATTTAAAGACAACAGCTGGTGTTGAAGCGAATAAGTATTTAGCTGAAAGAGGAATAACACCAGAAATAATTAATGAATTTGGAATAGGATTATCTTTAGATGAACAAGATTCTTTATATAAAGTATTAAAGAAGAAATATAGTGAAGATAAATTATTAGAATTAGGATTAGTTAGTAGTTCTAATGGTAATACTTATGATATGTTTACGAGAAGAATCACTTTTCCATTATGGGATAAAGATGGAAACATAGTTGGTTTTAGTGCAAGAATATATCGTGGTGAAAAAGATACTTCAAAATATGTAAATTCTAGAGAGACAAAACTTTTCAAAAAAGGTGAAACGTTGTATAATTATCACCATGCCCGTGATGTGGCGAAGAGAGAAAAGGAAATAATAGTTGTTGAAGGTTTCATGGATGCAATTAGATTAAGTGTTAATGGTATTAAGAATGTAGTTGCATTATGTGGTACTGCATTAACTAAAGATCAAATAACTTTATTAAAAAAATTAAGAGTAAATGTTATTTTATGTTTAGATAATGATAATGCTGGTGAACTAGCAACAATGAATAATGGTGAATTATTAGAAAAAGATAATGTTCCAATTAGTGTAATAAGATTAAGTGGGGAGAAAGATCCTGATGAATATATAGTTGCTAATGGAATAGATGCTTTTAAGGATAATTTAAAAAATCCAATAACGTTCTTTGATTTTAAGATGAATTATTATAAGAATAATAAAGACTTAAATAATTCAGTAGATCTTGCTAATTATATTAATGAAGTTTTAAAAGATTTAAATAATAGCAATGATGAGATATTAAAAGAAATAACATTGAATAAGTTAAGTGAGGATTATGGTTTATCAATTAGTGTACTAAAAGAAAAATTAAGTGATATTAAACCAGAAAAGAAAGAAGAGAAACCAATTGAAGTACAAGAGAAGAAACCTAGAAAGAAGGATTCTTATACAATTGGTGCTGATAATATACTTTATTTCATGATGAATGATGGAAAGTTTATAAAAGAGTATGAGGCAAAATTGGGCTTTTTTGATGACGAAGTTAGAAGAGCTATTGCCAATGAAATATTATATTATTATCAAAAAGAAAAGAAAATTAACATAGCAGATTTTATTACGTATGCATCTAGTAAAGATGAAATAAAAGAAGAAGTAATGAGAATTGTTAATGATTGTAATATTGAAGATGAGTTAACGATAGAAGCTATGGATGAATATATTGATGTAGTTAATAAAGTTCTTACTACGAGAGAAATAAAAAAATTAAAAGAAGATATAAAAAAAGAACTTGATGAATCAAAAAAGATGAAAATGCTGGCAAGAATGGCAGAATTAAAAAGAGGAAGTGTGGATAATGGTTGAAATTAAGAGTTTTGAAGACAGAAAAAAAGAGTTAATTGAATTAGGTAAAAAGAATGATAATACTTTAACTTTTGAACAATTAGCTGAAGCATTAAAGGGATTAGAAATTGATAATGATTCATTAGATGAATTATATAATGCGTTCATGGAAAATGGTATCGAAGTAGTTTCCGATGAAGGTGGAGCTGGTGGAAAAGCCGGATTACCAGATGAAGAAGAAAACTTAGTATTAACTGATGAAGAAATTACTAAAGATATTAATATTAACGATCCAGTTAGAATGTATTTAAAAGAAATAGGTCGTATTAGTTTGTTAAGTGCTGATGAAGAATCAGAATTAGCATTACGTATTGCTGCTGGTGATGAAAGTGCTAAGAATGTATTAGCTGAATCTAACTTACGTCTTGTTGTATCTATTGCAAAAAGATATGTTGGTAGAGGTTTATTATTCTTAGACTTAATCCAAGAAGGTAATATTGGTTTAATGAAAGCTGTTGAAAAGTTCGATTATGATAAAGGTTATAAGTTCTCAACTTATGCTACTTGGTGGATTAGACAGGCAATTACACGTGCTTTAGCTGACCAAGCAAGAACAATTCGTGTACCAGTTCATATGGTAGAAACTATTAATAAGATGGCTAGAATTCAAAGACAAATGACTCTTGAATTAAATAGAGAACCTTCTGAAGAAGAATTGGCTGAAAAGATGGGTATTTCTATTGATAAAGTTCGTGAAGTCATGAAGATTAGTCAAGATCCAGTTTCATTAGAAACACCTATTGGTGAAGAAGATGATTCACATTTAGGAGATTTCATTAAAGATGAAAGAAGCATGAGTCCTGAAGAATATGCAACAAATGAAATCTTAAAAGAAGAAATAAAGAATGTATTATTAACTCTTCAAGAAAGAGAACAAGAGGTTTTGGAATTAAGGTTCGGTTTGGTTGATGGAACAAGTCATACTTTGGAAGAAGTTGGCAAAAAGTTTAATGTTACTCGTGAACGTATTCGTCAAATAGAAGCGAAAGCATTAAGAAAATTAAGACATCCATCTAGAGCTAAAAAATTAAAAGATTTCTTAAATGACTAATTTAAGTAAAAGATTAGCTAGTTTAGTTTCATTTTTCAAT
>CAMJMP010000122.1 GCA_946407055.1 uncultured Mycoplasmatota bacterium | reverse complement strand
AAAGGTAAAGTAGATTCTTTTGGTACACATGATGAATTAATGCATAAATCTAAAACGTATCAAAAACTTTATTGTCCAGAAGTATTAGATATCTAATACTTCTTTTATGTGATAAAATATAAATGGTGGTATTATGAACATTCAACTAGATGAATATACAATTCCAATATCTATCATCAGAAAGAACAATAAGAATATTTATTTTCGTTTTAAGGAAGATGGTATTCTTTATGTTACATGTAATCGTTTAGTACCTAAATTTGAAATAATAAGAATCATTGAAAAAGACAAAGCTTCAATCCTTCGTCTTTATAAAAAGTTTCTTAAAACTCAAGAACAATCAAATAAGTTTTATTATTTAGGTCAACCCCTTAATGTAATATATGATGAATCACTAAAAAATATCGTTCTTGATGGTAATACCTTATACACACCAAATGAGAAGAAACTTAATAAATGGCTAAAAGATGAATGCGTAAGAGTCTTTGAAGGTCGTATCGATTATTGTTTATCTCTAGGATTCACAAACATTCCACCATTTAGTTTACGTATTCGTAAAATGACATCTCGCTGGGGAGTAAATAATGTAACTAAAAAGATTATTACTCTAAATAGCGAATTAATAAAAAAAGATATTGAATTAATTGATTATGTAATTGTTCATGAATTATGTCATTTCTACGAAACAAATCATAGTTCAAGATTCTGGGATCAAGTAGCAATACGTTATCCAGATTATAAGAACGCTCGAAAAAGATTGCGAGGTTAGAGTATGGAAGTAATAACTTCAAAAGATAATAGAAAGATAAAAGATCTAAGTAAATTACTAAATAAAAAATATCGTGACATAGAAAACAAATTTCTTGTTGAAGGATTTCATTTAGTAGAAGAAGCATCTAAATCTAATAAACTATTAGAAATAATTAAAACTGAAGATTGTGAATGCGCTATCGATGCACCAACAACATTAGTTACTTATGATGTTTTAAAGAAACTTACCAACACTATGACTCCTCAAAAAATCATCGGTGTAGTTTCTAAATTAGATGAAAAAGAAATAGGTAACAAAGTTTTAATTGTTGATGAATTACAAGATCCTGGTAACTTAGGTACTATTATTAGAAGTAGTGTAGCTTTTAATTTTGATACAATCATTCTTAGTGAAAATACTGTTGATCTATATAACGATAAAGTAATTCGTTCTAGTGAAGGTATGCTATTCAAAATAAATATAATTAAAAAAACTACTCAAGAAGCAATCGACTATTTAAAGAATAAAAAATATAAGATATATGGTACTAAAGTAGATGGTGGTTCTAATATAAAGAATATAATCTTCCCAAACAAACTAGCTTTCATTATTGGTAATGAAGGCAACGGTGTAAGAAAAGAAATATTAGATCAATGTGATGAATATTTATATATTCCTATGAATAGTGATTGCGAATCACTTAATGCTGCTATAGCAACAAGTATCATATTATATGAAATAGGTGATAAATAATGTCATACATCTATCTAGGTAAAATAGTTCAAACACATGGTATCAAAGGAGAACTTCGTATTAGAAGTAACTTCGAATATAAAGATAAAGTATTTGTACCAGGTTTTAAACTATATATAAGTAAGAATTACATTGAAGAAGAAATAGCAACATATCGTCCTCATAAAGAATTCGATATGGTAACATTTAAGAATTATTCTAATATCAATGAGGTATTAAAATACTTAAAAAATGATGTTTATGTTAAGAAAGAGGACTTAAATCTAGCTACTTCAGAATATGTATTAGAAGAATTAGTAGGTTGCCATGTTTATGAAAATGATACTGACTATGGTAAAGTAACTGAAATAGTGTATAATAATAGTAATGTTTTATTATCTATTACTGGAGAAAGGAATTTCTATATTCCTAATAATCCTAACTTTATTAAAAAAGTTGATGTAGATGATAAAAAGATAATAGTAGAGAATATTAAAGGATTGATGTTATGAAAATAGATATACTATCATTATTCCCTGAAATGTTTGATAATGTTTTCAATGAATCTATTATCAAAAGAGCTATTAATGATAACAAAGTATCAATTAAAATTCATGACTTCCGTGAGTTCACTTTAGATCCTCACAAGAAAGTCGATGATACACCATATGGTGGTGGAGCAGGAATGGTTCTAACACCACAACCAATCTTTGATTGTGTAGAATCAATTAAGACTCCAGAAAGTAAAGTTATTCTACTTACACCAGATGGCGTACCTTATAAGCAAAAAATTGCATATGACTTATCAAAAGAAAGTCATTTGATAATAATATGTGGTCACTATGAAGGATTTGATGAAAGAATCAGAACTCTAGCTGACCTAGAAATAAGTATTGGAGATTATGTTTTAACTGGTGGAGAAATACCAGCAATGGTTCTAGTAGATTCCATTACAAGATTATTACCAGGTGTCATTAATGAACAATCACATTTAGATGATTCATTTAATGATAAATTCTTATTGGATTATCCAACATATACCAAACCTCGTGAATTTAGAGGAATGGAAGTACCTGAAGTTTTACTATCAGGAGATCATGCAAAAATTGCCGAATGGCGTTATAATGAAAGTGTTAAAAAAACAAAAGAGCGTAGACCAGATTTAATGAGTTAGGAGGGTGATATCATGTCAAACTACAAAATTGATAAAGATAATAAATATCAAACTGTAGTTCAAATTCGTGATTTGGATGGGTATGATTTCCGTCCACGTAACAAAGTTAACCAAATTAATGTTAACAAAGTTACAATCATTGATAATTTAATGATAGATAAAATCTTAACTGTTAAATTTGATCGTACATTTAAAAAACTAATTGCTTTAGCAATGCGTGTCTTAAATGATGACGATGCTTCAGATGATGATGTACGTATCGTTTTAGATGAAGAAAAATTAATCAAAGAAATTCTTCAAAATCGCTATGCTAAATATATTCGTCATGAAAAAGAATTACTTTTCTTAAAGAAATTAAAAGTAATTGAAAATGAAATGCGTATGAAACAAATAGCAATTAAAAAGAAAGCAATCTACCTAGAAGAGCTTGAAAGGGAGAAATCAAAAGGTAGAGGACGTTAATTTAAACAAATAATTACATAAAACTTGATTATGTAATTTTTTTTTGTTATAATCTATATTGCTTCAAGGAGGAAAATCCGCTGGATTACGTTATTTATGATTTTCTGGTAAGTAAATTTATATGAGAAAGGATGTATGTAAAATGGCTAATCTAATTGATAAGATTAATGCGAAGCATGTAAAAAATGACATTCCTGAATTCCGTGTTGGAGATACTGTAAGAGTAGACGTATGGGTAAAAGAAGGTAAGAAAGAACGTATCCAAGCATTCGAAGGACTAGTAGTTGCTAAAAATGGTGGATCTGTTTCTGAAACATTCTCAGTACGTAAGAAATCTTATGGTATTGGTGTAACAAGAGTATTCCCAGTTAACTCACCAACTATTGATAAAATAGTAGTAGTTAAGAAGGGTAAAGTAAGAAGAGCAAAACTAAACTTCTTAAAAGGAATGAAGAAAGAATACAAAATAAAAGAAAGAAATTAATTTCTTTCTTTTTTTTTTACTCTTGATTAACTATTAAGTTACATGTACTTCCTGTTTCAGATTCTTTATTAATAACATCTTTTATTTGAGCACTACTATCAAGTCCAATATCATAT
>CAMJMP010000121.1 GCA_946407055.1 uncultured Mycoplasmatota bacterium | reverse complement strand
AAGTTAGGTTATAATATAAGCGGTGATTTAAATGGGATTATTTAGTAAATTAAAAGATTTAATAACAAGAAAAAAAGAAGTAGTAGAAGAAGTAAAAGAAGAATATGATGTTGAATCAGTTGAAGAAATAGAAGAGGTTCCTGAAGTTTCTGAAGTTGAAGAAGAAGTAGAAGAACCTACTGAAGAAGTAGAAGAAGAACCTCACGAGGAAGAAGAACCTGAAGTTGAAGAATCTGAAGAAGCTGAGGAAACTGAAGAAGAGGAAGAAGAAACTTCTGATGATGAAGAAGATGAAGAATGGGCTCAATTTATTCAAGAACATCAAGCAAAGAATAAAGTAGAAGAAGCTAAAGAGATTGAATTATATGATAAAGGTTTAGAAAAAACTAGAAAAGAATTCGTTTCTAAGTTATCTATGTTAGGTATTAAATATACTAAGGTTTCTGAAGAGTATTATGAAGAATTAGAAGAAGTATTAATTAATGCCGATGTTGGTGTTAATACAGTTATGTCTTTTATGGATAGATTAAGAGATCGTGTTAAGAGTGAAAAGATAACTGATACTGCTTATTTAAATGAAGTTATTGTCGATGAATTATTTATGATTTATGTTGGTGATGATATTTTATCTGATAAGATTAAGATGGCAGAAGAAGGTCCAACAGTAATATTATTTGTTGGTGTTAATGGAGTAGGTAAAACTACTACAATAGCTAAGCTAGCTTATAAGTATATTAATGAAGGCAAGAAAGTAATGATGATTGCTGGAGATACATTTAGAGCAGGAGCAGTTAAGCAATTAGAGATTTGGGCGGAAAGAACGGGTTCATTATTCTATGGTAAAGAAAATATTGATCCTGCTGGTGTAGTATTTGATGGTTTAGAAAAAGCTAAAGAAGAAAATGTTGATATCGTATTAATTGATACAGCAGGTAGATTACAAAATAAAGTTAACTTAATGAAAGAACTAGAAAAAGTTAATAAAGTTATTGGTAGACATGTACCTAATGCACCACATGAAACACTATTAATAATTGATGCAACAACTGGTCAAAATGGTATTAGTCAAGCTAAAGCATTTAAAGAAATAACTAATATTACTGGTATTGTATTAACTAAGTTAGATGGTACTGCTAAAGGTGGTATTGTACTTGCTATTAAAGATGAAGTTAATTTACCAGTTAAGTTTGTTGGTCTTGGAGAAAAGATGACTGACTTAAAAACATTTGATATTGAAAACTATATTTATGGTTTATTTAAGGATATGATGTAGATGGAAGATTTTGTATATTACAATAATTTGTTTGATGTTTATAGTAATTTATTAACAGATAAAGAGAAGGAAGCATTTAGAGATTATTATCAAGAAGATTTGTCTTTAAGTGAAATAGCTGATAGTAAAAGTATTAGTAGAAGTGCTGTACAAAAGATGGTTAAAACAGTAATAGAGAAATTAAGTTATTATGAAGAAAAATTACATCTATATAAAGAACATGAAGTGTTAAGAAAATTACTATTGGTTGACAATATTGAAGAAATAAAAAATAAGATAAAAGATATCGTAGAATAGGGATGTGTGGTAAAAAATTGCCACACATTTTACATTTGTGTACTTTTTACACTTTAATGTTTTTTTCTAATGTGATAAGATGTTTTTAAGGTAGGTAGAGAAATATGAAAGGTAAAATAATTGTTGTTGAAGGAACCGATTGTTCTGGTAAAGAGACACAAACTAGTTTATTGGTTCAAGCGTTACAAAAACAAGGAAGAAAAATAGAAAAAATGAGTTTCCCAAATTATGATAGTCCAACAGGTAAAATAGTAGGTGGACCATATTTAGGTAAACAATATATTTGTAGTGGTTATTTTCCTGAAGGAGCAGCAAGTGTTGATCCAAAGGTTGCATCTCTTTATTATGCAGCAGATAGAAGATATAACAGACAAAAAATATTGGATTTATTAAATGATGGTTATGATGTTATTTTAGACAGATATGTTGAAAGTAATATGGGACATCAAGGCGGTAAAATCTTTGATAAAGAAGAAAGATTGAAACTATATAAAGATTTAGAACATTTAGAATATAAATTCTTAGAATTACCTAAACCAGATTTGACTATCTTCTTATATATGCCATATAAGAAAGTGGCTGAATTACGTGCTGGTAGAAAAGAAGCACCAGATCAACAAGAATCAAGTATGTTGCATATTAGAAATGCTGAGAAGGCTTATTTAGAGTTAGCAGAATTACATGGATATAAAACAGTTAAGTGTGTTGATAAAAAAGGTAAGCTAAGAGATATTGAAGATATACAGAAGGATGTATATGAGATAGTTTGTAAAGAATTAAAGATAAAATAGATTATTTTATCTTTTTTTGTTATACTACTTTGTAGGTGATGTAATATGTTCGATTACATGGGAGATAGATTATCAAAAGCAATTAAAAATATCAGAGGTATGGGTAGAATTACCGAAGATAATATTAGTGAAGCAATGAGAGAAATAAGAATGGCTTTACTAGAAGCAGACGTTAACTATCAAGTAGTAAAAGAATTTGTTAATAAAGTTAAAGAAAAAGCGTTAGGTGCTGAAGTACAAAAATCTTTAAAACCTGATGAATTATTTATTAAGATAGTTAAAGATGAATTAGTTGAATTACTAGGTGGAGATGAAGCTCCATTGGTAGTAGATGGTAAACCAACAATCGTTATGTTAGTCGGATTGCAAGGTAGTGGTAAAACTACTACTTGTGGTAAGTTAGCTAATTACTTAAGAAAGAAACATGCAAAGAAACCTTTATTAGTAGCTTGTGATATATATAGACCTGCTGCTATTGAGCAATTAGAAACAGTAGGTAAACAACTAAATATTCCTGTATTTACTGAAGGTAAGATAGAAGTTAATAAGATAGTTAGAGATGCTTTAGAATATGCTAAAGAAAATCATAATGATTATATTATTATCGATACTGCTGGTAGATTACATGTTGATGAAGCATTAATGGATGAGTTATTAGGTATATCTAATGAATTCAAACCACATGAGACATTATTGGTAATAGACGCAATGATGGGTCAAGATGCTATTAATGTTATTCAAGGATTTAATGATAAGTTAAAACTAACTGGTTGTATTTTAACTAAGATGGATGGTAACACTAAGGGTGGTGTTGCATTATCTGTAAGACATTTAACTAATGTACCAATTAAGTTTGTTGGTGATTCAGAGAAATTAGATGGTTTATCTGCTTTCTATCCTGAAAGAATGGCTGAACGTATCCTAGATATGGGAGATGTGTTATCTATAGCTGAAAAAGTAGAAGGAATCATGAGTGAAGAAGATGCTGAAGCTCAAGCGAAGAAGATGATGAGTGGTAAGTATGATTTAGAAGATTTCTTAACTAGTATGAAACAAATCAGAAAATTAGGACCATTAGAAAATATTATTAAGATGCTTCCACAAGCAAGAAAGATGGGACTTAATAATGTTAATATTGATCCAAAGGATATGGCACATATAGAAGCAATTATTTTATCTATGACACCATATGAAAGAAAACATCCTGAAGTATTAAAAGCTACAAGAAAGCAACGTATTAGTAAAGGTTGCGGAAGAGATGTGGCTGAAATAAATCGACTACTTAAACAATTTGAAGAAATGAAAAAGATGATGAAAATGATGAGTAGTGGAAATATGAAATTACCATTCTAAAGAAGTTA
>CAMJMP010000120.1 GCA_946407055.1 uncultured Mycoplasmatota bacterium | reverse complement strand
ATAACCAGTAAATAAGATGATTGTCTTATCAATTTCTTTTAATCTATCAATTAACTCTAAGAACTTTTCTGCAGTTCCACCTGTTTGAATACTATTATTCAACTTTTGTACAACACCAGTTTTTAAAGAATCTCTATATGTTGCATAAGCTGTAGACATATCATCTTCCCAATCAGTTAATTCTATTTCCCCTAGGGTCGTATTAATATCTCTAATATTTGTTCTATAGTTTTCAAATATTTTATTAAAATTTTCCCTATCTCTAGTAATAAGATCTCTTATATATTTAATCTTATCTTTAGTTAGTCCTTCCATACTAATCACTTCTTATCTTCGTTATCTTTTCTTTTTCTAATTACATATCCTATTATTGCTACTAGTGTTAATCCCAAGAAAGTAAATAACAATGCATAATGGTTATTTCCAGTACTCTTAGTACTACTAGCAGTAAGGCCTTTATCTTTAGTTGTTTTTCTTACCTTTTCATAATCTTTAACGGATTCTTCAGCAGCTTCTTTACCAATCTTTTGATATAGATGCTCTAACATTCCGTCAAATAATCTCTTCAATTCTTCTAATTGTTCTGGTGATAATTTTTCAACTATCTTCTCATAGAACTTACCAAGAGCATTTGATACTCTCTCTAAATCTTCTGGACTTAGCTTTTCAGTTATATAAGCCATGAACTTAGTGAATCTATCATATATCTTCTCTAAATCCTCTTTAGATAATTTATCAATTATTCTTTCAAGAATACCTACAATACCTTTACCAATATTTAAGATATTATCAGCACTTAACTTATCAACTATATTAGTTAACATACCAAATAGTTTTTCTACTACATTAGCAATTTGACCACTTGATAACTTATCAGTTACACCTTCCACTACATCAAATAATTTATTAATTACTTCTGCCATTTGTTCAGGTGATAACTTATCAATTACTTTATTAGTTGATACTAATAATCTATTTAATAATTCATTTATTTGTTCTGGAGTTAACTTCTCTACTATCTTATCTAATACTGAAATAGACATTTCTAATAATTCAGCTAATTGTTCATCAGTTAACTTATCAACTATACTTTCAGTTAAATCAAATACTTTATCAAAGATTGTCGTTAATTGCTCTCCACTTAATTTATCAATTGTATTATCAAATATATTCATTACCTTACCGATAATTTCATTCAATTGATTTCCATCAAGTTTATCAACTGCTTTTTCTACAGTACTTATTGTATGTTTCAATAACTCTGTTATTTGATCTCCAGTTAACTTGTTAACAACTTGATTATTTAAATCCATTAAATTATTAAATACACGCATTATTTGTTCTGGATCTAATTTATCTACTATTGCATTAACCTCATCAAGTAACTTCTTAGTTAACGCTGTTATTTGATCACTAGTTAACTTGTCTATAACTTTATCTGTCATATCTAGTACTTTTGTAACAGTTTCAGTTATTTGTTCACCATTTAACTTATCAACTGTCTTAGAAGCTAATTCAATTGCTTTATTTAATATTGCTTCTATTTGTGTATTATTTAATACAGTTATAACTTCAGCAACTATATCTAAAGCATTATTCATTATTTCATTTAATTGATCTCCAACAAATTCGTCAATTATCTTCTCAAATTTATCAAGTAAATCTTTTATTTCACTATACAATTCCTCATTTGTATATTCATAAATTCTAGAAATAATATCTTCTATCTTTCCTAATACTGATTCTGTTAATTCACTAGGAGTTAACTCTTTAATCTTACTTGCTAATCCATATAAGTAAGCAATGATATCAGGATAGATATCTGTATCTTCAATTTCAACATCTCCAACTTCTTCTTCCATTCTAGGAGAAGGAGTATCATCTACCAATGTTGGAGCTACTGTTGCAGTTACTCCAACTGCTGTAGGAATAACTGGAGCTTTTGGTTTTTCTTCTATATCTTGAGGTGGTACTTCTGCTAGTTCATCAATTGCACTCATATCAATTGGTTTTTCTTCAGGAGTTTCAACCTCTGGTTTTGTTTCCTCTTCTACAATTTCAATTGGAACTGTTATTGTTTCAGGAGTTTCAACCTCAGGTTCTTTTGTTTCTTCTTCTTTTATTTCTTGAACCGGTTGTTCTTGTTCCTCATGAGTTTCTGTTGGAATATCTGTAGGTGTCTCTTCTTCTGTAGTCTTTATTTCTTCTTCTACTTCCTCAGTCTTTTCCGGAGTAACTTCAGGTGTTTCCTCTTCTTCAACTTTCTTAACAGGTTCTTCTGTCTCCTCACGAGTAGTTTTAGGAACCGTTGGCTTCTTTTCTTCTTCTACCTTCTTAACAGGTTCTTCTGTTTTTTCATGAGTAGTCTTAGGAACCGTAGGAGTTTCTGTTGTTTTAGTTTCTTTTATTTCTTCCTTTTGTTCTTCACGAGGTGTTTCTTCTACTTTTGGAGTTTCCGTAGTTTTTACTTCTTCTGTAGTTTCTGTTACTGCAGGAGGAGCATACTTAGTCGTTACTTCAGGAGTTACTATCTCAGGCGTTTCTTTAATAGTTTCTTCTCCTTCTTTACGTTCTTCTTTAGGAACTACAGGAGTTTCTTCTTCTTTAACAACTTCTATTTCCTCTTCTACTTCTTCTCTCTTTTCTGGTTCTACATTACCAGGTGTTTCATTATCACCAATTGGTGTAAATACTAACCTTTCATAATCACAACCATTTATATATTTTCTAGAAGTAGTATCATCTATATCATCTACATATTTTTGCAAAACATCTGCATATGTTGTGTTCTTTTCACATACATCACTTTTGCTACCTATTGCTTCTGTTACACTATCAAAATATTGTATCCCAAGTTCATCTATTAAATATCTAAATGTATTAACATTAACATTAACACCATGAACTGACCAAATATTAATCATTTTATCACGAATAGTTTCCAGCTTTTTAACCTCTGCTTTAGCAGTGTCAAAAGTCATCTTTATCTTTGTACTCATCTCATCAACCCCTATTCGCCCGAATTAGCATAAGTAGAAACAGCATCATCTATTTCTTCACTTGTTGCTTCATAAGTGGTTTTAACAATACCTAAAAAATCCTCGTATGAATTGATGGTTTCCTTAATACTAGATATTTTACCTTTTAATTCTTCAAACTTAGTATCTAAATTGGTTCCTTCTTTGCATTGCCAAGAATCAGAAGTTTTAATCTTATTAATGTCATCTAAAGCACCTATTATATTTTCAAAATAAGTACCTAATTCTTTTTTCTTTTGTTCAGTTTCACTACTATAAAGAATCTCACTCATTATTATTCAACTCCTTTGCTCTTTTTGCTAAATGAGCAGAATAATCGCTAGATAATTTTTCCATAAAACTACCAATTTTATTTATTTCCTTTACATAAACTTCTAGCTTAGATAAGAATAGTTTTAAACTATCAACATATTCAACATTATCTGCTCCAATCCAAGAAGACCAATTACTTTTAATTAACGTTCTAATACTTTCAATATTAGTTTTAATAGTTTCACTACTTGTAACTAAAGTTTCACCATCATTGTATAGTTGTTCATAATCAGTAAACACACTTCCGTCTTCCATACAACACACCACCTATTATGAATATATTATATCAAAAATAACCTCCCTATAAAATAAAAAAGATATCTTTTTAGATATCCTTTACTATTGTCCTTGACCTGAAATATAAGTTTCAATTGCTGAATCAATTTCAGAAGAAACA
>CAMJMP010000119.1 GCA_946407055.1 uncultured Mycoplasmatota bacterium | reverse complement strand
TCATCACCAACTGTTGGTTCTGAAGGTAAGTTAGGATACTTTGCTTCAACTGTTACATTGGGTGATATTATGGCAAATAGAGATGAGACTGAAGTAAGTTCTATTTGGACACCTGAATCATATTATACAGTTAGTGGTGTCGGCCAATTTACTGCACAAGGTGCAATGTTAAAGGCATATATCGAAGATAATGCTAATAAAGTATATGATCAAACTCCAGAATATTCATATACATTAACACCTTCTGCAATGTCTGGTATTAGAAAATATAATGAAGCTTATGGTTTCCAACCAAATATCAATACATTAAAGATGTATGGATCTATCAGATATCAAAATAAGGATACTGATAACTGGTTAGGAAAGATGTATTATAACAATGCGGCTACTAGCCAAGTTCATTTCTCACACTATGGAAGCTTATTCTTAGAGCAAAATGCAGCACCTTATGTTACAAAAGAATATAAAGATGCAGTATTAACTAATAAAGAAGATGTATGTTTCATGATCATTGAACATAAAGGTAGTGATCAAGAGAATAATCCTGATTATAAGGGTAAAGGAACTAAGTTATATAAAGATGTTAAAGATAAGGATGAATCTACAACTGCTGATTATAAAGATTGTAGATGGATAGACGTTGTTCAACCAACGACAAATCATCCTGCTGGTTCAGATGTAGAACCATATTCAAGACTAGCATTTAAATAGAAGGGAGCGAATAAGATGAAAGAGTCATATTGGGGTTATTGGATAATATTACTTGGTATATTCGTTATAGCAGTAATGTTCTTAGTAAATGATGCAACAACTACTGATACACAAGATTATTATGCATTAAAAGAAGTTGCTTCAGCAGCTTTGAACGATTCAGTTGATTATGCTTATTACGCTCAAACTGGTCAAATTAGAATAATTAAAGAAGTGTTTGTAGAGAATTTCCTAAGGAGATTCTCTCAATCCGTATCTTTAACTGATACATATCAAATCGACTTCTACGATTTGTATGAATCACCTCCAAAGGTAAGTGTAAAAATCACTACTAAAACATCTAGTTTTGTTATAGGAGAAGATAGAACAGACTTAGATGTTTCAAATAGTATAGATTTAATTTTAGAATTGGATAGAATACCACCTAGTGAATCAGGAGAAGATTGTAAGTCTCCTGAGAAATGTACAATTACTAAAGGTAAATGTCCATATTATGAATAGGGAAAGAAGGAATAAAAATGGGAAATTTATTAACACCTTTTAAGAAATTCTTAAGTAACAAAAATACCGTAACAATCATTGGTGTATTGTTAGGCGTAGTTGTTCTTTACTTAGGTTACACTTGGAGAGTAAATCAATCATTACAACCAACTAATCTTCCATATGCGAAGAGAACATTAAAAGCTGGTGAACTAATTACAGAGGATGCTGTAGGTTTAACTGAAGTTCCTGGTGATTTAGTAAAGAGCATG
This sequence comes from uncultured Mycoplasmatota bacterium, assembly GCA_946407055.1. Classification (GTDB taxonomy): domain Bacteria; phylum Bacillota_I; class Bacilli_A; order RF39; family UBA660; genus Coprovivens. Next base: position 2,292 of record CAMJMP010000119.1, on the reverse strand, counting down.
GGAACTAGTGTTATAACAACAGTTAACTGTGCTAATGAAGATTCAGATTCATGTATAGTTGGTAGATTGGTATCTTACGATTCAAAAATTTCTGAGTTTAGTTTCTTCTTTAAAGCTAATGTAATGAAGAAATCTGATAAACCAGATTCAATCTTCTCAAATATACCTGATGGAGAAACAATTTTCTGGTTACCTGTTGATAATAATAGTACTTACGGAAATTCAATTTTCCCTGGTAATAAAATCGACTTATATATGACAGCTACAGATGATGATGACTTATTGATCTTCGGTAGATTAATTTCTTCAATCAAAGTTTTAGCTGTTAAAGATGATGAAGGTAACAATGTTTTCTCTGATAGTTCTAACGTTGGCCAACCATCAGTATTGTTATTCTCTGTTCCTGAAGAATATTTCTTATTACTTGAAAAAGCAAAGAGATTAGATGGAATAGAATTAGTACCAGTACCAAGAAATGCTTCATATTCTTCTAGTGCTGCTGCTAAGAAGGTTGAAAACGATTACTTAAGAGAATTTATCTTAGCTAAAACTGTAGCAATTCCAAATGAAAATACAGATATTGTTACTGAAAATAGCGATAAAGATAAATAATAGTAAATAAATAGCAAGAATAAAAAGAAGGTGTTTGTATGGACGAGAAAAATGTCTTCTCGCAGATGGATTTTGGTCCGTTGTCAGAGTTCCTTGAACAAGACGATGTAACCGATATTTCCTACAGTAATAGCGGACAAGTATGGTTGAAGACATTATCTAAAGGTGTATATCAAGTTGAGCGACCAGCAATAAACAATGCATTTATGGAAAAACTTGCTTTCCAATGTGCAAACGTTATGGGTAAAACATTCAACATGGCTCATCCATTCTTGGATGCAGAGAGTGCTGAACTTCGTATGAACTTTGTTCATGATTCAATTGCTACCAATGGTATAGCATGTTTGATTCGTAAGACACCTGCAAAAATTAGATTAAATAAAACTAAATTATTAAATGAACAATATATTACAGAACAAATGCATGATTTCTTAATCAAGTGCGTTTGGGGACATTGTAATATAATGGTTGCTGGAGAAACTGGTTCAGGTAAAACTGAGCTAGTTAAATATCTAGCAAGTAATACAAAAGAAGATGAGAAGATAATATCTATTGAGGATACATTGGAACTTCACTTAGATAGAATTTTCCCACATCGTGATATCGTGGCAATGAAGACAAACAACATCGCATCTTATACAGATGCGTTGGTTGCTTGTATGAGACAGAACCCAATATGGATTCTATTAGCCGAGGTTCGTTCTGCTGAAGCAGTTATGGCCGTACGTAACTCTATTTCTTCAGGTCACCATATCATATCTACTATCCATGCCGATAAAGCAGCTAGTATACCAATGCGTATGTATGCCTTATTGGAAGGTAGTCAGGATATTGAACAATATCTATCTTCAATTCATAGATATGTTCAAATTGGTATATATGTTAAAGGTTATTATTCTAGAGCATTAGATCGTTTCCAACGTGAAATCATGGAAATATGTGAGTTCTATGTAGATGATGATAATAAACCTAAAACTAACATTTTATATCAAAAAACTTTGGAAGGTAAAGTAACATTACGTAACCCAACAAAGAAATTAATAGATTATTTAGCTATCGGTAATGTTTATTTCGATAGTGATGATATTTTTGGACTTGGCGATGCCGAAACTAAAGAAGATACTACAGGTGTAAGAGATACTTCTGAAGATAATTTGGCAAATAAGAAAGCAGTAGTTTCTGGTACTGAAGATCCATTCAAGATGAATGAGGGAAGTCAAGAGGCATCAGCTTCAGCTGCTGCGCCAGCACAAGCTCAAGCATCTGCACAGGCTCCTGCACAACCTGCAGCGCCTCAAGCACCTGCACAAGCAACTGCTGCAGCAACTCCAGCTCAACCTGCACAAGCAACTCCTGCGAGTCAACCTGCACCAGCAGCTGCTCCAACTGCGGCACAACAACCTGTTGTAGCTGCACAAGAGTCAGTTCCTGCGGCAGCACAAGCTCAAGCAGTAGCTCCTCAACAAGTAGCTCCTGCGCAAGCAACGGCTCCTGTACAAGCACAAGCTGCTCAACCAGCAGCACCAGTACAAGCAGTTCCTCAAGCTGCAGTAATGGGTGCAAGTAGTTCAGTTCAAGTTCAACCTGTTGCTGTTACGCCAGTTAATCCAACGGCAACTACAGCGACACAGCCAGTAGGATAGATAGGGTAAGGTGATAATATGGAATTAATTATCTTAT
>CAMJMP010000118.1 GCA_946407055.1 uncultured Mycoplasmatota bacterium | reverse complement strand
TACTGAAATCAGCATGATAACTAATTACATTATTAGTTCCTTCTAATCCTTCATAATTGCTTGTTAAGATTAAAGAACTATTTGTACCTAATTTAGTTAACTTATGATAATTATCTGCTTCAGAATCTTTACTTTGAGCATTAACTTTTAAGTAAACATTATCATTAGTATTAACTATACCTTTTACATTAGCAGAACCCGCTAATGTAACATATACATCATAACCAACATATACAGCTGCTCTCTTACCAGTATATTCAACTTTTACTTGAAGAGTTCTACTTGGTAATGTTATTACTCCATTACTATAACTTGTTGTATTATCAACTGGAATATAATCGATATTTCCAGTACTATCTTTCCTATAAGTACCTAACAATGTCCATTCAGTACTACTTCCAATCTTAGCGTATACTTTTTTATTTCCATAATCAATTAGATTTGCATCAGTTAAATAATAAAGTACATTAGTTGCATCTAAAGCGTAATCATATTCTTTATCATCTTTGATTCCTATTGCTGAAATTACATAATCGCCATTTCCAAGTTTATTTTCTGTTCCACCAGTACCATATGTGTCAGTTAAATAAACATTGCTAACTTCTAGTGATGCGGTATAATCAGTTTCACCGAAATTACTTGCTTTCCAGTTATTAAATCCTTTTAATAAAGTACCATTAGAACTATTGTTGATTTCACCAGCTATACTTTCAACATTATATACAAAGTTAACACTTTGATTATTGTTAAGTTTATTAATTGCTCCGAATCCATAATTATCATTATTAATCTTCAAATCAATTGCATTTAAATTACTATCAGGGTAAACAGCTTCTTCTTGATAATCATATGTAACTTCCCAAGTTTCTGTTTGTGAGTAAACTCCAGTAGCCATCAGATCAACACTTAAGTTTTTAGTAACTGTTCCTGACGTCGCCGGTTTTGGATAACCAACAATATAAGTTAAATGATTAGTACCAGTAAATAAAGTAGCATAAGAACTATTAATATAGTCATCTAAACCGCCCAATTCATAATCGACGCCATCACCATAAGCCATTAATGTTCCATCGCCTAAAGTAAGACTAGCTAGTGTGTCATAATTATCATTCATAGTTAAGTCGAATCCTAAATCATACTTAACATAGAACATTTCATCATTACCACCATTACCCCAACTGTCATTCCATGCATTATATACTTCAGAAGATTTAGTTAAGTTTTCAACTACTACAGGATCAGCTTCAGCTTCACCGAATATTATTTGACTATTAACTGCACTACCTTCTAAAACAGTATCATCTGAAAATGTTAAATAAGAAGACAATTGAATAGGATTTGCATTATAAAAATCGTATGATAGGTCTAACGCAATTTCAAATGATTTATTAAACTCCTGATAAACCGAAATATTTTCTCCATTAAATATTCTTAATTGTTTAGTTGCTTCATCAAAGTACCAAATGAATGATTGATCACCAGGATTAATAGTTATTCCATTTTCTTCATAATAATTGTATGAAAGAATATCTCCCATTCTAATCAATGCTGCTGTATTCCAATCATCATCAATTATTTCTATTACGTTATCGTAAGTATTAATATCATAAGTTAAACCATCTAACATTATAGATGATAAGTCCACAACATAAGAGAATGCACCATATAATATTGGGTTATTATTTGATCCAGTCTCCAATGTTAAAGTATTCATTAATACTACTTCGTTATCTTCAACGTATTCAGATTGAGAAGTTATATATGCTTTATTTAAACCACTATATACTACACTTCCACCATAATCTACAAATACTTGAGACACAGTCCAATTTCCTGAATTCACAGTTTCATAAGAACTACGATATTTCAAGAATTCACTTGTCGTTTCTTTTTTAGTTTTGTTCGAAAAACTTGGGAACACTAATACTCCCAAAATCGAAATGCATAATACCACTATTACTATAAAAGAAAAAGAGTTCCTTTTTTCGTTTTTCATCATATCACCTATTCTATTATCTATCTTAATAATTATATCATTTTTAAATGTCAATCACAATAAAAAAAGAAGCAATTATTTTGCTTCTTCTACTGCTCTTGTTTCCCTTACTACTGTAATCTTAATAGTACCAGGATATTGCATTTCTTTTTCAATTTTTTCTTTCATGTCACGAGCAATCTTAAAGCTTTGTAAATCATCAACTTCATCTGGTTTAACGATAACTCTAATTTCTCTACCAGCTTGCATTGCATAAGCCTTATCAACGCCTTCGTAATCATTACCAATTTGTTCTAGTTGTTCTAATCTCTTAATGTAATTTTCTAATGAATCATTTCTTGCACCAGGTCTTGCAGCTGACAATGTATCAGCAATATTAACTAGAACAGAAATAACATTATTAGCATCTACATCTCCATGATGAGATTTAATTGCATTAATAACAACTGGATCTTCTTTGTATTTCTTAGCAATTTCTTCACCAAGTTCAACATGACTTCCTTCAGTTTCAAAATCAATTGCTTTACCGATATCATGCAATAAACCAGCACGCTTAGCTAAGTTAACATTTTCTCCTAATTCAGATGCCATTAAACCACATAGGTAAGCAACTTCCTTAGAGTGTTGTAATACATTTTGACCATAACTTGTTCTGAAATTTAATTTACCAATTAAATTAACTAGTTTTGGATCAACTCTTGTTAATCCTAAGTCGATGCAAACTGCATTACCCATTTCTGTAATTTTTTCTTCTAAATCTTTAGAAACTTTTTCATAAACTTCTTCAATTCTAGATGGATGAATACGACCATCTTTAATTAAAGTTTCAATAGTTATTTTAGCTATCTCTCTTCTATATGGATCGAAGCTTGAAATAACAATTGCTTCTGGAGTATCATCAATAATTAAATCTACTCCTGTAACAGATTCAATTGTTCTAATATTACGTCCTTCTCTACCAATTAAACGACCTTTCATTTCATCGTTTGGTAAAGCTATAGTTGTAACAGTTTGTTCTGAAACAACATCATTAGCATATCTTTGCATACTAGATACAATCAAATCTTTTGCTTTTTCGTTAGCTTCAAGTTTAGCTTCTGCTTCTCTTTCTCTAACGTATTCAGCAATTTCACGAGACATGTTTTCTTCAACACGCTTCATGATCATGTCGTGAGCTTTTTCTTTAGTAAACTTAGCAATAGTTTCTAATTGTTCCATCTCACTTTTTAACATTTCGTCCATTTTAACTTCTTTTGCATGTAATTCTTTTTGTTTATTAAGTAAATTGTTGTCTTTTTGATCTAATAGAGAATCCCTATTTTGTAAAATTTCTTCACGTTTATCAAGATTTTTTTCACGTTGAAGTAGTCTTTCTTCAGACTCCTTCATTTCTTCTTTCTTTTCTTTTATTTCTCTATCAGTTTCTTTTTTAAGACGATATGATTCCTCTTTTAACTCAGCCAAAGAATCTCTCTTTTGCTTTTCAGCTTCTCTTTTGGCTTGTTCAATCAATTTATTTGCTTTAGATTCTCCTGCTTTTTCACGAGCAGAATTAACTATAAGCATCACAATAACACCTAATAAAATTCCACCAAGAAGTCCTAAAATGGCCCAAGTAAATGAACCCATTTTCTTACCTCCATTTTTTATATTCATTTAATTATAGAAAAATCAATAAAATTAATAAATCTATATAATCATTATAAAAAAATAATTACACTTTTTCAACAAAAACAAGAAAAGTGTTAAATACTTTTTTAAAAATCAAAAAAG
>CAMJMP010000117.1 GCA_946407055.1 uncultured Mycoplasmatota bacterium | reverse complement strand
CCTACATTGGTTCTAATAACTTTAGAATGATAGGTGAAAACTTAGCTTATGGACAAAGAAGCCCAAGCCAAGCTATGTCTGAATGGAAGGCTTCTGCAACACACTACAATAATATAATTAATACCGGTTTTACAAAGATTGGTTTCGGTGCTTATAACTATAATGGTCACTGGTACTGGGTACAATCATTCGGTGGATAAAAAGCTTTTTGAAAAAGCTTTTTTAATTTCTAAAAAATATCTATTCTATAGAAACAACACAGTAAAAGTGATATAATTAATTTAGAAAGGAAGAAGAGAAATGAAAAAACTAAACAAATTATTATTTGCTCTAGTATTACTATTACTTCCATTTATGGTACTAGCAGAACCTGCTAGAAAAGTAGTAGAAGCTGATGAAAGCGTTAAAACTGAAGGATCATATGATTCATCTAGATTCATGTTTGGAAATAACGTAAGTAATAATTCTAGAATTGATGGTATTGGTTTCTTAGCTGGTAACTCAATCAATAGTAGAGGAACAGTTACTTATGGTGTATATGCTGGTAATGTTATTACTATTAGCGATGAAATAGAAAAAGATTTATTCGCTGCTGGTAATGAAATTACAATTACTGAAGATGCAGTAGTTCCAAGAGATGCTTATATTGCTGGTAATAGTGTAACTATCTACACAGAAATAGGTAGAGACTTATATGTTGGAGCAGAAACAGTAGACTTAAGAGGAGTAACAGTTAAAGGAGACGTATACATTAGTGCGTCAAAGATTAAACTTGATGAAAATACAGCTATAGCTGGAACATTTACTTATGAAGAAGATTCTAAAGTAGATGGTCTAAAAGATGCTCAAATTGATGAAACTAAAGTAGTTAAAGTAGATAAAGTAGAATTCAAAAAAGAAGAAAAGAAATCTAAAGTTATCTCTACTTTAATTGGCGTAGCTGTTGCATTTGTAACAATGCTAGTTATCTTCTTATTATTCCCTAAGTTTAGAAAAGCTATTGAAAAAACAGATGATGATCTTGGTACAGTAGCACTATCAGCACTAGGAGGATTAGCATTAACTATTTGTATTCCAGTACTTGCAGTTATCGCAATGCTTTCAGTAGTATTAATTCCAATTAGTTTAATGGTACTTGCTGGATACGTAGCATCATTATATCTTGCTTCATTAGTAACTTACTATTTAGTAGGACATACACTATATGGCAAGATTAGTGAAAAACCTCTTTGGGTACTAGAATTATTAATAGGTATCGTTCTATTTAAAGCCTTATCATTCATTCCAGTTGCTGGTGGAATAATCACATTCCTATGCTTCTTATATGGAATGGGAAAACTATTTTCATTATTCAAAAATAGTATTGGCAAAAAGTAATTAAAAATATCACTAGAAAATAGTGATATTTTTTTATGAAAAAAACACTTAAAGTATTCCAAATCTATTGAATAATATGATATAATAAATTAGTATAATAGAAAGAATAAGGTGTGTTGGTTATGAAGTTGTTTATAGCAAACGAATTTAATATGAAGCCTTATAAATTGCCTGATAATCCAGACGAGTCTTTCATGATTAGTTATATATCAGAAATCGATAAACAAGAAAAAATGATATATATCCAAGCAGTCAAAGGAAAATGGCGTATCGAGGGTAATCTAAATATAAGCTTATATTACAATAACTTGCCTCAAAACAGTATTACCTTAGAAGAATACAAAACTTTCTGCATTTGTTTTAACGATGTAGAAGAGTATGTGTTCCTTTTTTGCATGCCTTCACGCATTGAAAAATTTGTTGATTTAGATATTCCTATTGCAATGAGTCAAATAACTATAGGTTCTGGACCAACAAATAACTTAGTATATAAAAATAGTGTTGTAACAGATCAACATATCACTTTAACAAGAGATGATTCTGGTAACTGGAATATTAAAGTAACTGATAATGCACCAGCAATCTATGTTAATAAAATAATTGCAACCAATCAAAAGATTAATGTTGGTGACGAAATATTTATCTTTGGTTTAAAAGTTATATGGATGAAGAAATTTATTCGTATCAATGAAATCCCTGGCGCAATAACACTAAATAATTTAAGTTACTACGAAAGAGAAAAAGCAGATAATTCTAAATATACAGAAGCTACTGCTAAAGAGAAAAATCAATCTTTATACAAAGAAAGTGAATATTTCTTCCATACACCAAGTTTAAAACCAGCAATAGAGAAGAAGACAATTGAAATTGATCCACCACCACAAAAAGAAACTGACGATAACAGAGTAAGTTCATTAATGGCAATTGGTACATCAATTACAATGTCATTTATATCTATTCTTCAGGGAGTTCAAGCGCTTGGTAGAATAACTCGTCATGAAACAACAGTAAAAGAAGAATTGCTTACAATTGTATCTGTCGCTTCAATTCTATTAGCAGCAGTTCTATTCCCAATTCTAGCTGATTTATTATTAAGATTTAAAGCTAGAAAGAAAGAAGCTAAGAGAAAGAAAAAATATTCTCAATATCTAGAAGGTAAAGAACTAGAAATTAAAGACTTCTTAAATAAACAAGCCTTAGCTCTAAAAGAATTATATCCAACAATTAATGATGTGGTTAATACAATTGAAACAAATACTAGAAATATTTGGAGTCGTGAAATAAAAGATAGTGAATTCTTATCATTACGTTTAGGAACAGGTTCTATCAAAGCTGACTTAACAATCGATTATCCAAAGAGAGGATTTACTTTAGCAGAAGATAAACTAGAAGAAAAAGTAAATAAACTAGTTGAATCAGAAATATCTATTGCTAATGCTCCAATAGTTGTTTCATTAATAGAAAACAATGTCTTCCCAATCATCTTAAATTGTTATGATAAAAAATCATATATAGATGGTATCTTATTACAATTAATGAGTTTCCATAGTAGTTATGATTTAAAAATAATCTTCATGGTAAATGAACGTAACAGTTATATTTGGGAATCATATAAATATCTATCTCATACTTTAAGTCATGAAATGGATGAAAGATTCTTCGCTTATACAGAAGAAGAAACAAAAGATATTTCTTCTTATCTAGATGCTATCTATCAAGATAGAGTAAGTAAGAGTGAAAATCACACTGAAGAAGAATCTGAAGTAATTAGCAGCGATGATAAAAACAAATTTAAGAAATTTGATACTTACTATATTATTGTTACCGACGATATTATTCATTGTAAGAATACAAGTATTATCAATAAAATATTAAAATCTAACAATAACTATGGTTTTTCAATCTTAATGTTTGAACAAGCTATTAAAAACTTACCAAGTAGATGTAATAAATTCGTTAATATAAACGATACAACTGCTGAGATGTTCGATAAAGAACTAAAAGCAGATAGTCAATTAAAATTTACACCAGATTATGCAATCAATATTGATATTAATAGTATTGTTAGTAAGATATCTAACATACCAGTATCATCACCTGATGCATCATCTCAACTACCTGCAACTCTAGAATTCCTAGAAATGTATAAAGCTGGTAAAATTGACCAATTAAATATTTTAAATAGATGGCAAATGAATGATCCAACATTATCATTAAGTGCTCCAATTGGTGTTCATCCAGATGGAAACTTATTTGAATTGAATCTTCATGAAAAAGCTCATGGACCACATGGTTTAATAGCTGGTTCTACTGGTTCAGGTAAATCAGAATTCATCATTACGTATATTTTATCTATGTGCGTTAATTATAGCCCTAACGAAGTACAATTCGTTTT
>CAMJMP010000116.1 GCA_946407055.1 uncultured Mycoplasmatota bacterium | reverse complement strand
TTTTAGATTTATGCATTAATTCATCATGTGTACCAAAAGAATCTACTTTACCTTTACTGATAACATAGATAAGATCTGCATCAATAATCGTAGAGAGTCTATGAGCAACGATTATAATTGTATGAGTTTTAACTAAATTATCAATTGTCTTCTTTATGTATTCCTGAGATTCATTGTCTAAAGCAGATGTTGCTTCATCAAATAAAATTACTTTCGTATCTTTTAATAAAGTACGAGCAATAGCTATACGTTGTTTTTGACCACCAGATAAGTTAACACCACCTTCTCCAATTAATGTTTCATATTGGTTAGGTAGTGACATGATGTAATCATCGATATAAGCTTTTTTACATACATTTCTGATCTCTTCTAATGTTACATCAGGTTTAACTATTCTGAAGTTTTCAATTATTGATTGATTGAATAAATATGGTGATTGTCTTATTACAGAGATATTCTTTCTTAAAGATTCTTCTGTTATATCTTTAATATTGATACCATTAAGTTTTATAGAACCTTTCTTAGTATCAAAATATCTTAATAATAAGTTAAATACAGTTGATTTTCCGCCACCGGAAGAACCAACAATAGCTATTTTTTTATTTGGTTCAAGTTTCATACTTAGACCTTTTAAGATAAGGTCAGGATCCTCTTTACGATATTTAAAGAAGACATCTTTAAACTCGATTTCTATATTTTGTGCTTCTATTGTTTTGCGACCGAATTTTTCGTCTTGATATAGTTTATTATTTAGTATTTCATCAATCCTTTTCAATGATACTTTTATTTTATTATAAGCAACACCAAATTCTGATAAGGATTCTACTACATCATCTATTCGCCATATATATTTTTCAATAAGTAAGAACGAAGATATTGCAATAGCACCACTGAATACTTGGCGTCCTAAAGTAAATAATATTAAAAATTGAATTACAAAGTATAATAAATTATTTAAAGCATAATAGATTGTTTCAACAAAACCTATTTTTCTTTGTTTATTGAATAAATCTTCTATTATGGTAAAAACATTTCTATTAATATTATCTTTTATACCTAAAGCTTTTATTTCTCTGATTCCTGATATATTTTGAGTAGCTACTTTGATGTATTCATCAGAATCTTTCTTAATGCCTTCTTGGATCTTTTTAATTTTTGGATAGTATATATTAGAAAGAATAAACATTACAACGCATAGTAATAATAGTTCTAATCCTACTAATAAAGATACAGTAAAAGATATTATAACAATTATTAATGCTATCGTTAAACGACATGTAAGCTTAATAAGTTTTTCTAATAATTCTAATATACGATCTGGATCTGTATACATACGATTTATAAATTCACCAGCACCTATGTCTTCAAAAGCTATGGCTGGCATGTTGGAAACTTTAACATATAAATCTTTGTTAACATTCTCCATAAATTTCTTTTCCAAATAATGATACAGTAAATCTGTAGGAATTTGGATGATTACCCAAGCAAATATAATTATTGAACTCCATAATATAAGATAGATAGTAAACTTTCTTAGATTATGATCAAAGATTGCTTGGAAAGCATTAGCCCATATAATAGCATTTAATAAAGGCTCAAAGTATTTAGTAATAGTAAGGAAAATATATAATGAGAGTTTTAATTTGTCTTCTTTAAAATATCTAAATAATATTTTAAAGTCTTTCATTAAATTTACCTCCATTAAAAAATAACCAGTAATTGGTTATTAAAAAGTACTTTATTTGAATTAAAGTCCGCGAGAAAACTCGCTTAGCTTTTTAATAAACCTATTACCCATTTCATATTTAAAATTTTCATGTGAATTTCTTGTGCTCATTTTCTCACTCCTCTCTTTCAAAATTCAATTTGAATATAACACACATAAAAAAAGATGTCAACTTTTTTTGGTTGACACCTAGAATCCATGGCCTCCGCCACCGCCGCCGCCGAAGTCGCCGCCACCAGAGAATCCTCCTCCGTGGCCTGATGAGTTAACGGAACTTTGTGCTGCAGCAGTTGATGTTGCAAGTGAACGTGCACGTGAAACACTTTGAGATACAACATTGCCGAAATTACTATATCCATAATAATAACCGAATGAACTTGTGTTGTATCCACCGATATTCTCTAATTCTTTTATACGAACATTCATAGTCTTTTGAACTTTTTCAGCAAGACCAAATATTGTTGCATAAACTAAATATCTTTCCCAAAGGATTATTTCTGGTAATTCTTTTAATTCAAATGTACCAAAATCATTTAGGAAGTTTTTAAAGGCTTTCCATTTTTTATAATGTAATTGACCTTTTTCTGTTCTCTTTTGGAAGGCTATGAAATAAATAGCTACAATTATGATTGGAATTATTAATAAATGAGACCATACGAAGTCATCAATACCTGTAATACTAATAAACCAAATAATTACACCAATAACTAATACTAAAGCACCAAATGATTTGATACCAGTTAACTTAGTATAGAAGTTTTGATTTTTAGCTTCTGATAAAACACTATTCTCCCAAGATTTATAACTAGAGTTAAAGTCATCATATGTCTTAGTACTCTTAGCGTAATCTTTTAATTCTTTCGTACTGAATGTTTCACCATTACCTACTTTTTTAAATAAGAAATTAACAAGTTTAGATTCACTATTGCTTAAGCCTTCTTCACTTAATAAAGTAAATGTATATTCTTTTTTCTTTTCATCTAGTGGTTCTGCTTTAATCTTTTTCTTATAAACAAGATTCATGATTGAAGCACTCATAGCATTTGGTGTAATAGATTTATTCATTAAGTAATCTATTACTTCCACATCGTAATCTTCAATGAATTCACGATAGTATTTAGCATAGAATGATACTTTATGTTCACGATCATATTTAATCATTACGTAGATAACAAATACTACTAAGAAACTTATATAAGCTAAAGCAGTCATTTGAACTATCTTAATGAAACGAGCTATACGAGCAAGTTCTTTTTCTCTTTCTTCAGCACGTTTCTTTTCTATTTCTTTAATAGATGGTAATGCTTCAACACTTGAATGATATAAAGTACTTGTTTCTGTAATTAAGTCTTTACTGAAAGTAGTACGGTAATCTAATTCACTACCATCTGGGAATTTATCACTATGGATTTTAAATGTTGATTCATTGATTCTTTCAACATCACCATAAACATTACCATGAGCCCACATAAGTGCATTTTCATCTGGTTGTGGGTATCTTACTTCCATATCTATAACACCCATATTTTCAGTAACATCAGCATAACTAAATAATTGATAGTAGATTTCTGCTACATCTTCATGGATTACTGCTAAATCAGTAATAGTATATTCATAGTAGAAAGCTATTGTGCAGCTTGTACAACTATAGTAGTTACGAATAGTATATGTTCCACCACTTTCATCTATAGTGTAAACATTCTTATCTCCTTTTGAAGCATAGCCAGTTAATTTACTGTAATCAATTGCCTTTTCAACAATTTTACTGCTTAATTCGTTTTTATTAACTTTATAAGCTGACGCTTTAATGTCTTTAATTCCTGATGGATTATAAACAGCATCATGTTCAAAGTCGATCTTATCTCCAGTGTTTAATTTGGCATTAGATGTTTTAATTATTCTTTCATAACCATTCATATCACCAGATAAGACAAGAGCTTCTTTAACTGTTACACTACCATCGTTATTGATTTGATGAACAGCATAGTAACCTTTAACATCATAATCTGGATCTACAGCATATACTGTAAATGGGATTAAAATTAGTAATAAAAAAAATAGTACTTTCTTCATAGGCATCACCTATTCTAATTA
>CAMJMP010000115.1 GCA_946407055.1 uncultured Mycoplasmatota bacterium | reverse complement strand
TTAATTTGATTTACCATTTGATAATACAACATTAACATTCTTAGTAACAACATATTGTAATCTTGAATCGTTACCTTCAACCTTAACTGTTACATTATAATTACCTGTTGTATATCCAGTTAAATCTACATAAGCAACTATTGAATTATTATCTTCATTGATATTGTTAATTAACTCATCAACTCCGATAATTTGAACTTCAACATCCATATCTTCTCTAGAAGCTAAGTTAGCTACCAATCCATTTGGTACATTTCTAGTTAAGATTCCCTTAACTGTAATTGTCTTTTGTTTAGCTTCACCGAAATTCAATTGAATTGTTGCAGTTTGATCTGCTATAGATCTAACACCTGATGGTTTAGATATAGTAACACTATATGTCTTACTTCCGTTATTACCTTGACCAGTAACATCAATTGTAACTGGAACACTAGTAATTGAATCAATAACAGATTGTTCACCATAAATAGTTGTTTCATAATCATCAATATTAGTTCCATTAATAGTAATAGATGAAATTGCTTTACCATTTACTAGTTCCCCAGTTGTTAATACCTTAACTGGAACTTTCTTAGAATATGAATCTAATACTAATGTAGCAGATATATTAGTAGATACTATTTCTACATTATCAACTATATGACCATTACTATCATAAGCTACTAGTTGTACATTATCTATATTATATGTACCTGCTTTTTTATACTCTGAATTATTTAAGTTAATTAATGCTTTAACACTAGCAATTGAATCTAATGTATCTTGAGCTCCCTTAACTACAACTTCACTCTTAGATAATTCTACACTCTTAACACTTAATTGTGGATCTAATAAATCTTGATTCATTAAATCATAACTAACATTCTTAATAGCACTAACCTTCTTCTTAATAGTAACCATTACATAAGAAGGATCTAACTTATAATTTAAACTACTAATAGTTTTGTTATAAGTCATTTTAACTTTAACTGGTGTATCACTAGCTTCATAGTCAGTTAAATCGACTACTACTTCATTATTACCTAATTGTCTTGCTAAATATAATTCACTCTTCTTACCTATTAAAGTAATATCTACTGTATCAGGAATACCTTCTACAACATAAGCACTACTATTATATACAACCTTTACTGGTTGATTAGGTAATACTTCTGCATCTGTATTAGCATAAGTCATAGCTCTAGAATCTACAAAGAAGAATAGAACTATAGCAAAAGCTAATGATAGATATAGTAATACATTAGGTCTATTTAAGATCTTTTCTATCTTATTACCTTTACCAATCTTATTTTGAATATGATAAACAACTGTACTGATAGGAGTAACAATTAGTTTATCTACTAAATTATATAATCCTCTTCCTGCTTTCTTGAGAGGTCTAAACTTCTTACTCATCTATCTCACCCTCTCCTTCAGTTGTATCAGCATCATAGAATACCTCTGTCTTAGGTTTTAATTCTTCAACTAAACGCATTCTAAATTCATCTAAACTTAAATTGTAATGAATCTCGTGATCTACAGCAATAGATAATCTACCTGTTTCTTCAGAAACAACTAATGCTACTGCATCACTTTCTTCTGCAATACCTAATGCTGCTCTATGTCTAGTACCTAACTTCTTATTTAAAGTAGGATTCATACTAGTTTTAAATACTGCACCTGCACAAGTGATTCTATTACCTTGAATAATAACACCACCATCATGTAGTGGACTATTAGGGAAGAAGATGCTTCCTAATAATGGACTAGTTAAGTCAGCATATACCTTTGTAGCTGGATTAATATATTCAGCTAAAGACATATCTCTTTCAATAACCATTAATGCACCAATCTTATTTTTCTTAAGATATTCTACTGCATCCATTATTTCATAAACTACTTTTTCTCTTTCTTCTACAGTAAGAACTTTGTGTCTTCCTAGTAATTTAGTTCTACCAATAGATTCTAGTACTGATCTAATCTCTGGATGGAATAATACTATGATTGCTAAAGGTCCCCATTCAAATACATACTCTAGTAATAAACCAACAGTATATAAATTTAATAAGTCACTTATTAACTTAACAATTAATAATAAGACTACTCCTTTAACAATAAGAACCATTTTTACATTGTTCTTAATACTCTTCAATATATAATAAACAATAAACCATACGACACATATATCGATGATTTTTGTAATTATTGACCACACACTCGATAAAGACATCTTTATCAACTCCTTATTCATTAACCATTATAACAAATTATGGTTCAAAATAACACCCCAAAAAGAAAGCAACACATTTCAAGGTGTTGCATTATTATAACCTATTATAGATTAAGATTCAATGGTGCAGACAAATCCTCTTCTGTCTCTTGACCAGGTGCTGAAGCAACTACTTCAGTTCCTTGAGCAGCACCAACTGGATTATCTTCCAAACCACTTAACGCTAAAGTTTTATCTTTAAACTGTGTTCTAATAACAGACATATCTCTACTTTTCTCTAATAATTCTTTCTTCTTTCTATCAGTTTCAATAACATCTGCATTATTATCAATAATAAATCCACAGATACCTACTGCTAACAAACCTGCTAATATCCAGAATAAGAAATACCAACTCTTACAAAAACTTAAAAACCCTTCCATATTCTTCCTCCTAAGACATAATCAACTTCTGACCTACTGGTTGAATTTGAATATATGTATTACCATCATTAACTACTATTTCTTTACCATCTAAATAATAATATTTAGTTTGTGATGATCTAGAACTCTTTGACCACTTAATTGGTACTGCATAACCATTAGTTATGTAATAGCCGTCTCCTTCACCAAGATTATCTATATCTTGTCTTCCCTTATCATCACCAGCTAATGTATGATTTCTTACTTGATATACAATAATGTTTTTAGCAGTATATTGCTTTCCAGTAACATAATCTTTATGTGGTACATCATTTACTATTCTTTTATAAACTTTATTTTCACTATCATAAGTATATGATGTTTCTATTATATTGGAATATCTAATATCTATATTATTAGCTACTCTAGCACCTTCTCTAGTACTATTATCAATTTCGTCTATACTATAATTCAATAATAGATCTTTTCCGGTTGTATTTCTATAACCTAAATTCTTAATTCCTTTTTGAATTCTTTCTGTATCAGTAAATCCTGTATGTTCTAATGATACAGGTAAACTTCTATCTCTATAGAAATATGTACCTTCATAACTTAAACCATTAATATTGTTTATACCAAAACTCTTAATATCAGATTCTGCCATTGGACTCCATCCCCAATGAACATATACTGCATCATTTTCCATAGCATAATCCAAGAAATAATGTCTTGAACTTCTTACAGAACCTATTCTATCAACACTTACTCCTTTATATATAGGCATTAATCTTGTCATACCGCCTTCAACTATAATCTCATAAGTTAAATAAGCTTCTTGTAAACCACTATGATATTGTCTTGCCTGTGGATGATTGTTAATCATTACTGCATAAGGTCTTGCATTAGAACTAGCATCAACTATTTCTAACTTCTTTTCATCTTCCTTAACAATCTTACTAACAAACTTACCAATTACAGGTATATCTTTTGCTTCACCTCTATGTACCTTAATATATACATAACTAGTGAATACCATAAGGACCGCAAAAAAACCTAGCCAGATTAATCTGCTTTTGTGAAAAGTCTTTTTTTTGGATTTAACATTATGTCCCATAACTCCCACTACCTTACTATATATAATTATATCACAAAAAGAAAAAAGACAAATCACATTTGTCTTTTTATTCTAGTTCTTGACTCTTTTTCAATAGTAT
>CAMJMP010000114.1 GCA_946407055.1 uncultured Mycoplasmatota bacterium | reverse complement strand
ATTTATTGTTGTAGTTTTCATTTTTTATATAGATAAAGATCGTGTTAAAGAAGAAGCTAAACCAACAGAACAAAATGCTACAACTACAGATACATCTATTTATGAAAAAGAATCTAAAACAATCAAGAAATATGAGAATTTTATTGTTCCCACTAGACCTTCTATGGACGAAGAAAGTAATCTTTTTTCACCTCTAATGTTTAGCAATAAAAAAGTAACAATCGAGGATTTAAAAGATCGCGATAAAATATATGTTGTTTTAGCATACTTAGATAATGATGGATATTTTGACGATAAAACATACTATCAAATATATGATGATGAAGGCAACGAAATAGATAAACCAAAGAAGATTTCTGAAAGAAAATATAGTCTTCAAAGAGGAGACATAATTGTTTATAAAAAGATTAAACCTGCTGAAATCAAGAAAATTGCTAATAAAATATTTAATGACGACATTGAAATACCTAAACATATTCTTTATAACAACAAAATTGAATGTACATTTGATGAAAGTGTAGAATGTACTGATTATCAAGGTTGCTTCATTAAATCTAAAG
Source organism: uncultured Mycoplasmatota bacterium (assembly GCA_946407055.1). Lineage (GTDB taxonomy): Bacteria > Bacillota_I > Bacilli_A > RF39 > UBA660 > Coprovivens. Next base: position 3,265 of record CAMJMP010000114.1, on the reverse strand, counting down.
ATTATGTTAAATATGTTTCATCTGATCAAAAGGATGATGAAATACATATTTATCAAAAATTCCTACATGAAACATCATTAAATGGAGTAATTACTTTAGACAATGGTTTAGAAGAAATTGATAAAGATGAAAACTCTATAAAAGAAGTAACTAACGGTGTAATTGATAAATATGGAACTACATATAAAACAACTTTTAAAAAGGGTACAGACGATAAATATTATTGGTATAGCACTGAACCAGTAGAAAAAAGCAAAAAGTAATACAAAAAACCAGTAGAAAACTGGTTTTTTTGATATAATAAATAACAGGTGATATATATGAAAAAAGTTATACTTGTAGATGGTAACAATTTAGTATTCCGTAGTTACTATGCAACTGCTTATACAGGCAATGTAATGCGTAATAGTAAAGGTTTCCCAACTAATGCTTTATATGGCTTTGTTGGTATGATGAATAAAATAATATCAGAAGAAAAACCAGAATACATTGCTGTAGCTTTTGATATCGGTAAAAACTTCCGTAAACAAAAATATGAAACATATAAAGAGGGAAGACAAGAAACACCTGATGAATTAAAAATGCAAATGCCTATTGCTAGAGAAATACTTGATTGCATGGGTATTAAATATTTTGAAATGGAACCATATGAAGCAGATGATATCATCGGTACATTAGCTAAGATGTGTGATGATGATCCTGAATACGATGGAACTATCATTTCATCAGACAAAGACTTATTACAATTAATATCACCAATAGTTGATATGAAACTATTAAAACAAAAAGATTATATTAGATATAATCCCAAAACATTTAAAGAAGATTGGGGTTTTGAACCGATTCACATTATCGATTATAAAGCACTAGCAGGTGACCCATCAGATAACATACCTGGTGTTAAAGGAATAGGTGATAAAACTGCTATCGGCTTATTAAAAGAATATGAATCAATTGAAGATATTTATGAACATATAGATGATATAAAAGGTAAGATGAAAGATAAACTTATTGAAGATAAAGAAAACGCTTTCATTTCTAAAGAAATAGCAACTATCTACCGTGAAGTACCACTTAATGTATCTTTGGAAGATTGTAAGTATAACGGTCCAGACCTAGTACTATTAAATAAGAAATATGAAGAATTAGAATTCTATTCATTTATCAAAAAAAATGTTGAGTCATCAACGCCAGTAGAAAACAACATAAAATACAAATATGTTGATAATGCTGACGACTTAGTAGTAGCTGATGATGTTGCAGTATACCTAGAAGTAGACCAAGAAAACTATCATAATGGTAACATTGTTGGAATGGGTATTTCTGATGGCAAGAACAATTACTTTGTTCCTAATTCTGCCTTAGAAGAAATCATCCCAATATTAAATACTAAGAATATAACAACATTCGACCAAAAGAAAAACTATGTTGTTCTTAAAAAAGAAGGCTTAGAACTACAAGCTGACGATGACATCATGATATCTACATATTTATTAAATATGAATGTTAAAGATGATATAGCTTATCTAATGAATAACAATGGTTGTGAAGTAACCTTCTATTCTAAGAGTTTAAAAGATGGTTTCGATAAAAAAGACATTGTTCTAAAAGCTCAATATATTTTTGAATCAAAAGATGAATTAATTAAAAAATTAAAAGATGAGGAAATGTATGATTTATACAAAGATATAGAAATGCCTTTAGTAACTGTTTTAGCTAATATGGAATATGATGGTGTTAAAGTAGATGCTAATATCTTAAAAGATATGGAAGTAGAAATGGATGACAGAATTTCTGAGTTAGAAAAAGAAATCCATGAACTTGCTGGAGAAGACTTTAATATTTCTAGTCCTAAACAATTAGGTGTTATTCTTTTTGAAAAACTAGGTTTACCTGGTGCAAAGAAAACTAAGACAGGTTATAAAACAGATGTAAGTATTTTAAATAAATTAAATGGCTCACATCCAATCATTGAAAAGATATTAGATTATCGTGGTCTAACTAAAATAAAGAGTACATACTTAGAAGGATTAGCTAACTTCATTCATGAAGATGGTAAGATTCATACTATTTATAAACAAACATTAACTCGTACTGGAAGATTATCATCAGTAGAACCAAATTTACAAAACATACCTGCTCGTGATGAAGAAGGAAGAAAGATAAGAAAAGCTTTCTTACCGACAAACGACTTGTTCTTAAGTTCAGATTATTCACAAATGGAATTACGTGTTTTAGCACACGTTAGTGGATCTAAAGAATTACAACAAGCTTTCATAAATGATGAAGATATTCATACAAGAGTTGCTTCTGATATTTATGGTGTACCAATGGATCAAGTATCTAAGTTACAACGTAAAACAGCTAAAGCAGTTATCTTCGGCATTGTTTATGGTATTAGTGGTTTTGGTTTAGGAGAAAACTTAGAAATACCAGCTAAAGAAGCTAGAGAATTTATTAATAAATACTATGAGTTATATCCTGGTGTAAAACAATACATGGATAACATCGTTGCTCAAGCTTATAAAGATGGTTATGTTAAAACATTATTCAATCGTAAGAGAGTAATTGAAGAATTAAATAACAAGAACTTCATGATTCGTCAATCTGGTGAAAGAATTGCTCTTAACACACCAATTCAAGGAACTTCAGCAGACATTATGAAAATAGCAATGGTTAAAATCTTCGCTGAAATGCAAGAGAAGGGTATTAAATCAAAAATGCTATTACAAGTTCACGATGAATTAATCTTCGATGTTAAGAATGAAGAAAAAGATATCTTAGAAGAAATAGTTAAACGAAACATGGAAAACTGTGTTAAAATAGCAGTACCATTTAAAGTTAGCACTGACTATGGTACAGATTGGTATGAAGCTAAATAGGAGGGTTTTATATGAAAGATAAAAAATCAATGGTTATAGTTTGCTTAGCAGTACTTATAATCAAGGTACTTGGTGGTCTATTAACTAAATCATTCACACTAATAAGTACAGGAATCTTAGAAGGAGTACTATTAACATACTTTTTATTAGCTACTAATAAAACTAGTAAGAAATATGATGGAATAATAACATCTTTAATTGGTCTAGTAACAATACTAGTATCTCTAGCTTTATTATTCTTATGTATTATAAGACCAGTTACAAAACCAAGTTTCTTTATAATATTATTTGTTGTTATTTGTGTACTAGCTAAATATGCTGTAACAAGTTTAAAAATCAATTCAACATATAATAAAAGAAAAGGTTTACTAGCTACTAGTAAT
>CAMJMP010000113.1 GCA_946407055.1 uncultured Mycoplasmatota bacterium | reverse complement strand
TAGTTAACTAATAGAGTGTAAAATTAAAGTTAAATTACTTTTATAAGGTATTTATTCGTGTTATATTTATGATAAGGAGAGTGGAAATATGGCAGATTTTGTAGTAAGACCTGATGATATGATGGTTGATGGTCAAAAAACTGTTGCTGCGTCTGAAACTGTTGGAGAAGAAATAAGTAATATTAGAAAGAATAAGGAAAATTTAACTTCTATTTGGAGTGGTGAAGCTGCTGATACTTTTTATAAAGTAGTAGATGAGCAAACTGTTAAATTTGATAAAGTAGATGAAGTAATTAGAGCTTTAGGTGAAAAGATTCAAGAAGGCGCTGGTAATTTCATGGATACTGAAGATGAAAATGTTCAATTAGGAAATAAACTTCTTGATGAATATGATGGAGGTAGATAGTAATGGAAGAAATTAAACAAACTTCATATGCAGAATCTAGATCATATGCAACTAATATTAAAAATAATGCAGATGCAATAATGGATTCTTTCAACGGTATTGATAATCAAATGAAAAGATTATTTGGTGAAAACTGGGAAAGTACAGGAGCAGATGTTTCTAATGGTGAATTCCAAAGATTAAAAAGAGAATTCGAACCATTATATAATGCTATAGTTAATATGCATGATCATATTATGAGAGTTACAGCTAGTAATGAAACAGCAGATGCTTATGCTAATAAAGCTGTTACTGAAGCAACAGATGGTTTAAAATCATAAGAGCACTATATAGTGCTTTTTTTTATGGTAGAATAATGATAGAATTAATTTTACGAAGGGAAAGTAGGTGGTAAGATGTTTGAATTAGTTAGTGAATACCAACCAAGTGGTGATCAACCTAAAGCTATTAAAGAATTAGTTGATGGTATTAACGAAGGTAAGAAACAACAAGTGTTGTTGGGAGCTACTGGTACGGGTAAAACATTTACTATTGCTAATGTAATTAAAGAAGTTAATAAACCTACTTTGGTATTAGCTCATAATAAAACTTTGGCTGGTCAATTATATAGTGAATTTAAAGAACTATTTCCTAATAATCATGTTGAGTATTTCGTATCATATTACGATTATTATCAACCAGAAGCTTATGTACCACAAAGCGATACTTATATTGAAAAAGATGCTTCTATCAACGATGAAATAGATGAATTAAGACATGGAGCAACTAGTGCCTTAATTAATAATAGAGATGTAATAGTAGTTGCATCAGTTTCTTGTATTTATGGTATTGGTGAAAAAGAAGAATATGAGAAGATGATGTTAACTATTAATGTAGGAGATACTATTAAGAGGAACGAAATCATTAATAAGTTAGTAGATATGACTTATGAAAGAAATGATATGGATTTTCATAGAGGTACATTTAGAATACATGGTGATGTAATAGATATTATTCCTGCTAATGAAAGAAGTTATGCAATTAGAATAGAGTTATTTGGTGATGAAGTAGATAGGATATGTACTTTTGATCCATTAACTGGAGCAATTGTTCAAAGTAAGAAAACTATTAGTATATTTCCAGCTTCACACTTTGTAACTGGTAGTGAAAAGTTAGAAGAAGCTATTAGAAGAATTGAAGCAGAATTAGAAGATAGATTAAAAGTATTACATGATAATGGTAAGTTATTAGAAGAACAAAGATTAAAAGAAAGAACTAATTATGATTTAGAAATGTTAAAAGAAACAGGTTTCTGTAGTGGTATAGAAAACTATTCTAGACATTTAGCTTTAAGGGAAGAAGGAGAGACACCTTGTTGTTTAATTGATTTCTTCCCTGAAGATTTCTTATTAGTTGTCGATGAATCACACGTTACACTTCCTCAAGTAAGAGGTATGTATAATGGAGACAGGATGCGTAAGCAGACACTTGTTGATTATGGATTTAGATTACCTAGTGCTTTAGATAATAGACCTTTAAAGTATGATGAGTTTGAAAGTAAGATTAATCAAGTAATATATATAAGTGCTACACCTGGTGATTATGAGTTAGAACAAACTCATAATAAATATGTAGAACAAATCATTAGACCTACAGGTTTATTAGATCCAACAATTGAAGTTAAAGGTACTGAAGGCCAAATAGATGATTTAATTGAACAAATTAATAACAGAGTTGAAAGAAACGAAAGAGTTTTAGTTACTACTTTAACTATTAGAATGGCTGAAGAATTAACTAACTATTTAAAAGATGTTGGTATTAAAGTCGCTTATCTTCATAATGAAGTTAAAACTTTTGAAAGAATGAAGATTATTCAAGAGTTAAGAAAAGGTAAGTATGATGTAGTAGTAGGTATCAACTTATTAAGAGAAGGTATTGATATACCAGAGGTAAGTTTAATAGCTATTATGGATGCTGATAAACAAGGCTTCTTAAGAAGTGCTAGAAGTTTAATTCAAACAATTGGTAGATGTGCTAGAAATGAAAATGGTCATGTAATTATGTATGCTGATACTATTAGTGAAGCAATGGCAGAAGCAATTAGTGAAACAGCACGTAGACGTAAAATACAAGATGATTATAATAAGAAGAATGGTATAACTCCTCATACAATTATTAAAGAAATAAGAGAAGTAATTAGTAATGAAGTAGAAGAGAAGACAGATAAGAAACCACTTGAAAAGATGAGCAAGAAAGAAAGACAAGATATTATGATAAAAATCGAAAATGAAATGAAAGAAGCAGCTAAGAATCTTGATTTTGAAAGGGCAATGGAATTAAGAGATATCTTGTTTGAAATGAAAAGTGAAGATTAAAAAAGAACTTAAATAGTTCTTTTTTATATGGTATACTTATGTAGAATAAGGGGCGATGTTATGAGAACAACATATGTCTTTGGTCATAAGATTCCTGATACTGATACAGTATGTGCAAGTATTAGTTTGGCTTATTTAAAAAATAAATTAGGTTTAAAATGTGAACCAAGAGTATTAGGACCATTAAATAAAGAAACTAAGTTTGTTTTAGATTATTTTAATGTGCCAGAACCATTATTCTTAAATGATGTTAAAGTTCAAATGAAGAATATGGAATATAATAGAGAATTAATGGTAGATGAGAAGAGTTCTATTTTTAGAACTTATAGAATATTAGAAGAGAATGGTGTTACTGGTGCTCCATTAGTTGATAAAGACAAGAAATTAGTCGGATATATTAATGTTAAGGGGATTGCTAAATTTTTAATAGATGGTGATATTAATTATTTAAATACTTCTTATGATAATATTATTGAAACTTTAGGAGCTAAAGGGATAGTAAGAGTAGATGAAGAAATAGAAGGTAATATTCTTGCTGCTGCTTATAAAAGTAAGACTTTTATTACAAGAATTAATTTAAGAACTAGTGATATTTTAGTAGTTGGAGATCGATATGAAATCCAAGAATATGCTATTGATTCTAAGATTAAATTGTTATTAATAGTTAATAATTCAGAGTTGGCTCCAGAATTAGTAGAGAAAGCTAAGAAGAATAAAGTTAATGTTATTAAGGTACCTTTAGGTACTTATAAATGTGCTAATATGATTAAGTTATGTAACTATATTGGTTTATTTAATTTAACTAAGACTCCTATTACTTTCTATAGTTCAGATTTTAGAGATGATTTCTTAGTATTAGCACATAAGCATGGTCATACTAACTATCCTATTATTGATAAAAAAGGTGTATGCTTAGGTATGATGAGAATCGTTGATGCTAATAAGTATGATAAGAGACCAGTTATATTAGTTGATCATAATCAACCATCACAAAGTGTAGATGGTATTGAAGAAGCTAATATAATTGAAGTAATAGATCATCATAATTTAGGTACTTTAGGTACAGCAATGCCAATTAATTTTAGAAGTATGCCAGTTGGTTGTACTTGTAC
>CAMJMP010000112.1 GCA_946407055.1 uncultured Mycoplasmatota bacterium | reverse complement strand
TTTCATTGCTAGCATTAGCTTCGATTAATTCATCAACCTGCTCTAATCTATAAACTAATGTATCTTCCAAAGATTTTGCATCATTACCCTGCATGAAAATCTTATATCTCTTTTTTAACTTATGCATCTGTACAATAAATACGATTAACATAATCATCATTATTAATACTAATGCAGCAAGTCCTATTACAACATAATCAGTGTTTATTCCTAAATACTGTTCAATCATTATTATTTCTCCATTCGAACATATATTCTATTTTATTGATTCAAGCAATTCTACAATTCTATTAAGCTCATCCTGAGAATAATACTCAATCTCAAGCTTTCCAGTTTTGTTATCCTTTGCATTGATATAAACCTTAGTACCAAGAACGCCCTTAAGCTTCTCTTGTGTATCATGATAGATAGCCTGAAGCTGAGGATCAATACCCTTACTCTTCTTATCAGAATTCTTTTCACTAAGAAGCTTCTTTACCTCACGCTCAACATCACGTACAGACATTTTTTCATCAAAAGCCTTTTCAGCGAACTCGTACTGCTTATCTAAATCTGTAATTGAAAGCATTGCTCTGGCATGACCTGTAGTTAACTTATCATCTACAATCATATTCTGAACACGCTTGTCTAACTTTAATAATCTAAGAGCATTTGTAATTGTAGTACGGCTTTTCGATACTCTTTCAGCTACCTCATCCTGCTTTAACTTAAATTCATCAATAAGTCTAGCGAATGCCATAGCTTCCTCGATTGGATTTAACTGTTCACGCTGAATGTTATCGATAAGAGAAATCTCTACGAACTCCTGCTCGCTAAGATTCATAATGATAACAGGTACCTTCTTAAGTCCAGCGATACGTGCTGCTCTCCAACGACGTTCACCACCAATCAACTCATAGTACTTTCCTCTATCCTGTACTAAGAGTGGATTGATAATTCCATGTATCTTAATATTCTCTGCTAAATCCTGTAGCTTATCTTCATCGAAGTTTTTTCTAGGCTGAAGCTTATTAGGCTCTACCTTATCAATATCAACTTCAACTGGTGAACCATGCTGTTCTGGATTAACAGCAACTACACCTTCATTCTTATTTACAATAAGAGAATCTAATCCCTTACCGAGTCCTCCCTTTTTAGTTGCCATATATTAAATATCCTTTCTCCCAATAATTTCTTTTGCAAGATTACGATAGCTCTCTGCTCCTGCAGACTTTTCATCATAAAGATTTATAGGAAGTCCATGTGATGGAGCTTCTGCTAATCTAACATTTCTTGGAATGATTGTCTGATATACTGTTGCATTAAGATTATTCTTAACAGTATCTACAACATCAGAAGAAAGATTTGTTCTCTTGTCATACATAGTAAAGACTACACCATCAATCTTAAGCTTTGAATTAAGTCTCTGCTGAACAAGATCAATTGTATGGATTAATTGACTGATACCTTCAAGTGCATAGTACTCACACTGAATTGGTACTAATACAGAGTCAGCTGTTGTCATAGCATTGATAGTTAACATGTTAAGTGAAGGAGGACAATCAATAATAACATAATCAAAATCGTCCTTTACATAATCTACTGCATTCCTAAGAATGTATTCCTTTTCGTTGATTCCTAAAAGTTCGATTTCTGCACCAGCTAAATCAACGTTCGAAGGAATAATTGTAAGGTTAGGAATATTTTTCACCTTATACATACATTCCTTAATACTACATTGATCAAGAACTAAATCATAAACAGTATTCTCGCATTCATCTTTATCAAGACCAAGTCCACTTGTTGCATTTCCCTGTGGATCAGTGTCAATAACTAATACCTTCTTACCTGCTTCAGCAAGGCATGCTGATAAATTAATACTTGTTGTTGTTTTACCAACTCCACCCTTTTGGTTGGCAATTGCGATTACTCGTTTCATTTATTGTCTCCCTCTTTTTAATATTTAACTCTGAATAGTTTACATTATATCATTCTACATTTTTCAATTCTACTAAAGAAATTGACAATTATATCCAGTAGTTGTGCTTACATTTACTATATCTAGTTATATTATTAGTATTTAAAAGATGTTTCACGTGAAACATCTTATCTTAAAAATAGCAATATATAGAAGTTGATTCAAATTTCCAAATACCATATTTTGTGTTTTGACTCCAATATTTAGTATAAATGTTTCACGTGAAACATTACTATATTTAGGTTTGTACAACATTATATAGAAGAAATTATATTTTCTAATTCCACTTTTGCACGATATGGATCAAGAACTACATAATCTTTTATATTTTCAAGCGAATTTTTGATTACATCTAAGCTATTAGAAACATTATCTGCAACAAAATTAGTATTATTATTTTCAGAAGCAGGTCTATTTACCACTGCAGTATTATTTAAAAGCGCAGTAATTTCTACTAATCTACCATCGTAAAACTTCATTTTCTGATTTAAGGTATCCATCTTAGAATTTAAATCCTGTAATGTAAGTCTTACCTCTGCTGCTTTTTCATTATTTTTAGCATTAATATCTCTAGGAGTAAATTCCTTGAAATATGATTCGTTAGATTCTTCTAAAAGAATAAGAAATTTATTTTCTTCATTTATCTTAGTCTCCAATAAATCCATATCTTCCTTTAATTGAATTTTATCAGAGATAAGTTCTTCTTGATATTTTCTAAGAAAATCATTAATCATACATATTCCCCTTATAATAAATTATTTCACGTGAAACATTATCCTATTTAAGTGGTTCCTTGCTAGGAGTTCCAGCTTTTCTAGGATATGCCTTTGGTGTATTTTTTTCTTTATTAATAATAAGAAAACTACGACTAATATCTGTATTAGGTAAGCTAAATAATACTGGTTTACTTAAATTTCCACCAAGTTTATTAATAGCCTTTCCTGATTCATTAATTTCATTATCAATATCACCTGACTTAAAGCTAATAAAATACCCATTAACTTTAACTAAAGGTAAACAGTATTCAGATAAAGTAGCAATATTAGCAACAGCACGTGAAACAACTAAATCAAACTGTTCTCTAAACTTTTTATCTCTACCAGCTTCTTCTGCTCTCGCATGAACTAATGTAACATTAGTAAGACCGATGGCATCTACTACTTCCTGTAAAAACTTAATACGTTTATTAAGAGAATCAATTAATGTAAACTGTAAATTTGGGTAAGCAATAGCCATAGGTATACCAGGAAAACCTGCACCGGTTCCTAAGTCACAAACAGTATGAACATCTTCTGGTAATACAGTACAGATTGATAAGCTATCAGCAAAATGCTTAACTATAACTTCATCAAACTCAGTAATAGCAGTAAGATTCATTACCTTGTTTTTTTCAATTAATAATTCATAATACTTATCAAGCTGTTCAATCTGATGCTCTGATAACTCAAAATTCCAGTTACCCAAAGTATTAATTAAATAAGAATAATCTCTATTCATAAATCTCCTAAAAAATCGAATGGTTTTAAGGGTACATTTATATACCCTTAAACTGATGCATTTTTGCTTTTATATGTCTCAAGATAAACTAAAAGTACTGAAATATCAGCTGGGCTTACACCTGATATTCTTGAAGCCTGACCAATATTTGCTGGTCTTAATTTTGTAAGCTTCTGTCTAGCTTCAATTCTTAAACTTGATACATCATCATAATCAATATCAGTAGGAATTAATTTTTGTTCAAGTTTTTTAAATTGTTTTACCTGCTTTTCTTGTCTAGACAAATAGCCTTCGTACTTAATATAAATATTAACTTCTTCTCTAACTTCTTTTGATAAATTAGGTCTATCAGGATCGATTGGTGCTAACTTATCATAATCAAGCTCAGGTCTTCTAATTAAATCTACAAGTTTGATTCCATTTGAAAG
>CAMJMP010000111.1 GCA_946407055.1 uncultured Mycoplasmatota bacterium | reverse complement strand
GGGCCTGGTATTAAAGAAAAAAATGAGGATAAAATAAGGATTTAAAGTCTTTTTATAAAAGGAATTAGGAATATCACCATGTAAGATAGAAAGTTGAACTTCAGTTTCACTTCTATCATTCATAGAAAGCCCAGCAGCAATTACATAGTCAATGCAATTCTCATACCACTTAGGTTTTCTCTTTTCGGCACCACTAACTCGTTGTTGTGGAAAATCACTATTGAATGTTAGCATATTATATTCTCATCTAATTTATTCATTGTTTTTTATTTCTGGTTCTTTAAATATATCATTCGATAGTACAAACAACTCTACAAACCAAATAGTTAAAAAACCAGCAAGATAACCAGCAGCTTCTAGACCTTCTATACCTACATGATTTATTATATCGTCTTCTATATGTCTTTTTTCATGTCCATATGTAGCTATCGACATATCCCTATTTTCTGGAGGATTAAATATCACAACTCCCGCTTTGTTGCCAGGAGAATAAATAGTATTGGCTCCACCTACAGGTTTATCTTCGGTTATTTCTTTAACTAACTTAGTATAGTAATCATGACCTAATACACTATACAATTCACTAAAAGCTTCATTGTCTACATCATTATATGATTCTAATTGTATTAAATACAAATCTATATCATATAATGGTATCATTCTATGTATTATTTTCATATCAAAACCATTCTCTTTTAAATATATTATTTTTATCCGTTTCAAGAACTTTCTTTCTATGAGCAAGTTCTCTTGCAGCTTCTACATCTGTAAGTTTCCATTGAAGTGCTCGTATAATCATTTCTGAAACTCTATCAAAGTTACCAATACTATTCCACTTTTTAAGTTCAAGAATAGATTGATAATCGTAAATAGTTTGGAATAATCTTTTAGGTCTGCCAAGTTCATCTTTGCCAATTTCTGAATAAAGCATTTCTTTAAGAAGTCGTAAACCTTCGAGCTTCCTTGCTGTGTCACCAATTATAATACCATAGTCAGCAGTTACACTACCTTTTAATGAAGTATCCCAAAGTTGTACTGGGTCTTTCATAAGATATTTAGTTGCTTTCCACTTCTTAAAATTAGTAACAGTTTCCCCTCGGTTAACCTCAACACCAACAGTACCAATACAATTATAATATCTTGCAAGTAGATAGCATATTCTATCAGCTTCTTCAAGTTTTTCTGGACGACCATAATATGCTGCAACTAATGCAGTTTTAAACCCATTATAAGACGTTGGGTTCATCCAAACTTTAATACTGTTATGAGAATGTTTATTAGTAATAAGTTTATTCTCTTTATTTACACCTACAGGGTCATAACTAATACTATACAAACCTGGAGGAACACCCATTACTAAATTACCACTTTTATCGGTGTATTGATACTTTTGAGGATTAAACCACTTACGAATACAACCATGATGATGTTCATGACCTTTAATAGGAACACCTTCAATCCAATCAAAGAAATCTACATTATGTTTACCTCCTTCAGCTTCAATTCTGGCATTTGTTTTAAATTCAACAATATTACCTTTTTCATAAAGCATGCCATCAACATAAAACTTAAATGCATTGTCAGTTCTAAGACGTTCTTCCCAAGCCATAAGTTCTTCACTACTAAAAAGATTCTCAGTAGTAGAACTAAAAGATTCAGCAGGCATATTAGCATATTGACCAAGATAGTTAATATAATCACTAAATGTCTTAGCTGTTTCTTTTTTATGAGCACGTTCTTTGTAAGCAACTCTGAGTCCAGCTTCTAGATTAGAGTTGCCATCTTCGTCCATAGAAAGAACTCCATCTATCTCACCTTGAAGTCCCCAACAATAAGGTTTAAAATAACCACAAACTTCATTACGACAATCTTTATCCCAAACATTCTCAAAAGGCATAAAATGATAAGATGTTGGAGAATAAAAGTTTTGTTCAAAAGTTTGCATATTACCAGCAGTTGCAGTACCCCAGCAATCAAGATGTCCAGTAACATAACTACCTGTACGCATAGCAGGTTCAGTAACGCTCATAAAATCATCAAAGTTTTCCATAGTAGATAACTCTTCGACTTTAACTTTTACTGCATCCTTACCAATAGCACAGTTAGGATTATTAAAAGAAGATACACTAAATAGTGCAGATTTCCACGATTTAGGAGATTCAAGTCCGCTAGGAAGTTTGAAACCTAATCTATAATTCTCTTTATCTGTAGAAAGAATACCTCTTCTAAAAGGAGTTTTAGTTTCATAAAAACGAAGATTGTTGATAGTAAAATCAGTAAGACCACCAGTAGCAGTTAAATACTTTTTATCAACAGCTACGTGAATAGATACTTTACGAGGATTAAGATTTAATTCATTGGCACTATCGGCAGCCATAATATATGAAAATCCACCACGACGAGTTTTATCTATGATAAGATGAAAACCATTTCTTATAGCAAAGTCCATTACATGAAATGTCCAAAATTGGGCATCAATGAACATAGGAAAATCATACTTCTTTTTACCTGTAGCTGCTTTACTTGTAGTCTTTGCCGTACTTACATCAAGAAGTTCAATCATAGTATAATTAAGATAATTATACATACTACCAGTTATACGAACTTCTTGAATCTTACCATCTCTTAATAAACAAGGTGCAGAATAACCATGTCTTCTTCTATACTCCTCTCTTTTCCTTAATTGCATATGAGGAATGCTATCTTCTTTAAAACGTGTATACGTTTTTTCTTTACGATAGATATCAGCCATTTGTGTAAATAAATGAGTATTTACAAAACGGTCACCTTCGTGAATATTAAGAAGAAATCCTCCACTATCTCCAATAAGAAATAAATCATCAGGGTCGTCATACCCAGCATCTTTTGCATGAGTATAATGACTCTTATCTTCTTTTATATATTGAAGAAAAGGATAAGTTCTGATATATTCTTCTACAGAATTATTCATTATCTAATTCTTATTATGTTTGATAAAGAAATTGGAACATATACCCTAAGTTGCCAACATCCTTCTACATAATTATCGTTTCCATCAGTAGGTTCATATTCTACTTTTAGAACTATATCACCATTTAACATAGCTTCACGTTCATCAACAGCTAAATATGTACATCTACTAACTTCTCTAATTTCGTTATCCTCTTGGACATATCTTCTACCCCAAAGAACACCTTCTTTTTGTATGGCTTCCCAACTTTCTTCGTCAGTTCCGTGATAAAATGTCATAATTACAATAATGATATAACTAACAATATCAACACACCAATACTAGCACCACCAACTACATTTCGTTGTTTCTTATATTTTTTTGATTGTGCTTGATTATAATTAACCTCTTGTTTGAGTGCATTGACAACAACTGAATCATTTTTGACAATTTGTCTAAGATCAGCATTAATTTCTTTTTCATATTTAAGTTCTACCATTTTAGCATTAGCAGCTCTTAAATCATCAACAGCTACTAGAACGCTGTCAGGTACACCCCCTGTAGAAGGGATGATGCTATTCTCTGACCAACTCTTTGAACAACTTAACAGTACTATCGTTGTCAAGATTACGAACCTTAAATACTTCTTCATATTTAATACTATCTTTTTGTTTAATTACATAATTAATACTATCATTAGTATTAAGGATTGAATCAACATTCACATTCCCTTTTACGGGCGGTGTATCATATTTGTTGTATCCTACATTTTCAATAGCTATTATAAGCCCTATATATATAAGTATAAAAACTAATGTAATTATCCAATCTTTTGCAGTTACTCGTTCTCTCATCTCACGTCTTTTTCATCAATTAGTGTATAAGTAAACGTGTTGCCATAAAGTTGTCTTTGTTTTTTACATAAATCCATAAAAGATTTAAATATAGATGGTAAAAA
>CAMJMP010000110.1 GCA_946407055.1 uncultured Mycoplasmatota bacterium | reverse complement strand
CTAAAGCCGGTGCTAGATATTTAAACACATTAAATATTTGTTGTAAATAGTAAGCAAATTCTCCTTCAGTATTCGGATCACCAAATATATGATTACATTTCTCTTCCTCATCTGCAGCTAATAATACAAACGGTGAAGCCGTTACTTCCTCACTACTTATCGCTTTTACTGGAATAATGAAGCAAAAAAACAATGCTAAAGTAAACACTAAAAGTTTCTTCATTAAATCCCACCTCTTATCATATAAAATTATAACATAAAAAAAACAATATTTAAATAAATATTGCTCTTATTTATGGATTAAATTAACCTATTCCACAAGTTCCATACCAACCAAGTTTATCAAATAAGAAATTAATTAAACCAGGTATGAAAAATAACACTATTGCAAGTACTATTCTAACCCCAGTTTTTTTAGTAGCTTTCATTAAAGCATCCTTATCATCGCTAGCAGTTGCCTTAATAAATTCAACTGTTGATAAAACGATTACTAATGCTGGTGCTAAATACTTAAATACATTAAAAATTTGTTGTAAATAGTAAGCAAATTCCCCTTCAGTGTTTGGATCTCCAAATATATGATTACATCTTTCTTCCTCATCTGCAGCCAATAATATAGTAGTTGATTCTACAACTTCTTTTCCTTCAATTGCTTTAACATTGCCAAATGCAAAAACAAACAAAAATAAAGCAAAAATTATTATTCCTACACGTTTCATATTACACCTCAATCATAAAGAAATTATAGCATAAAAAAAACAATATTTAAATAAATATTGTTTAGTTTAAAAAATTAATATGAATCATCTACTGGACATGAACTTGGTTTAGAAATACAATCAGCACAAGGTTTATAATCATCTTCACTAATTCCATCTACCATCAAGAATAAGAATCCAACAAGTGTTGGTATGAAGAAAATAATTAAACCAGCTAAAGCTCTCATACCTAGTGATTTAGCAGCTTTTTTAATTTCGTCGTCTTTAGAAGCAACTACTGCTTTTCCTAAATCGATCATACCAAAAATGATAACTAACAATGGAATAACTATTTTAAAGATAAATAGAATGTTTCCAACTAATTTCCAAATCTTTGCAGTACCTACACAAAAAGCCTTTTCTTCTAATAAAAACATGTATATACATCTCCTTCTTCTTAATATAATTGTATTGAATTATTAGGCTAATGTCAAGAGTTTATACTACTCCTTGACAATGCCAAACAACCTAGTTCCACGATTTCCATCGTTGGCAGGTTTATTTTTATCAAAGCCCATTTTATTCAAGAATTCATCTAAAACTCTATGTCTATCTTTCTTATCATCCAATGGAGGAATATTTTGGAAAACAGAGCATCTAGCTTCATATTCAAAATCCTTAACATCGTTAATATCTAATAAACTCTTGTTTAAAACAACTTTTTTACCTTTAATTTTTTCCAAGATATTTCTATCTCTTCTAATCATTTTATTTAACATAATAGTAGATGGTTCAATTAAATATATCATCTCTGTACAATTAGCTTCCTCACTACTATTATTAATATCTATTAATATTATTTGTGTATTACTTGAAGGATTCTTAATTAATGATGGTAACTCTTTAGTACTAATACTCTTCAAGTCTTGATCATTAAAGAACATAAAGTCACTCTTATCAAGTTCAACACCAATAACATTATAGTTATCTTCTAATTGTTTTTTTAACATATAAATCAATGTTGTAGCACCAGCATGATCAGTTAAATCTTTAAATCCGATAACTCTAGTTCCGCCAATAGAAGGCATCGCAACACTGTTATTAATAAAGTTATGTGTTGGTTCTTGACCACCACGTTTTCCACCACGTCCATCATCTTGTGGTGGTGCTCCTGCTGGCATTGCGCCGCCTCCACCTAACAAGTGGAACTGAGCAACATCTTTATAAGTATTTGGATTATCAATCAAATATGCAACAGCATCTATATTTCTAGTGAAATTATATATTCCCATTGAAACTAATTCTGACAAATATTGTGGAGAATTAACTTCAGGAGAATCATCTAACAATAAGATTACTTTAGTCATATCCATACCAAAAGATAATCTTTGAATTTGAGAGATATCTTTATAATTTCTTATTGCTGTTATATCCAATACCATCTTGTTAAAGAAGAAATTATCAAATTGTGCAATTAATTCATCAACATCAAATTCACCATTAACACTTTTAATCAAGTCAATGCTTAGGTTACCTAACATTGCTGCATATTTATTAGAAACAATAACATTCATTTCTCATGACCCCTTTCTAATACTCATCCTTGGCTACTGTTATTGGAACTGAAGTTCCATCAATTGAGAATGTAATTATATCTCCTATTACTGGAAGATTAAATTTATAAAACACTCTCACACTATAATAGCTACCGCCATTTACTTTATTCTTTTTAAAGCACCAAAAGTATGTCTTACTTTTATTTGCTCTTTCAACTTCTTGTTTTTCATAAGATAACGATTTAACGCCATACCAATCTTCACCTTTATCATTAGGGCATTTACCTTTGGCATTATATTGTGCACCTTGAAGGTAGGCATTTATACCATTCATTCCTCCAAAATGACCAACTAGCATCTTTCCTTTATGGAAAGTAGATTCTATCTTATCGCTATTCCAACCTAGTCCATTATGAGTTTCAATAATCCAAAGAACATCATTTTTAATTTTAAATGCCTCAGAATACTTGATAGAAACAGCTAAATAACCAGCAAACATTAATATGAACGCAAAAATGATACCATATAACCATACACCGGCAATTGTTTCTCTCATAATATCACACCCTTCTAATATTCTTTTCCACGTTTAGCAACTAAATCATCTACTCTTGGAAGTATTATCTTTGTATTAGCTTCCAAATCTAATTTAATCATATGTCTAATAATAGGTACATCTAACCTAAAGAAAACCACTATAGAGTAATAAGCCGTAAATGACTTATGTCCAGTAGCTGTAGCTCCAACAAAGTTAGCTTTAATACAATAACTTGGAGAACTATATGTCTTAGTTCCATCATAAGTAAAACCAACATAATGATCTGGGCATTTATCACCAACAGTTCTATATCCTAAATCAGCCATATAGGCTCCTATCTGTTCTAATGAATCTGGATTAACACCATTATTACGTTCAATAGCTAAAACTATCTCATCTTTTACTTTATATGTCTTACTCCAATTTATTGATAAAGACATAAAAGAAGCAAATAAAACGATAAATGTAATTACAATAATTGTAATCCATGAACCACCAATAGCCTCTTTCATTTATATCACCTAGCCTTTATAAGGACAATAAAAATATTCTTTCTCCTTACTATTATCGTGTGGAGAATAACACTCCACACCAACAGTGCCTGATTCAACGCCTACATCACAGACAGCATCAGCACATCTTGCATTGTCTTTTAGCCCCTCTTTAATCATTGGCCATATCAAGCCATAGAAAAAAGCAATCAAAAGACCAACGACAATTACAACAATGATTGCACTGTTTAATTCCCCAGTCGCTTCTTTCATTTAAATCACCTATCTAAAATAAAAAGCCTAAGCAAATTCGGCTATTATCGAAATAATAGATTTAAATTCGCCTAAGCCTATTTTTAATTTAAATTATTTAGTTTCTTCTCTATTATAATTTGCATTATTATCGCAAGTTCTTTCAGCTTTTTTCTTACCATTTGTAAATGTACATTTGTAATCAGTACACTCAACACCCTCGCCTTTGTATGCTCCTTTAGAGTCTACAGAGTTACAAGCAGTAGTTAAAGCTAAAGATGCTTGGATACTTGGCCATACGAATGCATAGAAGAATGCTGCAACAGCTGCAATAGCAACAACAGTAATAACTG
>CAMJMP010000109.1 GCA_946407055.1 uncultured Mycoplasmatota bacterium | reverse complement strand
AAATAATAATCTTTGTTTTAACATCATTAATTAAAGAAATATTATTAACTTACAGTACATACAAGTTTGGTTATGCTCCAAATATACTATATCGTTTATTATTAGAATTTACACCATTAGTAATATTCTACCCAGTATTAAGTCCATATGTAGAATTAATGGGTATTATTGCTTTGGATTTAATAATCTATTATTTAATCAGTAGACCAATGCGTAAGATGGAAATGGAAAGAGCAGATACCTATAAAAAGGGAATTGGTTTCTATTTCGAAATCTGTATCTTTATTTTTGTTTTCATCCTTGTAGCACTAATTTCCGGTCAATTTAAATATTATTTGTCATCAATAGCATCAGATTCTATGTATCCTGCTCTAAAACGTGGGGATGGAATTATTATTAAAAAATTAAGTGATCAGGAAAAAGATAACCTTCAAGTAGACGATATCATCGCTTTCTACGAAGGAGATGTTATTGTAACACACCGAATAATCCGCATAGATAACGGGGAAGAACTACAATTTATAACAAAAGGTGACAATAATAACACAAAAGACATTACAAAACAAAAAAAAGATGATATAATAGGTATAGTTATAATAAGGATACCTTTAATTGGCTATCCATCAATAGAATTAAATGAAATGGTGAATAAGAGGGAGTAGATTTACATGGGGAACTTAGAAAGCAATAAAAAAGTGCTCATAGTTTGCGTTATTGCTGCATTAGTTATCTTAGCTGTTGCAATAATAATCACACTATTCACACACCTAATTGGATTCTGTATTGTTCTAGTAACTTTGTTTATTATTCTTTCTGTATGTCTATCTATCTACATGAAAGAATCTCCTGATGATTACGCCGTATTTATCAAAGAAAAGAGAAGAATACTTAAAACTTACGATTCTGTAATCGTTGAAGTTGAAACATTACCAAATATTGCTGGTAAAAATATTATTAAAGTTAAAACATTTGATGATCTAGTAGATGCTCAATTAGAGTTACGTGAACCAATATATTATAAAAACGATAATGATTCATGTTTTTTCTTATTGTTACACTACAATGAAGCTTGTGTATTTATTTTAAGAATTAATGAAGACACAATCTCTCCAACAGAACAATCTATTAGATTCATGAAACCAGATAAAAAAGAAGATAAAAGTGATTATGAAACAATGTTGGAAGGTCTTGAAAATACAGTAGTATATAAACTAGACGAATTAAGGAGTTACAAGATTTCCCCAATTAGAAAAAAAGAAAAAGTTGAAATTATTGATGATTCTGCAATCAAAGATGTTTTAGAAAATACTACCCAATTAAGTCGTAAAACAATTGAAGAAGAATTATCAAAGACTCAATATTTAAAAGATTTAAAGAAAAAAGTCGAAGAAGCAGAAGAAAAAGAAGAAGCTAAAGAAATAAAGGAAGCTTCTAAAGCAGCTAAGAAAGCCGAGAAAGTTGAAAAAACCGAAAAGGTTGAAAAACCAGTTAAAGAAGCAGTTGTTGCTCATGTTGAAGAAGTTAAAGAAGAACCTAAAAAAGAAGAAAAGAAAGAAACAACTACTAAAGCTAAAGCTAAGAAAAGACCATCAACTAAGAAACCAAGTACTCATGCTTCTAGAAGAACAAGTACATACAAAAAAAGAAGTTAAGCTAACTTCTTTTTTCTTGTCTTTTTATTATGTCCTTTAATATATTTAGTCCATTTAATATATCCATAAGTTGTATTAGTTAAATAACCAACTTTCAATACTAACAATACAAATTGACCAGATAATATATTAATAACTCCTTCTAATATAGAGTCTATATACCAAGCTATCCATTGTTCTCTATATCTAAATAAGATAAATACACCATTTAATACTGCAACAGCAGATACACAAGCATCTAAGTAACATACGATAATCTCTAATGTTTTATTTCCATGGAATAATTCAGTTCCAATATCTAAATAAGTTAATAAATAACCAATACCAATCGTCCAAACAATAATACCTAATATACATAATATTTCAGCTTTACCACTTAGTTTCCTTACTTCAGTAAGTTCTTCTTCCTTTTTATCAGGATGTTTATGCCAATTAATAAAACTAATAATATCTATCGGTATCCAGAAGAATAGAGTAGTTGCCATTGTAGCAAACCTATAAGATAAAACAATACATATTAATATCTCTGTAATTTCTACAAATAAAGATACAATAAAATTCCACTTACTCTGTTTCGATATTAATAATTCACATAGTATATTTAAGAATATATCTGCTAGATACAAAGCCATTATTATTTTTCCATTAACACCATTAGTATCTTCTTCTGGAAAAATAAAAGCAAATATAATCGATAATATTAAAATACTAAAGAACCAAATCTTTTCATAGGTAGTAAAATAATTCCATAGTTTTTTGATTTTTTCTTTCATATAATCACCAAAAACATTTTATCTATAAATAGTTTTTTAGTCAATAAACTATATTGTTATAACCATCTAATTGTAGTATAATAAAATCATCTTAGAAACGAAAGAAAGAGGATTAATTATGGAATTAAAAGGATCTAAAACAGAACAAAATTTACTAGCAGCTTTTGCTGGTGAATCACAAGCTCGCAATAAGTATACATACTTTGCATCTAAGGCAAAAAAAGATGGATATGAACAAATTGCAGCTATTTTTGAAGAAACAGCTAATAATGAAAAAGAACATGCAAAAATGTGGTTTAAAGAACTAAATGGTGGCGAAGTACCAGGAACTGTAGAAAACTTAAAAGCTGCAGCAGATGGCGAAAATTATGAATGGACAGACATGTATGAAACATTTGCTAAAGAAGCTGAAGAAGAAGGCTTCAAAGCTATCGCAGCTAAATTTAGAGCAGTTGCTGCTATAGAAAAACATCATGAAGAAAGATATAGAAAATTATTAAAGAACATTGAAGACGAAGTTGTCTTCTCTAAAGATGAAGATTGCATCTGGATCTGCCGTAATTGTGGACATGTTGTTATTGGTAAAAAAGCACCAGAAGTATGTCCAGTATGTGCTCATCCAAAAAGCTATTTTGAAATTAAGAGCGAAAACTACTAAGAAGTATGAAAATACTTCTTTTTCTTTGCCAATTAAAGTGACAAGTACTTCTTAAATCATTTTAATGTACACCTTAAATTTGTTATAATAATTATAGAATAGAGGTGTAGGTTATGAAAAGGATAAAACAATCATTCATATTGTGTTTTGCTTTAGTATTTATGGTTACTAGCATTACATTAACTTATAGCGGCCTACATCACATTAAAACTCTTAATCATTCAGAAGAAGCAACTATTGAAGATTCAATGAAAAAAATTGAAATCAAAGAAGTAAAAGATAATATTAAAGTAGAAATATATACAGAACTTCCATCATCAGAACAATTTACTGATGAAGAAGCAACCATTGAGTATCCTTTAGATATCTACGAAACAATTTATTTAGATGCTAATAACAATATTGTTTCTGAAGAAAATAGAACTCCAGAAACTGAATATAAAACCCAATTAATCGCTAATAAATTAGGTACTTATGAAGTAAAAGTAATAATAGGTGAAGAAGAGAAGATATCACATGTTATTATCGAAGATACTAAAGCACCAGAGTTAAAATTAAAAGAAATTACAATAAATGAAAATGATGCATATAATGTAGGTTCTTTCATTGAATCATGTTCTGATAACAGTAAAAAAGAATGTAGATTAGCATTTAAAGATGAAAAGATGGCATCTTATAAAACTAATGGAACTTACGAAATAATGATAATAGCATCAGATGAAAGTAATAATAAATCTGAAGGTGTAATAAAATTAATAGTAAATAAACCTGGATCAGCACTAGGAACACAACCAACAACACCAAGTAATCCAACAAAT
>CAMJMP010000108.1 GCA_946407055.1 uncultured Mycoplasmatota bacterium | reverse complement strand
TATCATATAAAGCATTAGTTTTAGGAGCTTTATCTATATATGAGTTAATATTCTTAGCCATATCTTTAATAGTAACTTCAAATACATTTTTAGGATTACTCATAAATCTATTTTGAATAAATGGATATATTACAAAGTAGCCTAATGCCCCAAGACCTATTAATAAAACTAAGATACCTAAAACTAAAGAAGCTTTACTTTTCTTTGGCTTAGCAGTTTCAGGAACTACAGCTTCTTCTAAGTTAGCATGAGTTTCGTTAGTAACATTCATTGATTCCATTGTTGGTTCATAAGTTGGAATATCTTCTTCTTTCATATCTTCTAATCCATGACGTTCTTCAGCTGTAGTTACTTCTTCAACTACAGGATCTGGAGTATCATGAACAGCTTCAACTTCGGAAGGAGGAGTAGGGAACACTTCTTCATTAACAGGTTCCACATCAATTACTTTTTCTTCATCCTTCTTATCAGCATATATTTCATTTACATCACTAACAATATCTTTTTTTACCTCTTCAGGTTTATTTATTACTTCACCATTATCATCTAATTTAATAATTGGAATAGACATAGTACTACTAATATAATCATTCATTTCATCTAGTACTTTATCTTTATTTTGTGTATTTTTTAAGTTTTCATCTTCCATTTAACACACTTCCTATTCTTATCTAATATAATATCATATAATGGCAATAAAAAAAAGGCTTTTAAGCCTTTTTTATTTTTAAATACCAATCTCTTCTAAAGCAGCTTTTAGTGTTTCTTTTTCAACAGTACCTCTAAATGCCTTAACAACCTTACCATCTTTAATTAAGTAAATAGCAGGTGTTTCAGAACAAGTTTCTGAAGAACAAGTATATTCAACATTTTCAACAGCTTCATCGAAATCATAATTTCCATAATAGTTATCTAAAAAATAAGAATGGAAATCTAACTCTTTTTGTAATTCTTTTAAACTATTTAATTGAGACGAGTCATTATTTCTTCTGTAATCATAATAAGAAGCATAGAACAATACAGTAGGTTTTGTTTTCTTTAATACCTTAATTGCATCGTCTTCATCAACTTCTATCATATTATTGTAATTGTATTGAACACCAGAAGATTCAAGATCTTTAACCATTTCTAATGCTATTTCTTTGATCATTTCATCATCGCTATATTTTTCAGCAATTTTAGTTCTTAATTCTTTCCAATCAACATCAATCATTTCAGTAGCATTCTTAGTAGAGAATGGTTCTTCTACTTCAGCATCGAATTCAATACTATAATCGCCAGAAATAGCAAACTTACCATCTTCACCTTCAATTGAATATTTGTATTCTCCAGTTATATCATGCTTGCCTTCTTTAGCAGTAACATAAATAGTACCACTTATATCTTCATCTCCAACAGAGAAGTTAGAAGCATAAATAGTATAATCAACATCAACTTTATCTTTTTCCCAAGCTCTTACAGTGAACTTAGCAACTTTTGCTTTACCAACTTTTAAAGTATAATTTGTTTTCTTTCCATCTTTTTCTCCAGAAAGAACTATTTTTTCATAATCATCATTGATAACTAATTCAGTATTTCCCTTATGAGAATAGTATTCCATTATTTCTTCTTTGCCAGCTTTTAATTTAAAACCAACAATTTCATTAAATAATCCTTGTGAATAAATTTGAATAGTAACAACTTCATCTTTTTCCATTTGAAGATCGTTAGCTTCTTCAATTAATTCATTTAAGCCTTCCTTAATATCATCAGCATCAAAATCTAAATCCATATTATCAGAAAGTTTATCAATTGCTTTTAAGAATTTCTTATCTTCTTTTAATGTTTTAGCAAATGTTTTTAAGAAATACTTAGATGCTTTCTTATCAAATTTATAAGTTACAACATTTACTTTAACTTCTTTACCATTAACAGATATTGTATCATTTACTCTTTCAAGAGCATCATAATCGATACCTTTAACAAAAGCATCTCTAAATGATTTTAATATTTGTTCCCAACTCTTAAAGTCTGGATCAAATTCATTTAATGCTTGATATAAATATCCAATATCTTCAACATCAAAGTTTTCACTATCTTCAACATTGATAACAGTATCTAATATTTTTACATAAGGTTTTGTACCTTTAATTGCCATTGATAATCCAAAATGATCTTCATGTGTTAATTCGGATTCAATAACTAATAACTTATCTTCAGCATTAATACCAGCAGTACCAGAAAATTCAAAACCATCTAAGGCTTTAAGTTCATCATAGTCTGATTCAATCTTCATGCTATAAGTCATTTTCATTGGCTTTTTCAAATCATATTTTTTCCAAATTCTTTCGAATTCTTTAAGATCTTCTCTTGCATCATTATATACACGATCAACTGCTCTTACAACAACAGCTTTAGGTAATCCAGTAAAATACATGATACCCCAAAATGATAATAATAAAACTACTATACAAGCAAATGGTTTAATATATTTACCAACTTTTGAAGGGCCTTTTACAGGGTTAACCTTTACTTCTTTTTCTTTCTTTTCTTCAATTTGTTTTACTTCTTTTTCTTTCTTTTTCATTTTCAACCTTTCTTTCCATATTCTTGATAACATTAT
Organism: uncultured Mycoplasmatota bacterium; assembly: GCA_946407055.1. Taxonomy (GTDB): domain Bacteria; phylum Bacillota_I; class Bacilli_A; order RF39; family UBA660; genus Coprovivens. The sequence goes on along the minus strand of CAMJMP010000108.1, from coordinate 1,304 downwards.
TTTATCATACTTTTATTAATATAGATTAATTAAATTAAATCAACTATAATATTGATAGGTGAAAGACATGAATGGATTTATAGATGAAACATTAGAAGAACTATTTAGAGAAGCAGCTGAAGGCAAAGTAAAAGTAAATAATGAAATATTTAACGTTGCTTTTAATACTAAGATTGTCTATCCAGATAATAGGGTATTTCAAACAAATGGTAACGATAATTATCCAACTTTATATATAAATAATTATCCATTATTTAAAAGTAAACTAGCTGATTTATTATTACTACAAAATTATCGTACTAACGATTATTTCCGTAGAATCCAAGATAAAATTAGATTCTTAACAGCTTATACTTTTGCTAATGCTACCTTTGATGATTTTGCTAATCCTCTAGCTTATCTAGATCGCACAACAGCTTTCATTAAAAATACTACTTTAACAGATACAAATGAAATAGTAGATTTAACTGACACACCAATTGAAGCTAACGAAGTATTAATTCAAAATCAAAAACAATCCATTTATATGGAAACTCCTAATAAAATGACATTCACACTTCATGGCTTCTTTAATGATGAAGAATATGTTTATAGATTACCAGAGATATCTTATGGTATCTGTGAAGAAAATGGTGAAAAAGTTTGTTATATTTATAGTTCTCTTAATCCAGAGAAACTACAATTTGCCAATGAAGAAATGGGTCACATTTATAAAAAATTACAAAGATCTTTTTATAAAGTTAATAAATCAGTTTCTGAAGAACCTGACTTATTAAACTTATCACCATCATCAATCATTTCTATGTCATTGTTCTTAGGTTTATTAGAAAAAGAAGGAATCAAACATTTTAAAGTAATTGATTATCTTCCAATTCGTTATTATTCAAGAGAAATAAGAGCTCAAGAATTACCTAAATTCACTGAAGAATTGCAAGAAAGAAATGATCGTATTCAAACTAATGCAACTAACAAATTTACATCTATCTTTGTTAGAATGACATCTCATCTTCCAAACCTAACACTTAATGGTGAACTAGGGGATGGTGTAATGAGATTTCAACTAGATCCTTCTGAAGGAGAAAGCGATGATTTAGTTAGTCAATTGTACAACAAAAGTAAATGCATAAAAAATAAAATGCTTATGTAGACTTTTTAATTATTTTTTATTATAATAATATGTATAAGAGTAAGGAGAATAGATATGGAAGGAAAATATTTACCAGTAGGAACAGTAGTACTACTACAAAGTGGAACAAAAAGAGTTATGATTAATGGTTTCTGTGCAATTGATCCAAAGGAACCAA
>CAMJMP010000107.1 GCA_946407055.1 uncultured Mycoplasmatota bacterium | reverse complement strand
TGAAAAGGAACCAGAGAGAGAGCCTGAAAAACCAAAACAACTAAGTGAAAAAGAATTAGTTGAAAAAGCTAAAAGCTTTATTCCATTTGAATTATGTAATTACCCACAATCACCACTAAATAAAAAGACATTAACAATTAATGAAATGTCTGATGACTTTAAAGGTGCTATGGTAGTTCATTCAACTGGTCATACTGATCCAGAAAAGGATATCTATATTAAACCAGAAGATTATGCTAAAAACTTTGATGATCTATCATTCTTAAAGAAACTAGAAAAAGATCCAGAACTAGAATATACATCATTAAATACTCATTTATTCTATAAAAATGGTAAATACACAATCCAATCATATGCTACAGGTTGTGAAGGAGCCCATGAGGGATTAACTATGTATTTCGTTGGATCTAAAATAGAAGGTAATAAACTAACACTTACATATATAGCTTACTATTCAACATATAACTATGAAGGTGAATATGAATCAATGTATAAAGAAGAAAAAGATAGTAAACCAGTATATGAAAAAGTAACAGTAGAACAATATGGAGATCCTAAAATGTCTAATGGTAAAGAAATAGATTATACTAAATTTGATAGATATAACTTTGTCTTTGATATCAGTAATGGTAACTTAAAACTACAAAAAATGGTTTATGAAGAAGCTAAATAAGCTTCTTTTTCTTTGTCATCTTTTTTACAGTCAAAAAACCATTAAACCTACCATTTACATAAAATATAAAGTACAATTAAAATATACAATTTGCACATAAAATCCATATGTGCTATAATTTACCGGTCGGGGTGAAAAACACATGACAAAGAAAAAAACAGAAGAATTTAACCTCTATGTCCAAGATATCTTGGATAATAAAGAGTTTAATAAGTTAAATAAAGAATTACATCATGGTATTACTAGATATGAGCATTCACTAAGAGTTGCTAAGTATTCATTCTTAGTAGGTAAACTATTTAGAATGAAACATACAGAAGAAACAACAAGAGCAGCTCTATTACATGATTTCTATCTAGACAAGAACCTAGAAGGCCAAAGTAGTGCTAAAAGACTTCAAACACACCCAGAAATGGCTCTAGAGAATAGTTTAAAATACTATGAATTAAATGAATTACAACAAGATATAATTAAATCACATATGTTCCCATGTAACATGATAATACCTAAACATAAAGAATCATGGTTAGTATCAACAGTAGATAAAGTAGTTGGAGCATATGAAATGCTAAGATATAAGACAGCATTATATGCTGGAATATATTTAATATTTATATTCCAATTAATAAAACTGCCAAATAACTGAAAAGCGTTTAACATTTGTTAAATGTTTTTGTTTACTTTTATGTTATAATAAAGATGAGAAAATAGAAAGGGTCTTTTAATATGGAAGAAATTAACTTAAAAGAACTTATAGATTATATTAAAGCCAGAGTAGTATTAATACTATTTATCCTTTTATTTGTCGTAGTAATAGGAAGTACATACTCTTTATTCTTTAAAACACCTAAATATAGAAGTGCTACAACACTTGTATTAGTTAGTGATAGTGGCGAAGCCACATCATCACAAACTACTCAAACAGATGTTAACTTGAATAAGAGCTTAGTACCTACATACTCTGAAATTATTAAAACAGATGCTGTAATGAAACAAGTTATTAAAAACTTAGCTCTAGATTATACACCTGCATACCTTAAGAGTAATGTAACAGTATCTACTGTTAACAATACTGAAATTATTAAGGTAGTAGTTACTGATCCAGATAAATCATTAGCAGCAGATATCGCTAATGAAATAGTAAAAGTATTTAGTAATCAAATTAAATCTATTTATAAATTACAAAACGTATCACAAATAGATGTAGCTGCTGAAGCAGGAAGTCCTTACAATATCAATATTGTAAAAGACTTAGTAATCTATATCTTAATAGGTTTAGTATTATCATTTGGTTTAGTATTTGTTATTTTCTATTTCGATACAACAGTTAAATCATCAGATGAAATAGAAAATAAATTAGGTTTAGCAGTTATGGGTGTTATACCTAAAGTAAAAAAGGATAAGAAGAAGTAGGTGATAGTATGAATAGTTCAGATTTAGTAAGTATAATTAATCCAAAATCAATGTTCAGTGATGCTATCAAAAGTGTTAGAACTAATCTTCAATTCTCAGCAGTAGATAAAGACCTACAAAGTATTCTAATTACTTCTTGTGAACCAGGTAATGGTAAAAGCTTTATATCTGCTAACTTAGCAGTAGCATATGCTCAAGAAGGAAAAAGAGTATTAGTAATCGATTGTGACTTACGTCGTGGTCGTCAACATGATATCTTTGGTGTTATGAATCCATCTAATGCTGGTTATTCTAATCTTATCTTAAATTATAAAGAAGATATTAAATTAAGTAGATATATAACAAAAACTCCAGTAGATAATATTGATTTATTACCAACTGGACCAATTCCACCAAACCCAATTGAATTATTATCATCAAAGAGTAATGAAGAAGTATTACAAAGTATTAAAAAACATTATGACATAATCATCTTTGACTGCCCACCAATCCTTGGTATGGCAGATACTTCAATCATGACTAGATTCTCTGATGCTAATCTATTAGTAGTTGAAAGTGGTGTAACCAAGATTGAATATGTTGAAAGAGCTAAAAAGACTTTTGAAACAGCTAATTCTAGCATAAGTGGTGTAATAATCAATAAAGCATCACTAAGAAGTAGTGGCTATCACGGCTATTACTCAAATAGTTATTATAGTGACTAAGATACCTTTAGGTATCTTTTTTATTGCTTTTTTAACTATTTTAGTATAATATAAACACTCGTTAAAGGAGGTTCATATTATGTTAAAAAAATTAAATGAACTATATAAACAATTAGAAACAACTACAGATCCTGTAGAAAGAGAAAAACTACAAAGACAAATTCAATACTTAGATATTGTTATAAAAAGAGAATTAAAAAGATATATAGATACAATGCCTACTTCAGAAATAGAAGAACTAAACAAAGCCTATAATCTATCAGAATATAATTCTATTGAAGAAATAAAGAAAGCTTTATTTACTAAATTAAACGTAGTTACTTATGAAAACCCTAATAGAATAACTAAAAAAGCTACTATTGCTAGGTTAGTAGTAGAACTAGCTAAAAAAAGAGATATCTCTATTAAGACTGAACAAGACTTTAATGAGGTATTATTTGGTTTATTAAAGAAGATTAATGCTCATAATTTACGTAATCTTCCTAATTATTTACCATATGAACAATTAGATTATGTAACTAATTCTATTTGGTACAATGATGTTTATAAACATGAAGCAGCAGATAAAGACTTTGTTGCTACTATTAAAGAAGAATATTCTGAAAGAGTAGTATCTGCAGAACATAAAGCTTATGAATCTTTAGTATCATTCTTTAAAGACAAATTAACTACATTTGAATTAGAATTATTCATCATGTTAATTGCTCAAAAGGCTTTAAAACCTAATCATGCTACTAAAGATGGTGGCTTAATGATTAGATTTAATGATTTAAGTTTCTATGATCAATTCATTAATCCAAATGAACAAGTTACAGTAGATACACAAGATATTAAAGATGGATTAGAAGGTATAAATAATGTGCCTAAAATGTAATTTACAAGAAATAGTAAATACCCCTACAGTAAATGATGGTAATTTCTATTATGTATATGATCTATGCTACAATGCACAAAACTCAATGAACATAGGTGCATTTCTATCGTCTTATACACTAGCAATAGCTAATTTATTCCTAGGAAATAGTAGAATAGAAAAAGAAAAACACCAAAATACTATAAAAAGATAAGCAATTATCTTTTTTTATGCAAAAAAGCACCGAAAATATTTAACACTAACATTTGACTTTAAAAAAATAAGAATTATAATAT
>CAMJMP010000106.1 GCA_946407055.1 uncultured Mycoplasmatota bacterium | reverse complement strand
GTACTGGATAGAATTGGTTTCCCATTGAATTATAAAGATATAGCAAGGATTGATGAGAATGCAAACTGATAATCAAAATGTATTTCCAAGTCCTGAGCCAGTCAAAACTGATCCGAAACCTGTAAATACACCGATTAATCAATACAATCAAGTTAGTGTGCCAGTTCAAGCCGCAACTCCTGCGCCAACAGCACCTGCGCCAACACAAGTGGGTCAAGAACCTGTAAAAAGAGTAGAGGAAGTTAAGCCAGTGGAGCCTAACAAAACAACAACTTCTTTTAGTGAGTTGCTAGCTGAAACTGAGCAGAAGGAACAAAGAAAAATAGAAAATAAGAAGAATGGTAAAGATACTTTAAAGCTAGTTTTTCTTATTGTTTTAACTTGTCTTCTTAGTTCTGGTTTAACTATCTTATTGATATCTAAATTTCCTAAGTTAGTAGGTAATAAAAAAGAAGTAACTACTGTTACTACACAAGATATAAATATTACAGAGAATGGTTTATCTTCTTCTGTTGAAAAAGTTTATGATTCTGTAGTTATTGTTAAGAACTATAAATATGGATATTTGTATGCTACTGGTACTGGTTTTGTTTATAAACAATCTGGTGATACCTATTATTTATTAACAAATTATCATGTTATTAAGGAAGCTACACAAGTAAAGATAGTATTAACTACAGGTGATGAATACGAAGTAAAAGTTATTGGTAAAGACCAATATGCTGATATTGCTGTTATGGAATATAAGTCAAGTAAGCAATTAAAGGTTATTGATGTTGGAGACAATACGAAGACTAAAGTAGGAGATACTGTGTTTGCTATTGGTGCTCCTTTAGATAGTAGTGTATTCTCTTGGTCAGTAACAAGAGGTGTTTTATCTGGTAAAGATAGACAAGTTGCTGTTAAAGTAGATTCAAGCACTACAGCTGATTGGATAATGAATGTTATTCAAACTGATGCAGCGATTAATAGTGGTAATTCAGGTGGACCATTATGTAATGTTAATGGTGAAGTTATTGGTATTACTAATATGAAGTTATTAGATAGTGGAATTGAAGGAATGGGATTTGCAATACCTATTGAAGATGCTACATTCTATGCTGATGCTATTATTAATGGTGAAGATATAACTAGACCGGTGCTAGGAATAGCAATGTATGAAGTAAAATCTGGAAGTTCTTATAGAATTGAAGGAGTTGCACAAGGTGTTGGTATATCTAGAGTGTTTACTGATTCACCAGCTGAGAGATCTCATTTAATGGCTGGAGATGTCATAATTGGGGTTGATAATGTTAAAATATCTACTATTGCTGAGTTAAGAGTTCAACTATATAAACATAAATTTGGTGATAAAGTAAATATTAAATATGTTAGATCAGGTCAAACATATACTACTCAAGTAGAATTATTTAAATATACTGGTTAATATAACCAGTATTTTTTTGATATATTTTATTTTGTGTTATAATACTTTTGAATTTTTGGGGTGACATGTATGAAAGTAGGATTTATATCTTTAGGATGTTCTAAAAATCTAGTTGTAACTGAAGAAATAATCGGTTTATTTAAGAAACATGGATATGAGATTACTAATGATGCTAGTGAAGCAGAAATATTGTTAATTAATACTTGTGGTTTTATAGAATCAGCTAAGAAGGAAGCTATAGATACAATTCTTGAAATGGCTGATTATAAAAAAGATAAATGTAAGTATTTAATTGTTACTGGTTGTTTAGTACAAAGATATGAAGAAGACTTAAGAAAAGAAATGCCTGAGGTAGATCTTTTTGTAAGTATTAAAGATTATGATTATTTATGGAGTAGAATTGATGGTTTAATTAATAAAAAAGTAGATATTGATTATTTAAATTTTATGGATAGATATATTACTACTGGAGACAGTATGGCTTATTTAAAGATAGCTGAAGGATGTAGTAATTATTGTACTTATTGTGCTATACCTTATATTCAAGGTAGATATGTTTCTAGAGATTATGATGAAATAATTGAAGAAGCTAAAATGTTAGCTAAAAAGGGAATTAAAGAATTAGTGGTAATAGCTCAAGATACTACTAAGTATGGTATAGATTTATATGGTAAGAGTAGATTAGCTGAACTATTAGATGATTTATGTAAGATAGATGGATTTAAATGGATTAGATTCTTATATTCATATCCAGAATCTATTGATGATGAATTAATAAATGTAGTTAAGAAGAACGAAAAGATATGTAATTATTTTGATATACCTATTCAACATATATCTGACGGTATATTAAAGAGAATGAATAGAAAAACTACTGGTAATGATATTAGAAATATTATTAATAAGTTAAGAAAAGAAATACCTGATGTAATTCTTAGAACAACTTTAATAGTAGGATTCCCTGGGGAAACAGCAGAAAACTTTGAAGAGTTATGTGATTTTGTTAAGGAGTCTAAGTTTGATAGATTAGGAGCATTTAGTTATAGTGCTGAAGATGGAACACCAGCTGCTAAATTTACTGATCAAATTGATGAATCTATTAAAGAGGATAGAAGAAATAAGATAATGGAAATACAACAAGAAATATCTACTAACAATCTTAATAATAAAAATGGTAATAGATATGAATGTTTAATAGAAAATATTACTGAAGATGGAGAATATTACATTGGTAGAAGTTACATGGATGTTCCATCAGAAGATGGTGTTATTTATATAACTAATGATGGAACAGGCATGATTAATGATTTTGTTACTGTAGAAATAACTGATAGTAATGAATATGATCTATTTGGGAAGATAGTAAAGGAAATATCATAGTAATGATATTTTTTTTATTGATGTGATATAATTATATGTAGTATAAGGGGTGTGTAATATGGCTAACGAGAATAAGGAGTCAGAATTTACAACTAATCCAGTATTAGCGGTTTTAGATTTGGCTGCTAAAAAGGGACTTAAATTTGATTTTGATGGTGATGGTACTTATGAATCTTTAGATGATCTAGTATCTGGTAAAGATGGAGATGCTTTGGCTTCATGGGCAATAAATGAGAAGTTACCAAATGGAATAAGTTTAAAATCAGCACAAGCATTTATAAATGCAGGAGCTAAGATATCTTTTGCCAAGTGTAAGCCTGGAGATTTGTTAGTTAAACATAATGCTGAGGGTGGGCATGTTTTTATTGTTATTAAGAACGATGTTGTTAATCAAAAGTTTATTTTAGCTGATGGTACTACAGAAGATGAAGTAAGATTATGTGAACAACCATATAGTAAATTATCAGGTACTTATGTAGCTAGAGATATGTCCCAAGTTTATGGGAAATAAAAAATGAAATTAAAGTGTCTTTTTAAAGACATTTTTTTATTTTGTGTTATAATATTATATATAAGATAAAATAGGAGGGATATGCTATGGGATATACTACGAAGGTGAATCTGCCAGAAGAAGTAGGAAGACATGTAAGAAAATTCCTAAAAGATAATCATTTATCTAAAGTAGATAGTAGTTTAGTATTTGATGAAAATTCAGTATTCTTAAGCGATGAATTAGATTCTATTACTGAAATTAATTTGAAGTATGCTGATATAAGATATCTTAGTTATTTTCATAATTTGACTACTTTAATTATTGACCATTTTCCTTCTATATCTGATGCTGATTTAGAAACAATAATGACTAATTGTCCTAGATTATTAACTTTAGTTATTAAAAATCAAAATAATTTAACTAAAGTAAATGTTTCTAAGTTACCTGGCTTAAGATGTTTATCTTTGATATCTAATGGAAATTTAAGTAAGGTTGAAGGATTGGAGAAGTTAAAGGATTTTGATAATTTTGAATTTTACAACAATACTTCATATACTGATGTAGATTATGTATTAGATACAGTATTAAAAAGAGAAAATGATTTCTCTAGAATTAAACTAGATTTATTATATTTCCCTAAAGTTTATGAATATATTCAATCTAAGAGTGATGATGAATTCAATG
>CAMJMP010000105.1 GCA_946407055.1 uncultured Mycoplasmatota bacterium | reverse complement strand
TGTTTAAGATTTATAAAATTTAAATCAAACCAAACTAATCTATAAGCTTTTATATTATCTGCATAACAAAAACTAACATAAATATGATTGTTATTATAACCATTAAAAAATACAGTCATATATTTATGATAATTTCTTTTACTTAAATATCTATCGATTGTTTTAATAGTTTTTAAAAACTTATCTTCATTTAGAACCATTTTCATCCCTATTTCTATTTTTTCTTTTATTAATTTTTTCTTTCGTAACTTCTTTTACTTCGTTAACTGTCTTTTTAGCTCCATCAACTTTTTTCTTTGCTTCATCTCTAATACGACTTGTTATATCACGTATTAGTTTAGAAGAAGCTTCAAAGTCGAAGGCAGATACAAGTCTTTTATATAAGCCACCACGTTTAACAAGTATCTCTCTAACTTTTTTAGTTATTTCTTCAGTACTATCCTTCTTAATAGAAGAAGCTGCTTTTGTAAATCCTCTAATAATTTTAAAAGATACAACAAGATCCACTAACAATAATACAACTAATACTATAGCAATTGAATTAATAGTTATTCTACCTAATTTTTCAATCATATTAACTATAAAAGGATTAATAAAACTAACTAATAAAACACCCATAATTCCAAAAGCTATAGTATTTTGCGCACATACTCTTCCATTTAAATGAAATTTCTTATCAGAATAATCCCACCATCTAGCTTTAAATAATTTTTCCATTATATAACTAGTAAGGTATTCTAACAGTGAACAAATAAATGCTCCCATTACAAATAAAACAAAAATATCATCTTTATACTTACTCAAGAAAAATATAATTGCTGCCGCACCTAATCCATATATAGGACATATTGGACCAATTAAGAAACCTCTATTTACTAACTTCTTTGTTTTATAGTAACAAAACAAAGATTCCACTGCCCAACCTACTACAGAATATATAACAAATAATATGAAATAAATAGCCAAACTTAATTTCATAAAACCACTTCCATTCACTTATTTTACCACAAATAGATAGTATGACCAACCAATTAAAAACAATATATTACCTACCCAAAAAACAATCTTTTTAGTTTTATGATGAAATAGATTCATTCCTAATAATGAACCTAGACAACCACCAACTAAACCTAAAACAATTAATGTATGTTCACTAATTCGCCATTTCTTTTTTATAGCTAATCTCTTATCAATACCATACATAATAAAAGATAAAACATTAATACCTATCAAGTAATATATTAAATACTTCATTATCTTCACCATCTAAATTATAACATAAAAAAAGAAGTTCTTACGCTCTTCTCTTCCTTTTACGCTTTATTAAACCACTCTTTATTATAACTATTGTAATAATTAATGATGCCACTATTAAATATATTCCTAAAACACTTAGTTTAAATACTTTAGTAGCAACTTCCTTCTTACTTATCTTTGGTTCAATTACTATTGCATCATTTGCTTCTTCAGCAATAACACCATATTGACTTAAATGAGACGTTTCAAATACTATGTAACCATCTTCAATTACACCATCAATATACTCTGCTACTTTTCCATCATTATCTACATAGATTATTTTATGATTTTGATAATTACTATCATCATCTAATTTAATCTTAATAGTATAATGGCCATCTTTCATCGTAACTAACTTTTTACCATTATAAACATTTACATCATATAAACTTAATATTTCATAATCATCAATTTGATCTTCATATTTTTCTTTCTCATGAGTTTTTTCTTCTACATCAAGTTTATACTTTGTATTGATTTTTTTCTCGCTAACTAAGATTACTTTTTCACTCTTAAGAGTCTTACTTTCATCTTCGTCTGTTTTTTGTGTCTCTTCTTTTTTTGTTTCTTCGTAACTAACTACCCCATATCCATCTACTACGGACTTACTTAAATTAGTTACTATGTGCTTATCTAACCATTCATCAGTAATACTAACTGAAGTCATACTAATGTAATCAATAGCTTGCACCATTTCATAGTCTTCTTCATTATATTCACTAGGTAAGTTATTAATTTCAGCCAATTCTTTATAATCACTTATAAATTCTTTTATTGTTCCCTCATATATTAATTTTTCACTATTAACAACCGTTCTCCCCTGATATAAATAATTATATACTAGCTCCCCGTTATTGATTTTTTTAACATATGAATCTTCTTTAAATTTAATAACTCCCTTACCAGTGATTGTTACTTGATATTCACCAGTATGAAATAATGAAATACTATTTGTTTCTCCAATACCTAATACTACATTACTATTTAGTGCTAAATAATAAGCATTAAAGTTATTTAATACTACTTTATTTCCACTACCTTCATAATAAATACTATCTGTTGGATTACCGAATCTTTGGTTCTTGCAAATAAAAATATCATTATCAGAACTACTATTAGCTTTATAAGATATTAATACATCACAAGTACCAACTTTTAGTGCTTTTACATTACTCATACCAACAAATAATGCTAGTAGAATAATAATAAAAGAACCATATCTTTTCATATAATATTCACTACCTTCTTTTAAAAGGGAACGATACTATTATAACAATATTATTATTTTTTGAAAAGAAAAAAAAGACTGATATAACTTTTAGATATAGCTTTACTGATTCCTGTAAGCTACACTTAAAAGCTCTTCGTCTTCTAAAATTTCTGTGTAATAATGTTGCATCTTTGACTTGATTTTTGCGATATCCATGATATGTTCTTCCTCTACTTCCATCTCATAAATTGCTTCTCTCATATCTGCCAAAAATGTTTCAAATTCTTTAACTTCATCTATTTTTAACATACCTGTAATATAAGCATCAATTATACCAAAATGTTTAATTTCTAATAATTCTAAATCTTTATTAGCTTCTTCAAAACTATTATATTTTTTCATATAAACAAACTAATAACTACAGCTATTGATGCTATTGAAAGGAATAATGCACAAGCAACATATTTAGCTTTATCTTTCATTTCAGGTTCGAAATAAACATCTAAATGATTCTTTGGATTAACTTTCAATGGTTTAGTTGATCCAATAGATGGTAAATGTTTAGATAAATACTTAGGATAATTAACTTCATATATTTCTTTATCTACTTTATATGAATAAACTGGAAGATAAATTTCTTTTTTAACATTAACATTTCTAACTAAATCTATTAATTCAGCTTCTACTATTAAAGTATGAGTACTTAATATACGTTTCTTTCTAACTGTTTCAATTATTAAAGCTAATATCATAGATAATGCTATAGTACAAGCAAATACAAATGTAAAAGTATCATAGATATTAAGTACACCTGTTCTATATAAAGCAATACCTGCTCCTACACTTAAACCTACACCTAACATTAAATATCCTGCTGGTTTCTTTTCAACTAAATAACCTATTCCACCACCAATTAAACCTATTGCTAGAATAATAACTACAGCAGACATATCATTTTTAAATATAACCACTAATACCGCCATAATTGCCATAAAAATAAACAATATATTACTAGTCTTTTCTTCCATCATTATCACCTATTATATTATATCATATTTTCTTTTCAGGAACAGGATCATATCCACTTGTTCCCCATGGATTACATTTTAAAATTCTTTTAATACTCAAATATGTACCTTTTATTGCACCAAACCTATCTATTGCAATTAATGCATAATTAGAACAAGTTGGTTGATGACGACATTTATAATGCCAAGGTCCCGGAATCTTTTGATATATTTTTATAAAAAAAATTAATATATATTTCATTTATTCTGTTCTTGTTGTGCCTTTCTTAAAGCTTGTGTTAATTGATCAGCACAAGATGTTCCTCTAATACCACATTGAATGCCACCAATCTTCTCTACTATCTCATCAATAGTAAGGCCTTCTACCAATCTAGGAACAGCTTGTAAATTACCAGGACATCCACCATCTAAAAATTTAACATTATGTACTACTTCTCCATCCAAATCAAAACT
>CAMJMP010000104.1 GCA_946407055.1 uncultured Mycoplasmatota bacterium | reverse complement strand
ATTATTTGAATCCTTTAACACAATATTCATATGAACCAGGTAGTACAATGAAGATATTCTCATTTATGGCTGCTATGGAAAATGGTATCTATAATGGAAACGATACATATGCTTCTGGTACTATTCAAGTTGATGATGCAAGAATTAAAGACTTTAATGGTGTAGGTTGGGGAACAATTACATTCGATAGTGGATTTGCTTATTCTTCAAATGTTGCAGCAACAAATCTTGCTTTAAAACTTGGAAGAGAAAAATTATATAATTTTTATAGTGATATAGGATTTGGTAAAAAAACAGGTATTACACTACCTGGAGAATTAAATGGATCAATTAATTTTATTTATAAATCAGAATTAGCTACTGCTTCGTTTGGACAAGGTATTGTTACAACACCTGTTCAACAATTACAAGCATTATCTATACTTACTAATGAGGGAATAGAGTTACAACCTTATATAGTAGATAGAATAGTAGATAGTGAAACAGGGGAAGTAATATACAAACATGAACGTACTGAACTAGGTAGAAAAGCTAGTAAAGAAACAACAGATAAGTTACTAAGTTTAATGTATGATGTTGTATATAGCGGTAAAACCGATGCTAAGTTCTATCAAACTGACTCAGTTAAGTTAGTAGGTAAGACAGGTACTGCTGAGTTTGTAGGTGATAATGGTCAATATTTAACAGGGGACTATAACTACGTAAGAAGCTTTGCAGGTGTATTCCCTTATGATGATCCACAATATATTATTTATGTTTCAGTTAAACAATATCAAGGATCATATAGAGATTTTGCGAAGATGGTATCTGGTGTTGTAGAAGAAATAGCTAAGTATAAGAATATTACAGAGAAAATAGATAAAATAGATTCTACAAAGATAGTAGAAATGGATAACTATATAAGCGTTAATGTTAATGAAGCTGTTGAAAAATTAAATCTACAAAGATTAACAGTAATCAGTATGGGTAATGGTAAATATGTAGTTAAACAATATCCACCTAAAGGTAAGACATTGTTAATTGGTAACAAAGTATTCTTAGTTACAGAAAGTGATGAATATATAATGCCTGATGTAATAGGTTGGAGTAGTAATGAATTAATTACTTTATGTAAATTACTAAATATTAAGTATACAGTTAATGGATACGGTAAAGTAATAGGAACTAATATAGAAACTGGGGCCACTATTAATAGGGATACTGTAATAGAAATTAATTTGGGTTAAAAAAGTGTTGTTTAACACTTTTTTATTTTGGAAAAATATTATATAATTAATATTAGAATAGAGGGATTGTTTATGGATAGTGTTAAGTTAGATAAATGTTTAAGAAATAATATTCCATTAACTTTGTTATTTAATGATTCAACAGATATAGATGATTATGTAGATGTTGCTCGTGGAATAAGAGCTTATGATAAAGATAAGAGATCATTTGGAAAGATTATGAGCAGTTTTGTTCCTAATTCAATGCCTTATTTTGATATTTATGATCAAGATGTTGAACATATAACATATCTATTCAATAGAATGGCTGAAATCAAAGAAAAGATTCATGTAGGTAATTATGCTCCTGATTTAGAGAAATTTGGAGAACAAAAGAAACAATTAGATGATTTATCTTCATTCATGAATGAATATAATACAATCTTTGATTTACAAGGCATGGTATCAGAAGAACAAATGGATAAATTATATAAGAAATATAATTTAACTATGGAATTAGTTAATAAACTAATGCCTCTATATGATATGTATTTAAGAGAAATAAGATTATCTAACAAAGAAGAATGTGAATTAGAAGTAGTTAATATAATTGATGAATTAGTAATGCTTAATTCTAGATTTGCTTATATATTTGCAACATACTTATTTAATGGATTTGATGTACATAAAGATAGAATGTATATAGTTGCATATAAAGGTTTATTAGATGCTATTAATAATTATACTGATGGTAAACCATTTGAAGGATTACTTCTATATCATATAAATACTAGAGTAAGAAGAAATATGGTTAGATTATATGGTGCTGATTATGAAACATATTTAGATGAACCAGCAACAAGGAAGATGTTAAGTGATATTGAAAATTATACTAATATAGCATCTCAAGAAGAAGAGCCAATTCCTGAAGTAGAAGTATTAGATGAAACTAATCCTAAGCTAGAAAATGTATATAAGAAGATGATTGATCTTAAACTATTTGATTTAGATGATGTATCAAAAAGAGAATATATATTATCTGAAGGAGTAGATTGGTCTTTAGATAAGATTAATGAAGAATATGAAAGATTAGATAAGATCAAAGGAATTATTGTTAAAGACACTAGTTATGGTGTTAGTTTAGCAGAAATAATGAAACATATTAAAGATGAAGTAGGACTTAGTTTATCTGAAGACATGATTAATTATATGCTAGATGATAATATGTAAAAAAGAAGAAATTTGTACTTCTTTTTTTTTATGGTATAATCTTATCGAGTTTGGTGATGTATATGACATTTAATATTATTACTCTTGGTTGCAAAGTTAATGCTTATGAATCAGAGTTTATTAAAGAACAATTACTAAAAAATAATTTTAAATATGAAAAATCATATAAGACAAGTGATATTGTCATAGTTAATACTTGTAGTGTTACGAATATGGCAGATAATAAATCTTTTAAGATGATTAGAGATGTTAGAAGAGATAATCCTGCTTGTATTATGGTGGTTTGTGGATGTAGTGCTGAAAATCATAAAGATGACATGCCTGATGTATATATAGATATATTAATTGGTAATAGAGATAAATCTAAGATAGTAAGTATTATTAAAGAATATTTAATTAGTAATAAGACATATGTTAAATTCTATGAAGGTAGAAATAGTGAATTTGAAGATATGAAAGTAGAAGAGTTTGAAGATAGAACAAGAGCTTTCATAAAGATTCAAGATGGATGTAATAATTTCTGTAGTTATTGTATTATTCCTTATGTAAGAGGAAATATAAGAAGTAAAGATATTAATAAAGCGATAGAAGAAATAGAAGAATTAGTTAATAATGGACATAAAGAAATTGTATTTACGGGTATAGATACTGGTAATTATGGTAGAGAGACTGGTAAATATAATTTAGTTGATTTAATAAGAGCAATAAGTAAGTTTGATAAATTAGAAAGAATAAGAGTTTCTAGTATAGAAATAACTAGTATTGATGATGAATTTATTAAAGAATTAAAGAATAATAAGAAGTTATGTGGCCATTTACATGTATCACTTCAAAGTGGTTGTGATAAAACGCTTAAAGCGATGAATAGAAAATACAACACGAAAGAGTATTTAGATAAGATTAAAAAGATAAGAAAAGTTAGACCAGATATTAATTTAACTACTGATGTTATTGTTGGATTTCCTGGGGAGACGGAAGAAGATTTTAAAGAATCAGTTGAGTTCTGTAAAAAAGTTGGCTTTAGTAAAATTCATGTGTTCCCTTATTCAAAGAGAAAAGGAACTAGAGCAGCAACAATGCCTGATCAAGTGGATAATGCAACAAAGAAAGAAAGAGCAAGAGAGTTAATTAAGATAGATGAAGACTTACAAAAGGAATACTATAGTAAGTTTAAGGGTGAAGAAGTTGAAGTACTAATTGAAGAAGTTAAGAATGGTGTTTCAATTGGTCATACAGAGAACTTTATTAAAGTAGAGATCAAAGGTAAGTTAGAAGAAAATACTAATTATAAAGTTAAGGTTATGAAAGCTTATAGCGATTATGTAACGGGTAAAGTAATAAAATAGAATACGAAAGTATTTTATTTTTTATTGATTGAAAAATAAGGTAAATAATAGTATACTTTTTATAGTAGGTGATTAGCATGGTGGATTTAAGATTCTCATATGATTATCAAATTTATTTAAATGATACTTTATTATTGGGTACATTACATGCTTTTCAAAAGAGTTTGATAGATAAGAAGTATAAAAATACTACTTTTGTATTTAAAAGGAAAGAACCTGGTAAATACGTAACAAGTATTAGAATGTAGGTG